>NZ_CP113062.1:1856231-2165602 GCF_026625765.1 Frigoribacterium sp. SL97
CTCGAGCTGCGGCAGCATCTCGCGCAGGGCGTCCTCGCCGGCACGCTTGCTGAGGGCGACGGGGAGGTACTCGGGCATCGTCTCGGTCGTGCGGATGAAGTGCGCCTGGTGGCTCGTGACGAAGACGACGCGCGACCCCGGGGCGAGCAGCGGCAGGGCCGCGGTCAACAGCGCCACCTGGGCGTCACGGTTGAGCTTGAGCGCGTAGTCCTCGGCCATGCCCGTCTCCATGCCGCCCGAGGCGTTCATCACGAGCACGTCGAGGCCGCCCCAGGCGTCACGCACCGTGTCGAACATCGCCGCCAGGCTGGCCTCGTCGGTGAGGTCGGCCCCGATGGCGATCGCCTCGCCGCCCGCCTGCTCGATGGTCGAGACGAGCTGCAGTGCGCGCTTCTCCTTGTTGCGGTAGTTCACGACGACCTTGGCTCCGGCCTCGGCGAAGTAGCGCACGGTGTCGGCACCGATCCCCCGGGACGATCCGGTGACCAGGACTCGGGCTCCGGCGAGGGACTCTGCGGCGAGGGGGTTGGACAAGGCGTGCTCCAGACTGTGCGGGGATCGATCGGCCCGTGGACCGGACTCGACCCTACCAATCCCCCTCGTCATCGTCAGGGGCGGGTGATAGTTTTCATAACAGGGGAACGAGAGAAGGTCGACGTGGACGTCTTGAACGATTACGCATGGGTCGCGTGGATCGCGCTCATCCTGGTGTTCGTCATCGTCGAGGTGACGACGCTCGAATTCACCTTCCTCATGCTCGCCATCGGCAGCGTCGGCGGGCTGCTCGCCGGCCTCTTCGGTGCCCCGTGGTGGCTGCAGGCGATCATCGCGGCCGTCCTCGCGGTCCTGTTGCTGTTCACCGTGCGGCCGCCGTTGCTGCGGGCGCTCCGCCGCGGGGGCGATCCGACCCCCAGCAACGTCGAGGCGCTGCTCGGGCTGCGCGGCACGGTCGTCGTGCCCATCGGCTCCGACCCCGGCCAGGTCAAGCTGTCGAACGGCGAGACCTGGACGGCCCGCGTGCTGTCCTCCCCCGCGACGTCGGCAGGCCCCGACCTCGCACTCGACACCGGGGCCCCGGTCGTCGTGACCGCCATCGAGGGGTCGACCGCCTTCGTCGCCCCCGCAGAGAGGTCCTGAAGCCATGGACACCATCAGTGCCGGAACCGTCGTCACGATCGTGGTCGTCGCGATCGTCGTCGTGCTCGTCCTCGTCATCCTCTTCCGCTCGGTCCGCATCATCCCGCAGGCGAGTGCCGGCGTGGTCGAACGTCTGGGGCGGTACCACAAGACCCTCTCCCCCGGGCTCAACCTGCTGGTGCCGTTCATCGACCGCGTGCGGCCGCTGATCGACATGCGCGAGCAGGTCGTCTCGTTCCCGCCGCAGCCCGTCATCACCGAGGACAACCTGGTCGTCTCGATCGACACGGTCGTGTACTTCCAGGTGACCGACGCCCGGGCGGCCACCTACGAGATCGCCAACTACCTCGGGGCCGTCGAACAGCTCACGACGACCACGCTGCGCAACGTGGTCGGAGGGTTGAACCTCGAGCAGGCCCTCACCAGTCGCGACAACATCAACGGCCAGCTGCGCATCGTGCTCGACGAGGCCACCGGCAAATGGGGCATCCGGGTCGGTCGCGTCGAGCTGAAGGCCATCGATCCGCCCCTGTCGATCCAGGACTCGATGGAGCAGCAGATGCGTGCCGAGCGCAACCGTCGCGCCGCCATCCTCACCGCCGAGGGCACCAAGCAGTCCCAGATCCTCGAGGCCGAGGGGTCGCGACAGTCGTCGATCCTCAAGGCCGAGGGCGACGCCAAGGCCCAGGTGCTGCGGGCACAGGGCGAAGCCGAGGCCATCGCGACGGTCTTCAACGCCATCCACGCCGGCGACCCCGACCCGAAGCTGCTCGCGTACCAGTACCTCCAGACCCTGCCGAAGATCGCGGACGGCTCGGCCAACACGATGTGGATCATCCCGAGCGAGTTGACCGAGGCCCTGAAGGGCATCGGGCAGGGCTTCTTCGCCCCGCGCGACCCGAACGCCCCGGGGTGGACCCCGACCGAGGCCCCCAAGGTCTCCGAGATGGACGTCACGCCCGACCTCGCATCGACCGTCGACCTCGAGGCCGAACCGGACCTCGGCTTCCCGACCGTCACCACGCCCGGTGAGACCGGCTCCGGTGTCGGTTCCGGAGGCGCGGGTGCGGCCGGCGCTGACCGGCCGGCTCCCGGGGCGGGCGCGTCGGACACCGGGCCGACCACTCCTCCGGCGACCTCGTAGTGCCGTCCGCTCCCCCGGTCTCGGCCGGCTGGTTCGCTCCGGCCGGCCCCCGGGTGTTGGCGCACCGGGGCCTGGCCGTCGACGCCCCGGAGAACACGATGCTGGCGTTCGCCCTCGCCGTGTCGGCCGGGGCGACGTACGTCGAGACCGACGTGCACGCCACGCGCGACGGCATCGCGGTGATCAGCCACGATCCCGACCTGACGCGGCTCGCGGGACGTGAGGAGCGCCTCCTCGACCTCGACCTCGCGGAGGTCAAGATGGTCCGGCTCGACGGTGAGCACGAGATCCCCACCCTCGACGAGGCGCTCGACGCCTTCCCGGAGACCCGGTTCAACATCGACCTCAAGTCGGACGAGGCCGTCGCACCGGCCGTCCGAGCGATCGCCCGCGTCCGGGCGACGGATCGCGTCCTGGTGACCTCGTTCGACCACCGGAGGCGTCTGCGGGCGGTCCGGGCCCTGCCGGGAGTCGCGACGTCGGCCTCGTCCCGGGGCATCGTCGCGGCGGTTGCCGCAGGCCTCGTCCCCCTCCCCCGTCTCCGGCGGTCGCTGGTGCGGCGCGCCCTCGCCGGGTGCCGGGCCGTCCAGGTCCCCGAGCGCAAGGGCCCGGTCCGCATCGTCACGACCGCGCGCGTGGCCGAGTGGGCGGCCCTGGGTGTCGAGACGCACGTGTGGACCGTCAACGAGCCTGCCGACATGGTGAGGCTGCTCGACCTGGGCGTGCACGGCATCGTCACCGATCGCACCGACCTGGCGCTCGACGAGGTGCGTCGGCGCGCCGTGTGACCCCGTCCCGAGACTGCCCGGGCACTGTGAAGGGACTGTGAAATCGCACGGCCCGGAACGGCGGAGGGCCAGAACGGGTTACAACGGGTGATTGCAACGCGAGAGGAGACCACACAATGGCAGATCGCAGTTTGCGCGGAATGAGGCTCGGCAGCCAGAGCCTGCAGAGCGAAGAGGGCGTGGAGTTCTCGCCCCGCAAGAAGGCCGTCTACCAGACGACCGACGGTCAGACGTTCGACATGGTGTTCGCTGCGGACGCCGAGATCCCGGACATCTGGCAGTCGCCCAAGAGCGGCCAAGAGGGTCGTCTGCTCTCGGCCGACGGCAAGCCCGTCGAGATCGACGCCGGAGACGTGAAGGTCCCCCGGAGCCACTGGGACATGTTGCTCGAGCGACGCAGCCGCGACGAGCTCGAGGAGCTCCTCCAAGAACGACTCGACTTCCTCAGGGCCCGAAAGGGTCAGCACAAGATCGGCGCCTGACGACCCGTCCGGCAGCGATCCGACGAGAAGGCCCGACCACCTCACGGTGGTCGGGCCTTCTCTCGTCCCGGCGGAGCCGGACCGTCAGTCGACGACCCGCCACCGCGGCAGGATCGGGTCGGGTGCCTCGTCGAGCCGGCGTCGACGAGTGGAACGCCGGGTCCCGATGAAGAGGCGCGACAGCAGCAGCATCGCGAGACCGAAGAACGACACGAGGAGTTCGATCGCTCGACTCGCCACGACGGCGGGCGTCGTCCCGGTACCGAGGTCGACGACAGCCACCATCGTTCCGGGCTCGTAGTCGGGGATGCTCGCGGTCGTCCTGCCCGAGGCGTCGATGGCCCGCGTCGAGGCGACGGTCGAGACGTTGACGAGGGGACGCGCCGTCTCGATCGCCCGCAGGCGTGCGATGGCGAGCTGTTGCTCGTTCTCGTCGGTCTGCCCGGGACGGGTCCCGAAGTCGGCGTTGTTGGTCTGGCCGATGATGACCTGCGCGCCCTCGTCCATCATGTTGGTGATGAGCTGGTCGTCGACGATGTCGAAGCAGATCGAGATCCCGGCACGGAAGTCACCGAGGTCGAAGACCTCGTCCCGCGTGCCCGGCGTGTAGTCCCGCCCGATGAGGTCGATCAGGTCGGGAGCGAAGGGCCGCCAGAAGGCGCGATCGGGGACGTACTCCCCGAACGGGACCGGGTGCTTCTTGTCGTACTGGTCCGCCACTCCACCGTCCGACCAGAGCAGGGACGAGTTGTGGACGGTCTCACCGTCGTCGCTCTCGGTGATGACGCCCGACACGAGGGGGGCGTCGTAGCCACGGGAGATCGCGTCGAAGACGTACTGGCCGGTGGCGTCGCGGGTGGGATCACGGTCGCTGCCTCCCTCGGGCCAGACGATCATGTCGAGGGAGCGCTGGTCCTCCGGCAGCCGTGCGAGCTGGGCCTGCAGGTCGCTCATCGCGAGGACCTGGGCGTTGGTCAGGTCGCCGTACTGCCGGTCGGCGAAGTAGCCGGCGTCGCCGTCGCCCTGGACGGCGGCGATGGTGGCGGTGCCCGAGGAGTGCGTCGGCCAGTGCGGCACCGCGAGGGCGGCGACCACGACCGTGGCAGCGGCGAGCACGCGGGTCGAACCCCGGACGGTCGTCTGCAGGGCGAGCTGGATCAGTGCGGCGACGATCGCCACCATGAGGAACGACAGCCCCGAGATGCCGAGCCAGGCGACGAGACCGGCGAACGGGCTCTCGGACTGGCTGAGGGCCACGCGACCCCAGGCGAAGCCGCCGTAGGGCCAGTTGCCGGCGACGAACTCACGGAGCGTCCAGAGCCCCCCGACGACGACGGGCAGGAGGACTGTGCGGCCCAGGGTGCCGGGCCAGATGAGCGGGACCCAGCGGTACGCGAGGGTGATGAGCATCGCCCCGGCGGCGAAGAAGAGCGCCTCGAGGGTCGACAACGCGGCCCAGGGCACGACACCGAGGAAGAGCGTCGCCCACGAGATGTGGATCAGGTAGAAGGACAGGCCCGCCACGAGGCCGACCAGGAAGGAACCGCCGAGCGACCGGCCCCGGAGGGCCACCAGCACGAACCCGATGCCGACGAAGGTCAGCGGCCAGACGTCGCCGTCCGGGAAGCCGCCGTCGAGGACGGCGCCGGCACCGAGGGCGACGATCAGGGCGAGCCAGAGGGGCAGTCGGACGTCGGTCGCTCGGGAAGACACCCCGCGATTCTAGGTGGCGGCGTCTGGGAGGCCGGTCGTCCTCGGCGGACGTCCGGCCTCGTCGGGGAGGAGGGTCAGGGGCCGACCGCGGTGTAGGCCACGATGCCGCGACGGACGGCGTCGAGCGCCTGCCGGGCCGTCGGACCGACCGGCAGGTCCCCCACGACCGACAGCTGGTCGAGCAGGTCGATCGTCTGCTTCGTCCAGCGGACGAAGTCGCCGGCGGCGAGGTCGGCGTCGTCGAGCACCGAATCGAGTGCGGCACCGCGGGCCCAACGGTGCATCGCGAGGGCGAGACCCGGTGCCGGGGGCTGGCTGCCCGGAAGGTGGTGCTCGTGCTCGAGGTCGTCGAGTTCCGCCCAGAGCAGCTGCGTGGCGTCGAGCGCGGCACGGAACTCGCCGCGAGGCAGGAATCGCTCGGAGAGCTGGCCTTCGTCCCGACGGGGCTCGTACACGAGGGTGGCCGCCATGGCCGCCATGGACGGCACGTCGAGCATGTTCCACACACCGAGGCGCAGGCTCTCGGCCACGAGCAGGTCGCGATCGCCGTAGATGCGCCGCAACGTGCGACCGGTCGGGGCGACGGTGACCTCGACGTCCCGCGGGACGCGACCCGCCCCTCCTGCGTTCGTGCCCGTGGGGACGAGGTAGCCGCGGTCGAGCAACACGTCGGTGACCCGGTCGAAGACCTTGGCGACGGCGCCGGTCCGACTGCGGATCTGCGCCGACAATTGGTCGGTCTGCTTCTTCAGCTTGAACCAGCGCTCGGACCAGCGGGCGTGCTGTTCGCGCTCCGGACAGGCATGGCAGGGGTGCGTCCGCACCTGCCGACGCAGTTCGCCGATGCGACGCTGACGCTTGTCGCGCTCGGCCCGCGACTGCGAGTCGGCCCGGGCCGCCCCCTGCTTCTCGAGGTCGCCGACCTCTCGACGCAGCATCGTGTACTCGCCGAAGTCACCCAGGTGGCACGCCATCGACGCGGCGTAGCCGTCGAGTGACTGCTGCTGCGATCGCACCTTGCGGGCCAGGTCGACGACCGAGCGGTCGGCCTGGAACTGTGCGAACGACGTCTCGAGCACCTCGCGGGTGCGGGATCGCCCGAACTGCTCGATGAGGTTGACGGCCATGTTGTACGTCGGCCGGAAGCTGCTGTTCATCGGGTAGGTGCGCCGCGAGGCCAACGAGGCGACGGCCTGCGGGTCGAGACCCTGCTGCCACTGGATGAGCGAGTGGCCCTCGACGTCGATGCCCCGGCGACCGGCACGACCGGTCAACTGGGTGTACTCGCCGGGCGTGATGGGCACCCGAGCCTCGCCGTTGAACTTCTCGAGCTTCTCGAGCACGACCGTGCGGGCCGGCATGTTGATGCCGAGCGCCAGCGTCTCGGTCGCGAACACGACCTTGACGAGCTTCTTCTGGAAGAGCTCTTCGACGACTTCCTTGAAGGCCGGCAACAGGCCGGCGTGGTGGGCCGCCACACCTCGCTCGAGCCCGTCGAGCCACCGCCAGTAGCCGAGGACCGCGAGGTCTTCGTCGCGCAGGGTGCGACAACGGGCCTCGACGATCTCGCGGATCTCACGACGCTGGTCGGCGGTCGTGAGACGGATGCCCGACCTCAGCACCTGGGACACGGCCTGGTCGCAGCCGACCCGGCTGAAGACGAAGAAGATGGCGGGGAGCAGGTTCTGGTCGTCGAGCATCTCGACGATCTTCCAGCGGTCGAGGCGACCGGGACCGCCCTGCGTCGGAGGTACGACGTGGCCCCGGGGGCCGGTCCGACCCACCGAGTGGCCGTCTCGACGACCACCGCTCCGCCCGCCGCGTCGACCGAGCGAGGTCGCGCGCAGGAGCTCGGGGTTGACCCGGTTCGTCGCGGCCTGCCCCGAGGAGTCGAAGAGGTCCAGGAACTTGCCCCCGACCAGGACGTGTTGGTCGAGGGGCACGGGACGGTCCTCGGAGACGATGACCTCGGTGCTCCCCCGGACCGTCTGGAGCCAGTCGCCGAATTCTTCGGCGTTCGACACCGTGGCGCTCAACGAGATGAGCCGCACGTCGAGCGGCAGGTGGATGATGACTTCTTCCCAGACCGCGCCGCGGAACCGGTCGGCCAGGAAGTGGACCTCGTCGAGGACGACGTACCGCAGGTCGGTCAGCATCTCGGACCCGGCGTAGATCATGTTGCGGAGCACCTCGGTCGTCATCACGACGATGCGCGCCCGGGAGTTCACGTTCGTGTCACCGGTGAGCAGCCCGACCTCGGACGCTCCGTACTCGGCCACGAGTTCTTGGAACTTCTGGTTGCTCAGTGCCTTCATGGGTGCGGTGTAGAACACCTTGGCCCGCGGGTCCTGCATGGCGAGGTGGATCGCGTACTCGGCCACCAGGGTCTTGCCGGCGCCGGTCGGTGCCGCGACGAGGACGCTGTCGCCCGCTTCGAGGGCGGCGCACGCGGCGAGCTGGAACGGGTCGAGGGCGAAGCCGAGACGGGACCGGAAGGCCTGGAGCTTGGGGGTCTTGTCTCGCGTCTTCGCCGCGGCGAAGCGTTCCGCGGGACTGAGGTCGGGGCTCACCGGGTCACCCCGCCGCGAGTTCGGCGTCGAGCGCGGCTGCCCGCTTCGCGACCCGGCGGTCGTGCAGCCAGGCGACGCCGGCGGCGAGGAAGAACAGCACGATCATGGGGATGGCCAGGAGGAACATCGAGAAGATGTCGGCCGACGGGGTCGCGATCGCGGTGAACAGGACGATGACGAGGATGGCCACCCGCCAGCCCTTGACGATGGCGGCGGCCGAGACGACGCCCACGAAGTTCAACAGCACCAGGAACACCGGCATGACGAAGGCGATGCCCACGGCGAGCACCAGCTTGAGGACGAAGTCGTAGTAGACCTTCGACTCGATGATCGTCGCGTCCTGGGTGTCGACGAAGCCGGTCATGACCTCGACGATGTGGGGCAGCACGTACCATCCCGCCAGGCAGCCGCCCAGGAAGAGCGGGATGGCGGTGCCGATGAAGCCGACGGCGTAGAGCTTCTCTTTGCGCACGAGGGCGGGAACGATGAAGGCCCAGACCTGGTACAGCCAGACGGGACTCGAGATGACGACGCCGACGGTGACCGCGATCTGGAGCTTGAGGTCGAAGGCGCCCGTGATGTTCGAGTAGTTGAGGGTGGTCTCACCCGTGCGTGCCGCCGCGATCGCCTCGACCGGCGACCTCAGGGCGTCGAGGACGAAGGGCGCGAGGAACCAACCGGCGACAGCAGCCAGGATGAGGGCCAGGGCGGAGATGAAGAGTCGCTTGCGCAACTCGAGCAGGTGTTGCCCGAGGGACATCTTGCCGTCACGGCCTCGGCTGCGGCCCGTGCCCCTCCCCTGGGTGCTGTCGCCACGAGTCGTCGTCGTGGCCACGCGTCAGGACTTCGGCGGGACGTCGCGGTTCGGCGACGGGTACGAGTCGTCGACGCGTCGTGCGGTCGGACCGTCGGTGTACCGGGCGGACGAGTCGTCCGGACGACGGACGGGACGGTCCTCGAGGTCGTCGTCGACGGCCGACTCCTTCTTGTCGCTGTTGACCTCGTTCTTGAAGATGCGCATCGACTGGGCGATGCTCTTCGCGAGGGCCGGGAGCTTCGGCGCACCGAAGAGCAACAGGACGATCGCCAGGATGATGATCAGGTGCCAGCCTGAGAGCGCGTTTCCGAACATGATGGGGTCTCCTTGCGGGGCAGGGTGACGTCCACTCTACCGTGCGGCCTCGTCTGCGGCAGGCACGGCGCAGGCGATGCACAGGGCGTGCCGCAGCCGGACGTTCAGGGAGTGACGGACGGGTCGACGTCGTAACGCTCGATCGCCCGACGCGCCCAGTCGGCCACGGCCGAGCGCGCCGACTCGGGCCCGACGACCTCGGGGTGACCCGGGAGTCCCGCCACGAGGCGACAGAGCGTGCCGAGTCGGTTGACGCGCAACCGGAGGCGCACGCGGTCGTGCGGGAGGGGTTCGGGTTCGTCGGGACCGTAGTCCGCGAGGAGCGGCGCCGCGGCGGCGTCGAGGTCGAGCACCACGACCAGGTCGTCCGGAGACCCCTCGAACAGCGTCTCGGGCAGGGTGACGTCGTCGGCCCGGTGAGCGATCGGAGTCGCGGTGAGCGCCGGGGAGGCGATCCGGTCGAGTCGGAACGTCCGGGGAGCCTCGCGCAGGTGGTCCCAGGCCCTGAGGTACCAGTCGGCGTCGACCGACTCGACCCGCAGCGGGTCCACCCGCCGTCGTTCCGCGACCCCCCGGGTGCCGCGATAGTCGAACTCGAGCTGGACGCCCGCCTCGACCGCCCGGCCGACGAGCCCCAGGACCTCGTTCGTCTCGGACTGGTCGACGGCCACCTGGCTCGGTTCGCTGGACGCCCCACGCGACAGCTTGCTCATCAGTGTGGCGATGGCCGCGCGGTCCGCGTTCTCGGGCAGCGACGAGAGGTACTGCAGGCCCGCGATGAGGGCGGCGGCTTCGCGGGCGGAGAACCGTGGCGAGTCGTCGATGGCGACGAGGTTGGTCAGCACGATGACGTCGTTCTGCTCGAAGTCGTCCCACGCGATGTCGAAGAGGTCGCCGTGCTGGTACTGCGTCGTCTCGCCAGGGACGCCCGAGACGGCGATCAGCTCGACCGCACGCCGGATCTCGCCCACGCTCACGCCGAAGTGCGCGGCCGCCTCGGCCACGCTGACTCGCTCGTGGTCCATGAGCCACGGGACGAGCGACAGCAGGAAGGCGAGCTTGTCGGCCGCGTGGAGGGCACCGCGGGGCTCAGCCACGGGCACCCCCGTCGACCGGGCCGGTGGTGTGGGCGGCGAGCACGGCCTCGAGGCGGGTGCGCACCAGGGCACGGAGACCGTCGGGTTCGACGACGGTGACCTCGGGACCGAAGGAGGCCAGCTCGTCGGCGAGCAGGTTGTCGTCGGTCCAGTGGACGAGGAGCGTGTCGGCATCGAGACGGGTCGTGCCACGGCGCTTGCCGAGTCGGGTCTCGGCGTCGGACAGGGGCTCGACGCGGACGGTCGCGGTGCGATCGCGCCAGACCTGCTCGAGGTCGGCCAGCGCGCGCTCGGCCGTGGCGTCGTTGGGTCTCGTGTACGGGGTGGTGGTCAGCTGGACGGGGCCGACGACACGGGACAGGAGGAAGGTCTTGAGTGCCCCCGTGCCGACCTCGACCGCCGACACCAGCCACCGGCCCTGGTGCTGCACCAGGGCTGCCGGGGCGACCTCGCGCCGGCGGGCGGACTCGTCACCGGGCTTCAGGTAGTCGAACCGGACGACGACGCCCCGGTCGAGCGCCGTCCGCAGCGGCTCGAAGGCCGCGTCGCGGGAACGGAGCCGAGGGGCGTACTCGAGCTCGGGAACGCTCGCCGCGCCGCCGAGCGAGCGCAACTTGAGGAGTGCCCGTCGGGACTCGTGCGAGAGCGACCCCTCGCGCCACACCATCGCCGCCAAGGTGAGGAGGGCGGTCTCCTCGGACGAGAACGAGATGTCCTCGGGCAGCTCGTACGCGCCCCGCGGGATGCGATAGCGGAGTGCCTGGTTGTTGCCTGCCGCCGCCGGGTCGTCGATCGTCTCGAGGGGGACGCCCAGTTCGCGGATGTCGTCCTTGTCCCGCTCGAACTGCCGCTCGAGCGCGGCGTTGTCACCCGAGCGCGAGTACTTCTGGCGGTACCCCTGGACGGTCGACAGGATCTCGGTCTTGCTCAACCCGGAGTCCGTCGCGAGCAAGGCCAACACGAGGCTGAAGAGTCGCTCTTCGACGGGGACGCGGGGGGTGCGGGCAGTGGGCACGGCGACCGGCTCAGCAGGGCCGGGTCATCGGATCGCCCCGAGCACGTCGAACACGTACACGTAGGCGGAGCCACCGCTGTCGGACGTCGCGGGGAGCACGACCATGACCTGCGAGCCGACCTGCTGGCCCACCAGGGCCGAGCGGATGTCGTCGGGGATCTGCTCGTCGCCGAGGTCGACCGGCGTCGCCGAACCGCCGTTGGTCCAGGTCGACCCCGCGACCGTGGACGGCTGGCTCCAGGTGACGGCCGTGAACTGCACGACGGCGGAGTCGTCGGCGGTCAACGTAGGACCGTGCCCCTTGCGGACGAGGTGCACGACCTCGTCGGTGGGGGCGTCACCCGCGGGGATCGTGATGCCGGGTGCACCGTCGGGGGCGGTGACCACCGCGGGCAGGCCGTCCGCGCCGAGCTGGAGGGCCCCGTCGGCCTTCGCGAGGAACGCCCGCTTGACGTCGACGACGGCGACGTAGGCGGCGTCGGGATCGTCGTTCGGGGTCGACGCGGCGCCGTTGATCGATGCCGAGAGGTCGCTGGCCTTGACGGCGACCGCGACGCGCGACCCCACCGTGGAGCACTCCAACGCGTCGACGAGCGGGGCGAGCGTCTGCCCGCCCACCGTCAACGGGACGTTCGTCGAGCCGTCGTAGCCGCTGTCCTCGAGTTCCTGGCCCGTGCTGCCGTCGAACAGGGTGTAGTCGATGACGACCGGGGTGCCGTCGACGAGTCGCTGACCGTCGCCCTCGATGAGCGTCGAGACCTCGGTCTTCTTGGTCACGATCGGCGTCGGCACGTCGACGTCGGGCTTCGTGCCGAAGTCGCCGGTCGCGGTGACGACCGAGGCGGCGTCACCCGTGGGAGGGCAGCCGGCGGAGCCGGGGCCGGCCGTGCTCGAGCAGGCCGTCATCGAGGCGAGCAGGCCGACCGTCACGACGAGGGCGGGGATCTTGCGCACGGGGACTCATTTCGTGGAGGCGACCGGGGGGTCGGGTGGGGCGACCGGTCGGGTCGTTCGGATGCGGGGACAGCTTAGCGGGGGTGGTCGGAGCCCTCGACGATGCTCAGGCCGGGGTGGAACCGGTCGACGTGCCGTCGGCGCCGGCTCCGTCGGTGGTGCCGTCGACGGCCTCGGTCGCCGCGATCGCGGCCTCGGCCGCCGTCCGGGCCTGGCGTGCCGTCTTGCGCAGCTTCTTGTCGCTGGCCGACCGCTCGCCGAGTGCGCCGGGCGTCCAGGCCTCGACGTCGGCATCGCTGTAGTCGGACTTGGAGGGGCGTCGTTTGAGCTGCGGGAGCACCGCTCCCGGTGCCAGCCGGCGGGCGGTGAGGAGGAAGCCGGTGTGCCCGATCATGCGGTGGTCGGGGCGGACGGCGAGGCCCTCGACGTGCCAGCCGCGGACGAGCGTCTCGGACGCGTCGGGCTCGGTGAAGGCCTCGGAGGCGCGCAGGGCCTCGGCCGTGCGCGAGAGCTGTGTCGCGGTGGCGACGTAGCAGATCACCAGACCGCCCGGCTTGAGGGCGTCGGCCGTGACGTCGACGTTCTCCCACGGCGCGAGCATGTCGAGCACGACCCGGTCGACCGTCCCGTCGGGCATCGCCGCGGGCAACTCGTCGGCCAGGTCGCCGACCGTGACCGTCCAGTTCTCGGGCTCGGCACCGAAGAAGCTCGCGACGTTGCCCTCGGCGACGTCGGCGAACTCCTGTCGGCGCTCGAAGGACGCCAGGCGACCCTCGGGGCCGACGGCCCGCAGCAGCCAGAGCGACAGCGCACCCGAACCCACGCCCGCCTCGACGACCGTCGCGCCGGGGAAGATGTCGGCGAACGCCACGATCTGGGCGGCGTCCTTCGGGTAGACGATGGCCGCGCCCCGGGGCATGGACATCACGAAGTCGCTCAGCAGCGGACGGAGGGCGAGGTACTCGTCGCCCGTCGTGCTGGGGACGACGGACCCGTCGGGCAACCCGACGACGTCGTCGTGCGCGATCATGCCGCGGTGCGTGTGGAACACGGCGCCCGGGGTCAGCACGATGGTGTTCATCTTGCCCTTGGGGCCCGTGAGCTGGACCTTGTCGCCTTCGACGAAGGGGCCGGACTGGCGGCGGAACGCGGTCATGCGAGGGTGCTGCTTTCGGTCGGGTCGCACCCCGAGGGGTGCAGGAGGCGCGGCGTGCGCACCGGGGTCAGGAGTCGGAGGTCGCCTGGTCGCGGACGGCACGGCCGGCCCGGTGCAACGCGCGGAGGTCGTCGACCGTGGTGCCGACGAGGGTGTCGCGGCGGATGTAGGGGCCGTCGTCGGCGAGCGGTGCGTGGTGCTCGACGCCGATCGCGACGGTGCCGGCGGCGACGGCCGAGGCCAGGCCGGGCGTGCTGTCCTCGATGGCGATGCAGTCGGCGGGGTCGACGCCCAGCAGGGCGGCGCCCCGGAGGTAGGCCTCGGGGTGCGGCTTGGCGTGCTCGACGTCGTCGCCGGCGACGATCGCGTCGAAGGCCTCGAACTCGATGGCGTCGACCATGAACTGGGCCATGCGGCGGATGGACATGGTGACCAGGGCGGTCGGGACGCCTTCTCGGCGGAGCTCGGCGAGGAGTTCCTTCGCCCCGGGACGCCACGGGATCTCGACCGCGGCGCGCTCGAGGACCGCGGTGGTCAGGCGGTCGATGATCTCGTCCTCGGTCAGGTCGACCCCGTGGGACTGCAGGACCCGGGCGGACTGCCACAGGCCGCTCCCGATCATGGCGTCGCCGTCCTCACGGCTCCAGGTGCCGCCGAACGACTCGACCAGTTCGACCTGGCAGAGGAACCAGTACGGTTCGGTGTCGACGAGGGTTCCGTCCATGTCCCACAGGACGGCGGCGGGCAGGGTTTCGGTCACGGCGGACGAGTCTACCGGGCCTGGTCGACGTGGCCTCCCGGCCCGCGCCTCCTGGTGGCGGTCACGGTCTATCGTGGAGGGTCAAGCGCCGGACGCCCTTCCGGCACGGTGAGGACTCAGGTTGACGAACACGTCGGATTTCGCTGCGGGACGCCTGCTGGTGGTCGCCTTCGAGGGCTGGAACGACGCCGGCGAGGCCGCCAGCGGCGTCGCGCGCAGCCTGGTCGAGACCCTCTCGCTCGAACCGGTGGCCGAACTCGACGGCGAACGGTACATCGACTACCAGTTCAACCGCCCGCAGGTGGGGCTCGACGACGACGGGGTGCGAACCCTCGTGTGGCCGCGCATCCAGCTGCACGCGGCCGCCGACGCCGCGACGGTCCTCCCCCGCGACCCGTCGTCGCCCACCACCGAGGTGCTCGTGCTGCTCGGTGCCGAACCGTCGCGGAGCTGGCGCGGCTTCGCCGCCGAGATCGTCGACCTGATCGACGTGCACGACGTCACGGGCGTGGTGTTCCTCGGAGCCATGCTCGCCGACGTCCCCCACACGCGGCCCATCTCGGTCTTCGTCAGCAGCGAGAACGAGGCCGTCCGCGACGAGTACACCCTCGAGCGCAGCACCTACGAGGGGCCGGTGGGCATCTTGTCGGTCCTCGCCGACGCCGTCGAGGCCGCGGGCGTGCCGACCCTGTCGATCTGGGCCTCCGTCCCCCACTACGTCCACAACGCCCCGTCGCCCAAGGCGACGCTCGCGCTCATCGAGAAGCTCGACGAGCTCTCGGGCGTGACGATCCCCCGCGGCGAGCTCGCCGCCGAATCGACGGCCTGGGAGTCCGGCATCGACGC
This sequence comes from Frigoribacterium sp. SL97, assembly GCF_026625765.1. Classification (NCBI taxonomy): domain Bacteria; kingdom Bacillati; phylum Actinomycetota; class Actinomycetes; order Micrococcales; family Microbacteriaceae; genus Frigoribacterium; species Frigoribacterium sp. SL97. Next base: position 1,871,026 of record NZ_CP113062.1, read on the forward strand.
CCTCGCCGCCGACGACGAGGACATGGCGGGTTACATCGAGCAGCTCGAGCAGGCCCGCGACACGGTGGACAGCCCCGAGGCGAGCGGTGAGGCCATCGCGCAGGAGTTCGAACGGTACCTCCGTCGGCGCGACGGCAAGGGAGGGGACGGACGACCGGACGACCCGCGGTACCCCCCGGTCCCCTGACCGGTCCGCCGGCGACGACCCGTCAGGAGGGGCGGGGTGGGGCCCGATACGACGGCCCCGGTCAGGTGGCGGGCCCGCCCGGGACCGCGACGCCGTTCTCGTAGGCGAACACCACGGCCGCCGTCCGGTCGCGGAGGCCGAGCTTGCCGAGCACGTTGGAGACGTGCGTCTTGACCGTGGCCTCGCCCAGGAACAGCCGGCGGGCGATCTCGGCGTTGGAGGCCCCCGAGGCCAACCGGTCGAGCACCTCGCGTTCGCGTTCGGTGAGGGTCGCCAGTGCGGGGCTGGGGACGACGACGCGCGTCGTCGCGGGGTCGCCCACGGCGCGTTCGACCACGGCACGGGTGAGTTGGGGCGAGAGCAGGGCGTCTCCGCGGTGGACGACGGCGATCGCCTCGATCAGGTCCTCGGGCGTCGCCGTCTTGAGCAGGAAGCCGCTCGCCCCCGCCTGCAGGGCCCGGAAGACGTAGTCGTCCCGGCCGAAGGTCGTCAGGACGAGGACCGCCGGGCCGCCCCCGGGTGACTGCGCGAGGATGCGACGCGTGGCCTCGAGTCCGTCGAGGACGGGCATCTCGATGTCCATGACGACGACGTCGGGGCGGAGCCGCCGGACGAGGTCGACGGCCTCGAGCCCGTCGCAGGCCTCGCCGACGACGCGGACGTCGGGTGCGGTGTCGAGGATGATGCGGAAACCCGTGCGGACGAGGTCCTGGTCGTCGACGAGCAGGACGGAGACGGGGGCGGTCGTGTCGGTCATGGTCTCTCGGAGGGTTCGGCGGCGGTGACGTGGTCGAGGGGGCGGGCGTCGGCGCAGGCGTTCACGGGCAGGACCGCGCACACCCGGTAGCCCCCGCGCGGGCGGCGGCCGAGCTGGAGCTCGCCCCCGTGCAGGTCGACCCTCTCGCGCATGCCCCGCTGGCCCAGTCCGGGGCCGGTCGCCGTCGATCCCTGCGGGATTCTCGCGCCGGGATAGGGCATGGGGCCGGGACGACCGTCGTCGACGACCTCGACCTCGATCGTCCGGTCGCCGTAGCGGAGGTGCACCTCGGCGAGGGAGGCGTTGCCGTGCTTGAGGGTGTTGGTCAGGGCCTCCTGGGTGATGCGGTACAGGGTGACCCCGATGCTCTCGGGGACGTCGCGGGCGTCGCCGTGCACCGAGAACCGGACGTCGAGGCCCAGGGCCCGCGTGTCGGCCATGAGTTCGGGCAGGGCGCCGAGGCCCGAGGGGCCGGACCCGGCCTCGCCGTCCCGCGAGCGCAGGACGGACAGCAGGCGGTCGAGCTCGTCGATGGTCGTCCGCGCCGTGCCCTCGACGGCCGAGAGGGCGCCTCGTGCGATGTCGGGCCGGTCGAGCGTCCGCCGGGCGGCGCCCGCCTGGATGCCGATGACGGCCACGCGGTGGGCGACCACGTCGTGCAGCTCACGGGCGAGGCGGGTGCGTTCTTCGTTGATGGCCCGATCGCCGGCGACCTCGTGGGCGGCGCGCAGCTCGACCCCCGTGCGTTCGAGGGCGTGGAGCCGGGTGGCCGACACGCGGGCCGCCCGGCCGAACGCGATGGCCGTGACGAGGACGATGCCGTTCGACACGAGCGTGTAGGCGATCGTGGCGAGGGTCACGGGGTCGGGTGCCTCGGCGTCGGACACGTAGACGGAGTGCAGCCACACGCCGAGCCAGACGAACATGACCGCGGTCACGACGACGCTGACGACGAGCGCACGGGCGCGCCGGGCGGCCCAGGCGTTCGCGGTGAAGATGACCACGAACTCGACGATCGACGGGGTGAGGGTGTCGGGGTAGCCCCGCAGCTGGGCGGCCAGGAACACGGCCGACACGACGACGAGGACGGCCACGGGACGCTGCCGTCGGAAGGCGAGCGGGGCGCAGAGGCCCAGGAGCCACAGCACGCTCTCGAGGGTCGAGGGCGAACCCGCCCCGTCGGCGTCCTCGACGATGACGGCGCTGAGCCAGAGCGTGACGAGGCCGAGCGCCGCGGTGAGGGCGGTGATCCAGAGGTCGACGCGGGTGTCGCGTCGGGTGAGCGGCCGGCGGGCGTCGCCCGGCGTCGCGGCCGGGGCCGGGGCGGTCGTCGACGTCTCCACGCCGACCATCGTAGGGCAGACGGGCGTGCTGATTGAGGAAGACTCATGCATGCGCATGGAGAACGGGATGGACGACCCGTTTCGTCCGGGTGCCGGGACGGACCGGTCGCCTCGGCGCCGTCGGCGGCGTTCAGGTGCGCAGGTCGATGCCCAGCAGCGCCTGCACGGCGTCGACGTCGACCTCGGACGGGGCCGTTCCCCGGGCCACGACGGCGTCGACGGCGTCGAGGGCCGAGGGCGTGTCGAGGTCGTCCGCCAGCGACGAGCGCAGGCCGACGACCAAGGGGGTGGGGGCCGGGACCGGCACCGCGCCTCCTGCTCTCGTGGCTGCCCAGGCGAGCCAGCGCTCGAGACGACGTTCGGCGGCGACGAGGTCGGCGTCGAACCACTCCCAGTCGGAGCGGTAGTGGTGCGCCAGGAGGGCGAGCCGGACGGCGCGGGGGTCGCGGCCCGCGGCGACGAGCTCGCTGACCTTCACGAGGTTGCCGAGCGACTTGCTCATCTTCTCGCCCTGGTAGCCGACCATCCCGGTGTGCGTGTGGTGGACGGCGTAGGGGCGGCCGGTGAGGGCCGTGCCGTGCGCCGTGCTCATCTCGTGGTGCGGGAACACCAGGTCGCTCCCGCCGCCGTTGACGGTGACGGGCACGTCGAGGTGCTGCTGGGCGATGACGGTGCACTCGATGTGCCAACCGGGTCGGCCGGCGCCCACGGTGGTGGGCCACGACGGCTCGTCGTCGCGGGCCGCGCGCCAGAGCAGCGGGTCGAGGGGGTCGCGCTTGCCGGCGCGATCGGGGTCGCCGCCGCGCTCGGCGAAGAACCGGGCCATCGTCTCGGCGTCGTAGCGACTCTCGAGCCCCAGGTGCCAGTCGGTGTCGCGCTCGGCGGCCCGGACGTCGAAGTACAGGTCGTCGCCGGCGCTCGAGGCATCGGTCGGCACGGGGTACGCGAGACCCCGGTCGAGGAGGCGCGCCACGGCGTCGGCGACGTCGGTCACCACCTCGGTCACCGCGACGTAGTGCGTCGGCGGCACCACGGCCAGGTGCTGCATGTCGCTGCGGAAGAGGTCGGTCTGGCCGTCCGCGAGCTCCCGCCAGTCGACGCCGGTGGCCGTCGCCCGCTCGAGCAGCGGGTCGTCGACGTCGGTCGTGTTCTGCGCGTAGACCACCTCGACCCCGGCGTCGCGCCAGACGCGCAGCAGGGTGTCGAAGGCCAGGTAGGTCGACGCGTGACCCAGGTGGGTGGCGTCGTACGGCGTGATGCCGCACACGTAGAGACCGGCCCGCGACCCGTCGACCTCGGTCGGGTGCACCGTGCCGGTCGACGTGTCGTGGAGCGCCGGGAGGTCTCCCAGGCCCGGGAGGCGCGGGACGTCGGGTTCTGCCCAGGACCTCATGCGGCCACCACGCCCGTGCCGAGCAGGACGAGCAGGACGACGCCGAGCACGATGCGGTAGGCCACGAACGGGGCGAAGCTGCGGCGCGAGATGTAGTTCATGAAGAACGCGATGACGACGAAGCCGACGACGAACGCGACGACCGTGGCGGCCAGGGTCTCGCCCAGCGAGTAGGGCCCGGGGTCGCTGAAGCTCTGGACGAGTTCGTAGAGACCGCTGCCGAAGACGGCGGGCACGGCGAGCAGGAACGAGAACCGGGCGGCGGCGGGACGCGTGTAGCCGAGTGCGAGTGCCGTGGTCGTCGTGGCACCCGACCGCGAGACGCCGGGGAAGAGCGCCAGCACCTGGGCGACGCCGACGGCGATGCCGTGGCCGTAGCGCATGTCCTCGAAGCGCTCGGTCTTCTTGCCGAGACGATCGGCCAGTCCGAGAAGGACGCCGAACACGATCAGGACGATCGCCACGATCCAGAGCGAGCGGAACACCGTGCGGATGTACTCCTGGGCGACGTACCCCACGAGCACGATCGGGACGGTGCCGATGATGACGAGCCAGCCCATGCGGACGTCGGGGTCGGTGCGGGGGATCTTGCCGGTCACGCCCGCGAACCAGCGCGAGACGATGCGGGTGATGTCGCGCCGGAAGTAGATGACGACCGCGAGCTCGGTGCCGAGCTGCGTGATCGCCGTGAAGGTGGCGCCCGGGTCGAACTCGGCCGCCGCCCCGGGATCGCTGAAGAACAGGCCGACGAGCCGCAGGTGGGCGCTCGACGAGACGGGGAGGAACTCCGTGAGGCCCTGGACGAGGCCGAGCAGGAGTGCCTGGAGGAGATGCTCCACGCGGGTGACCCTTCTGGTGCGGGGGTTGCTAGTACGTCGACAACAAGTCCCGCAGGACGCGACTGCCAAAGGATAGTGCGTCGAGCGGGACCCGTTCGTCGACGCCGTGGAACATGGCCGGGAAGTCCATGTCCTCGTCGAGCCGGAGCGGGGCGAAGCCGTACCCGGCGATGCCGAGCAGGCTGAGGGCCTTGTTGTCGGTGCCGCCCGAGAGCAGGTAGGGCAGGACGGGTGCTCCCGGGTCGTGCCGGTCGAGGGTGGCGGTGATGGCGTCCACCAGGGGCCCCGAGAAGGGCGTCTCGAGCCCGATGTCGGTGTGCATCGTCTCGATCTCGACGTCGTCGCCGATCAGGGCCCGGACCTCGGCGAGCACCGCCGCCTCCTGCCCCGGCATGCACCGGATGTCGACCAGGGCCTCGGCCGTGTCGGGCACGACGTTGTGCTTGTAGCCCGCCGTCAGCATCGTGGGGTTGGTCGTCGTGCGCAGCGAGCCGCGGATGAAGCCCTTGGCGGTGCCGGTGCGCAGGACCAGTTCGTCGGGTGCGACCTCGTGCACGTCGACGTCGAGGATGCGGGCCACCTCGCCCAGCAGGGCGGTCGTCGTGTCCGTCAGCACGATCGGCCACTGCTGGCGGCCGAGGACTGCCACCGCCTCGGCCAGGCGCGTCACGGCGTTCGCCTCGATCATCTGCGAGCCGTGGCCGGCGGTGCCCCGAGCCCTGAGCTTGATCCAGATCAGGGCCTTCTCGCCCGTCTGCAGCAGGTACGAGCGTCGACCGTCGATGAAGGTCGAGTAGCCACCGACCTCGCTGATCGCCTCGGTGGCGCCGTCGAACAACCCGGGGTGTTCCTTCACCAGGAAGTGCGAGCCGAGGACTCCCCCGGCCTCCTCGTCGGCGAGGAAGCCCAGCACGAGGTCGCGGGCCGGTCGTTCGCCCGCCCGCAGGATGTCGCCGACGGCCGTCAGCATCATGGCGTCCATGTTCTTCATGTCGACGGCGCCGCGCCCCCAGAGCATGCCGTCGCGGACGACGCCGCCGAACGGGTCGACCGACCAGTTCGCGGGGTCGGCGGGCACGACGTCGAGATGGCCGTGCACCACCAGTCCGGGCTTCGCCGGCTCGGCGCCCTCGACCCGGGCGATCACGCTGACCCGGCCGGGTTCGGACTCGAACAGCTGCGGCTCGAGGCCGAGGTCGCGGAGGGCCGCCTCGACGTACTCGGCGGCATCCGCCTCGCCGTTCGACCGCCCACCGCCGTAGTTCGACGTGTCGAACCGGATGAGGTCGCGGGCGATGCGGGCCGTCTCGTCGAGCTCGGGCTCGGTCGGGCCGGTGCTCGTGGGGGTCGTCGTCATGCGCCCCACGCTACCTGCCGCGCCGCTCACGCCGACGGACGTGGCCGTGGTCACGAGGGCCCTCCGAGCCGTGCTAATCTTTCGTGTCGGCTTCGGTCGGCACCATCCAGTCCGGGTGGCGGAAATGGCAGACGCGCTAGCTTGAGGTGCTAGTGCCCGTATAGGGCGTGGGGGTTCAAGTCCCCCCTCGGACACTCGAAACACTCTCTCTCCAGAGGCGTTTCACCAGATCTGTGTTGAGACAGATGCTTGTTCGCAAGCGACGGAAGGCCCGCACACCCCGGTGTGCGGGCCTTCCTTGGTTCTCCGGCCTTCGTCGGTCGTCAGACCGCGCTGCCGGGGTTGCCGCTGGCGACGATCGAGCCGTTGATGCCCTGCGGGAAGAACCCGCCCTTGTCGATCTGGTTCGGCGTCAGGTACACGACGTTGAGCACGCGCTCGGCGGTCCGTCCGTAGACGATGGCGTTGGCGTCGGTCGGCACGAGGTTCTGGACGCCACCGAGGGTCAGACCCTGGTCGTCGTCCGTCGACCCGTCGAGGGAGTCGCGGGCGTCCGAGATCTTCGTCGCGGGCACCTGCAGTCCCTTGGCGTTCAGCGTGGTGCGGATGATGCCCGCGTGGTACGCCTCGACCGCGAGGATGCCGGCGGCCGCGCCGAGGTAGGTCTTGTTGTAGATCAGGGGTGCGGCCCCCTTGTAGGCGGTCACGCCGACGTCCTCGAAGATGAACGCCCCGAGCAGGAAGTTCTCCTCCGAGGCGAACGGGTCGAAGGTCTGGCCCGGCGTGATGACACCTGCCGCGAGGGCCGCCGCCGTGAAGCTGCTCTGCAGGTCGATCGCCGGTCGCGACACCTTCGCGCCCCCGAGCGCCGACCGCAAGAAGGAGACGTGCGCCTTCTCGTCCGCCGCGATCTCCTGCGCGATGCGCTTGACGATCGTGGTCTTGAACGGCACGGGTGCGCCGCCGACGACGCCGCCCTGGGGGTCGATGCCCGTGATCTGGTCGGCGGGCAGCCCCGAGCCGGTGACGGCCCGCAGGTAGAACTCCGCCTCGAGGTACTCGAGGTTGAGTGCGAAGTTGAGGATCGTCGCATCACTGATCACCTCGTCGGAGGGCGACACGGCGGCCGCGGACTGGGCGGGCAGCGTCGCGGCGACCGCGGCGAGCCCCGTGCCGAGGCCCGTGACCCCGGCGGCGGCGAGCAGCCGTCGTCGATCGATCGGGGTCTCGGCGCTCCGGGAGATGGCACTGCTGATGAAGCGTGTGTCGAACATCGTCGTTCCTTCGGGTGTGTTCGTGCAGCGAGGTGTGCCGTCGGTGCGCGCTCCCAGATGACGGCACCGGCGACGTCGGGGTCGGGTGACCCGTTCGGGGGACAAGCTAGCCCCCTCGCCTCCCGTCCGGTAGCCCCCGCCTCCCCTGGTCGTCCCCGGCGCCCGTAGGGTCGGGTCATGTCGCTCTCGATGGCCGCGACGCGTGCTCTTCTGCGCCTCCGGCTCCGCCTCCGCCCCCGCTCGACCGAGTCCGAGGACTCGCTCGTCCGCTCGGTCGCCCGTCAGGGCTCCGCCGCGCCGGTCACGCGAGCGGTGCACCGCGTCGCGACCGTCGAGGAGGCGCGGGTCGGTGGTGAGCGCGTCGTCACGCTCCGTCCGCGTCGGGCCCCGAGCGGCGTCCACGTGGTCTACCTGCACGGCGGTGCCTACGTGCACCCCGTCCTGGCCACGCACTGGAACCTGCTCGCGGGTCTCGTCCGCGCCTCCGGGGCCGTCGTCACGGTGCCCCTCTACGGGCTCGCCCCGGCCCACGACGTGGACGACGCGCTGCCGCTGCTGGACGCCGTCCTCGAGGACGTGCGACGCGCCTCCCCGTCCCGCGTCGTCGTGGCCGGCGACTCGGCGGGCGGGGCGCTCGCCCTCGTCGCGGCCATGAGGGGACGCGACGCCGGCCGACCGGCACCCGACGCCCTCGTGCTCTTCTCGCCGTGGGTGGACGCCCTGCTCGACTCCCCCGCGATCGACGAGGTCGCACCGCTCGACCCGATGCTCGCCCGCGACGGTCTCGTCGCCGCGGGTCGGTGGTGGGCCGGCGACCGTGATCCGGCCGACCCCCTCGTCAGCCCGGTGCGCGGCGACCTCTCGGGTCTCCCGCCCGTGTTCGCCTACGCCGGCGATCGCGACCTGCTGACGCCCGACGTGAAGCGGCTGGCCGCCGGCGTGACCGCGGCGGGTGGACGCGTCGAGCTGCGGCTGTACCGCGGTGCCTTCCACGACTTCGTCGGCGCGCCCTGGACCCCGGAGGCGCGGCGGGCGCTCCGACACGCCGCCTCGGTGATCCGAGGGGACGCGTCGATCGCGGGCCGGACCGCGCCGCCCCGCGCGTAGGGTCGCAGTCGGCGCGGGCGTCGGTGCCCCGCCTCGACGACGAGAGGTGCCACACATGGAGTACGCACGACTGGGCACGAGCGGCCTGACCGTCTCGGCGGTGACCCTGGGGTGCATGAGCTACGGCGTGCCCGACCGCGGGACGCACGAGTGGAGCCTGCCCGAGGACGAGAGCCGCCCGTTCATCTCGCGGGCGCTCGAGCTCGGCATCACGACCTTCGACACCGCCGACGTCTACTCGGACGGCACCAGCGAGGAGATCGTCGGGCGGGCCCTGCGGGACTTCGCGACCCGCGAGGAGGTCGTCCTGGCGACCAAGGTGCACGGCCGCATGCGTCCCGGCCCGAACGGGGCCGGGCTCAGCCGGGGGCACGTCATGAGCGCGATCGACGACAGCCTGCGCCGGCTCGGCACCGACTACGTCGACCTGTACCAGATCCACCGCTTCGACCCCGAGGTGCCCGTGGAGGAGACGATGGAGGCGCTCCACGACGTCGTCAAGGCCGGCAAGGCCCGCTACATCGGCGCCTCGAGCATGTGGGCCTGGCAGTTCGCCTCGATGCAGCACGCGGCCGACCTCGGGGGCTGGACGCGTTTCGTCTCGATGCAGGACCAGTACAGCCTGATCCAACGCGAGGAAGAACGCGAGATGCACCCCTACTGCCTGGACCAGGGCGTCGGCGTGCTGCCCTGGTCGCCCCTGGCCCGCGGGAAGCTGACCCGGGACTGGGACGCCACCACGGCCCGGACCGAGACCGACCGCTTCGGTCAGACGCTCTACAAGCAGCGCGAGGACGGTGACCGCCTCGTGGCGCAGGCCGTCGCCGACGTCGCGGAGGCGCGGGGCGTTCCTCGCGCGCAGGTCGCGTTGGCCTGGGTGCGGCAGCAGGACGCGGTCACGTCCCCCATCGTCGGCGCCACGAAGATGCAGCACCTCGACGACGCCGTGGCCTCGGTCGACCTGTGGCTCACCGACGACGAGCTCGACGCGCTGGAGTCGCCCTACGTGACCCGCGAGAACGAGGGGTTCTGACGGCACGGTCCCGCCCGGTCGACCGGCACCACGTCGGTCTAGGGTGAGCCGCACGGGCGGCGACGACGCCGACCGACCTCGACGAAGGGCATCACCCATGGGCAGCGACGCCAACCACCACGAGCACGACCGGCCGAGCACCGGCGGACCCACCTCGGGCGAGGACGGCTCGTACGTCGACGACGACCTCGACGGCGGCACCCGCACGCGCGGGCCGCACGACGGTGAGGCCGACGGCACCTACACCGAAGAGGCCGACACGAGCGAGGCCGACGGCACCTACACCGAAGAGGCCGGCACGAGCGAGGGCGACGGGTCGTACGTCGACGCGCAGGTCCCGGACGAGCCGGCCGCCGACGGCGGTCCCCACGACGGCGAACCGGACGGGTCGTTCACGCAGAGCGACCTCGACGGCGGTCGCTGACCCCACCGGCCGACGCGTGGCCGTGCCCGGCCCGGCCCCCGAGGGGTGCCGGGCCGTTCGGCGTGTGGCGTTCCGGCAGGCGGCCCCGGGGGTACGGTCGTCTGAGGGAGGAACACATACATGACCAAGCGAATCGTAATTCTCGGCGGCGGTTCCGCCGGGCTCACCACTGCACTCGAACTGCAGAAGCGACACCCACCCCAGGCGGCGAGCATCACCCTCGTCGACCAGGCCCCGTACTTCACCTACCAGCCGTTCTTGCCCGAGGTCGCCGGTGGCCACATCGCCGCGCGCGACGTCACCGTGCCGCTGCGCAAGACGCTCAAGCGCACGAAGGTCGTCGAGGCGTCGGTCACCGGGCTCGACAGCGAGGCCAAGAAGGTCACCGTCACGAGTGCGGACGGCGAGTCCAGCGACATCGCCTACGACCAGTTGGTCGTCGCCCTCGGCGCGGTCACCCGGACCTTCCCGACCCCGGGCCTGGCCGAGAACGGCGTGGGCTTCAAGAGCGTCGAAGAGGCTCAGTACGTCCGCGACCGCATCCTCGGCAACATCGCCGAGGCGGCGAGCGTCAAGGACCCGGCCGTCCGCCGCAAGCTCCTCACCGTCGTCTTCGTCGGTGGCGGCTACACCGGCGTCGAGGCCCTCGCCGAACTGTCCGACGCCGCGAACTCCGCCGTCGACACGTTCCCGAACCTGTCGCGCGACGAACTGCGCTTCGTGCTCGTCGAGGCCCTGGACCGCGTCGCCCCCGAGGTCGGTCCCGAGCTCTCGAAGTGGACCCTGGGCCAGTTGCGCGGTCGAGGCATCGACATCCGCCTCAAGACGACGATGCCCTCGTGCGTCGACGGCGACGTCGTGCTGAGCGACGGCGAGACCATCCCCGCCGGCACGATCGTCTGGACGGCCGGCGTCAAGCCGAACCCGGTGCTCGGCGACATGGGCCTCCCCCTCGGCCCGAAGGGACACGTGAACGTCAGCGCGACCCTGCAGGTCCAGACCGAGGACGGCCACAAGCTCGACGGCGTCTGGGCCCTCGGCGACGGCGCGCAGGTCCCCGACCTGCTGGCCGAGAAGCAGCCGGCGTACTACCCGCCGAACGCACAGAACGCCGTGCGCCAGGCGGTCACCGTGGCCGACAACGTCATCGCGACCCTGTCGGGAGAGCCCGTCAAGGAGTACCGACACGAGTCGCTCGGCACCGTGGCGAGCTACGGCATCGGCAAGGGCGCGGCCAGCATGTTCGGCCTCCAGCTGAAGAACGTGCCGGCCTGGATGGCCCACCGTGGCTACCACCTGTACGCGATGCCGACGCTGAACCGGAAGTTCCGCATCCTGTCGGGCTGGGTGACGAACTTCGTCGGCGGCCGCGACACGACCCCGCTGGTGGGTCTCGGCGACCCGCGCGCGGGATTCCTCAAGGTGACGCCGAAGGTCGACGCGAAGAAGTAGTAGCGACCGACCTCGAGAAGGAGGCGCGTCCCGGGTGACCGGGGCGCGCCTCCTTCGTCGTCGGTGCGGTGGAACGGCCCGGGGCCCGGCTCAGGCCGTGGTGAGGCGCCGCACGGCCTCGCGCACGATCTCGCGTTGCAGGGCGGGGTCGAGCACCACGCCCGGATGCGCCTCGCCGAGACCGGGCAGGTTCTGCCAGGCGCAGGCGAGCGACATGACGAGGGCGAAGATGTCGTCGCTGCTCCAGGACACCGTCACGGCGGGGTCGCCGCGAAGGCGGTCGAGCTGCGACAGGGCGGCGTCCTGGACCGAGCGCAGGGTGGGCACCGAGGCCTCCCAGTCGTGCTCGCCCTCGAGCCGGGCCCAGGCGAGCAGCCGGTTGTGGTCGGGGTGGGCCTGCATGTGGTCGAAGACGGCGAGGGCGAACTCCTCGACGCTCGCGGCCGGGCGGGACGCGGCCTCGCCCATGGTCTCGAAGGTGCCGTTCAGGACGGTCGTGAAGAGCGACCTCTTGTCACCGAAGTTCGCGTAGAGGCGCTCCTTGCTGCAGCCGGCCTCGGCTGCGATGCGGTCGACGCGCGCCCCGGCCAACCCGTGTCGCGAGAACTCGGCGGTCGCGGCCTCGAGGATGGCTCGACGGGTCTCGGCGGCATCGGTTCGCATCGGATCACCGTAGCCGACTTACGAACCAACCAACTAGTAGGTAGGGTAGTTCGTCGTCCCCCAGAGAAACAGGTACCGCAGTGACCACCGTCGCCCCCGCCCCCACCGAGACGCGTTCGTCGCGCCGTTGGTGGGTGCTCGTCATCGTCGCCCTCGCGCAACTCGTCGTCGTCCTCGACGGCACCATCGTCAACATCGCCCTGCCCGACGCCCAGGCCGACCTCGGCCTCAGCGACGAGAACCGCCAGTGGGTCGTGACGGCCTACGCGCTCGCCTTCGGCGCGCTGCTGCTGCTCGGTGGTCGGATCGCCGACTTCTGGGGCCGTAAGCGCACCTTCATCGTCGGGATGGTCGGCTTCGGTGCCGCCTCCGCGTTCGGCGGGCTCGTGCAGACCGGTGGCGAGCTGATCCTCGCCCGTGGCCTGCAGGGCGTGTTCGCGGCCCTGCTCGCCCCCGCGGCCCTGGCCGTGCTCACCACCACCTTCGCGTCGGGTCGCGACCGGAACACCGCCTTCGCCGTCTTCGGCGCCATCTCGGGCGCCGGCGCGGCCGTCGGGCTCGTGCTCGGCGGCGTGCTGACCGAGTTCGTCAGCTGGCGCTGGTGCCTGCTCGTCAACGTGCCGATCGTGCTGGTCGCCATCGTCGCCGCCGCCTTCGTCGTGAGCGAGAGCCGGGCCGAGGGGCGGAACCGCCTCGACGTCGTCGGCACGATCGTCGTCGCGGCCGGCCTCGCCAGCCTCGTCTACGGCTTCACCCGGGCCGAGGACGGCTGGGGCTCGGCCGTCGTCATCGGCTTCATCGCCCTGGGGGCCGGTCTGCTCGCCCTGTTCGTCGTCGTCGAGCGACGGAGCGACCACCCGCTGCTGCCGATGCGCGTGCTCGCCGACCGCGTCCGTGGCGGTGCCTTCCTGGTGCAGTTGATCGTCGGGAGCGTCATGATCGGCGCCCTGCTCTACCTGACCTTCCACCTGCAGATCGTGCTCGGCTTCGGCCCGCTCGAGGCGGGGCTCGCCAGCCTGCCGATGACGCTGGTCATCATGGTCTGCGCTCCCCTGCTGACGAAGGCGCTGCCGATCGTCGGCCCCCGCCCGATGATGATCGTCGGGCCGCTCGTCGCGGGGGCCGGGCTGCTCTGGCTCGCCACGCAGATCACGGCCGACGGCTCGTACGCCGTCCAGGTGCTGCCGGCCCTGCTCGTCATGGGCGTCGGCCTCGCCGGCATCTTCGTGCCCATGCAGAACCTGGCGCTCAGCCGGGTCGCGCCGCACGACGCCGGTGCCGCCAGCGCGACCTCGAACGCCATGATGCAGATCGGCGGATCGATCGGTCTCGCCGTCTTCACGAACCTGTACGCGGGGGCCGTCGCGTCCTCGACGTCGACGGTGGGCGGGCCGCTCGGTCCGCTGGTCGACGGCTACTCGGTGGCCTTCCTCGCCGCCGCGATCGCCATGCTGCTCGCCGCGCCGATCTCGTTCTTCCTCATCCGCGGCCGCAAGGAGGACCTGCTGCCCACCGAGGTGCCCGTGCACCTCGGCTGATCAGGCCGGGGTCGTCGTGCCGGTGGCGGTCCGGGGCAGGCGGATCGCCGCCCCGGCCGCCACGGCCAGCAGGACGGCCGCGACGCCGAACGCCGCGGGGTACGAGACCGTGTCGACGAGCAGGCCCGCGACGAGCGGCCCGGCGATCGCCCCCACGTCCGAGCACATCGAGAAGATCGCGACGGGACGACCACCGCGGGCGCCCGCGGCGTCGCCGACGAGTGCCGCGGGCGCGGTGCCCATGAACGCCGTCGCGACGCCGTAGACGCAGAGCAGGGCGCCGAGGGTCCAGACGTCCGGGGCGAGGGACACCGCGAACAGGGTCACGGCCGCCACCGCGAACGCGCCGATGACGGCCGGTCGACGGCCGACGGTGTCGACGAAGCGCGCAGCCGGTGCCAGCGCGATGGTCTGGGCCACCGCCGACGCGGCGAAGAGCAACCCCGTCCAGGCCGTCGGTCCGCGCAGTACCTCGACCACGAGGACGGGGACGAGGGCGCTGCGCACCCCCAGCGACGACCAACCCTGTGCGAAGTTGGCCACGCACGCGGTCCGGAACCGCACGTCGCGCAGCACGACCCCGAGGGGCACCGGAGGCGCGGTGACGGTCGTCGAGGAGTGCTGCGGTGCCCGGCGCAGGAGCACGACGCCGACCAGGCCGGCCACGGCGAGCGTGCCCGCGTAGAAGAAGAACGGCGCCGTCAACGAGATGGTCGCGAGCAGCCCGCCGAGGGCAGGACCCGCCATGCCGCCGACGAGGAACCCGCCCTGGTAGAAGCCGACGGCCCGGGCCCGGAGCGACGGGTCGGTCGCGCCGAGCAGCAACGTCATCGCCGCGATGCTGAACATGGCCGAGCCGATGCCGCCCGCCCCCCGGAGCAGGAGGAGCTGCGGGTAGGTCTGGGCGAGCCCGGCGAGTCCGCTCGACAGCGCCACGATGCCGATGCCCACCGAGAGCACGACCCGCTCGCCCATCAGGTCGATGAGTCGACCCACGAACGGGCTCGCCACGAGGCGCATGAGGGCGAAGGCCGAGAGGACGGCACCCACCAGGGCGTGGTCGACGCCGAAGCTGCGGGCGTAGACCGGCAGGACCGGGACGACCACCCCGAAGCCGACCATGACGAAGAAGGCGATCACGCCGAGGACGTAGACATCGCGGGTGAGACGGGGGCGGTCGACGTCGGTGACGTGGCTGCGGAACGGGAGCACCGACACAGGCTACGGGGCGCGGAGTGTGACCTCGTGTGTCGGCGAGGACGACAGCACGGGCCCGGGTCGTGATGATGGCCTCATGACTCGACGAATCCGGTTCAACGCCTTCGACATGAACTGCGTGGGGCACCAGTCCCCCGGTCTCTGGCGGCACCCCGACGACCGCTCGGCCGACTACACGAAGCTGAGCTACTGGACCTCCCTCGCGCGCCTCCTCGAGAAGGGCGTCTTCGACGGGCTCTTCATCGCCGACGTGCTCGGCACGTACGACGTCTACGGCGGCAACCACGACGCGGCGTTGCGCAACGGCACCCAGACCCCGGTCGGCGACCCGGTGCTGCTCGTCTCGGCCATGGCCGCCGCGACCGAGCACCTGGGCTTCGGCATCACCGCCGGCACGGCCTACGAGCACCCCTACCCGTTCGCCCGGCGCATGTCGACTCTCGACCACCTGACGGAGGGGCGGATCGGCTGGAACGTCGTCACCGGCTACCTGCCGAGCGCCGCCCGCAACATGGGGGCCGACGACCAGCTCGACCACGACACCCGGTACGACCAGGCCGACGAGTACCTCGAGGTCCTGTACAAGCTGTGGGAGGGGTCGTGGGAGGACGACGCGGTCGTCCGCAACCGTGAGTCCGGCGTCTTCACCGACCCGGCCAAGGTGCACGAGATCAGGCACGACGGCACCTATTACAAGGTGCCCGGCATCCACATCGCCGAGCCCAGCCCACAGCGCACCCCCGTGATCTACCAGGCGGGTGCCTCGCCGCGGGGCATCCGCTTCGCCGCCGGCAACGCCGAGTCGATCTTCGTCGCGGCCCCGACCAAGGAACGCCTGGCCGCGACGGTCGGCAAGATCCGGGACGCGCTCGAGGCCGCGGGCCGCGGCCGCTACTCGGCGCGCATCTACACGTTGCTGACGATCATCACCGACGCCACCCCCCAGGCCGCCCGGGCCAAGCACGACGAGTACCGGCGCTACGCCTCGCACGAGGGCGCCCTGACGCTCATGTCGGGCTGGATGGGCGTCGACCTCTCGACCTACTCGCTCGACGACCCGGTGGGTGACGTCGAGAGCAACGCCATCCAGTCGGCCCTCGCGAACTTCCAGGCGCAGGCGGGTGACACGGGCGCGGAGTGGACGATCCGCGACATCGCCGAGGCGGCCGGGATCGGCGGTCTCGGGCCCCGCATCGTCGGGTCCGGCGAGGAGATCGCCGACCAGCTCCAGGAGTGGGTCGACGAGACCGACGTCGACGGGTTCAACCTCGCCTACGCCATCACTCCGGGCACGTTCGAGGACGTCGTCGAGCACGTGATCCCCGTGCTCCAGGCGCGGGGCGTCTATCCCACCGAGTACGAACCGGGCACGCTGCGGCAGAAGCTGTTCGGGCGCGGAGACCGGTTGCCGGACGAGCACCACGGGGCGCGGTACAAGGTCTCGACCGGAGCCCGCGTCGGCTGACGGAGGCCCTGCGGGGCGAGGATCTGAGGATCGTTACAACGGCGTGTCGGCGAAAGTCGACACGCCGTTCCCATCGGGGCTTTCATCTGCCGGATTTCATAACGGCAGGCGACTCCCGGGCTCCCGGACGGGTGGTCGGCGACATGACGCGGCGTGGGGGGCGTGGTTAGTGTGGACGCCGGTCGCCTCTCGGGGAAGCGACGATTCGGACTGATGGTCGTTGCTCAGAGGAGATGGTCTGCTTGGCGTGGGATTTCGTGGTGGACCGGTGGAGCCAGATCTGGTTCGCCTCATGGCAACACTTCTCGCTCGTGGTGCAGTGCCTCGTCCTGGCGGTCGTCGTCTCGGTCGGCCTCGCCGCCCTGGTGCACCGCAACCCGACGCTCTACGCGCTGGCCAACGGGGTGTCGGCCGTGGGGCTGACCCTTCCGTCGTTCGCGCTGGTCGGCCTGCTCATCCCCTTCGCGGGGTTCGGCGTCGCGCCGTCGGTCATCGTCGTCACGTTCTTCGCCGCACTGCCGATCCTGCGGAACGCCGTCGTCGGCCTCCACGAGGTCGACGGTTCGCTCGTCGAGTCGGCTCGCGGCATCGGCATGGGGCGCTTCCGGACCCTGGCGACCGTCCAGATGCCCCTCGCCTGGCCGATCATCCTCACCGGCGTGCGCGTCAGCGCGCAGATGGTGATGGGCATCGCCGCGGTCGCGGCGTACGCGCTCGGCCCGGGCCTCGGCGGCTTCATCTTCTCGGGCCTGTCCCGACTGGGCGGCGCGAACGCGCTCGCCTCCGTGGTCACGGGCGTGGTGGGCGTGGTCCTCCTCGCCCTCGTCCTCGACCTCCTCCTCGTCGGCCTCGGCCGCCTGACCATCTCGAGAGGCATCCGTGTCCAGAACTGACCCCACCCGCGCCTCCTCGTCCCCCTCGGACGAGGTCTCGGGCCGCAGCATCACCCTCGACCAGGTCACCAAGCGGTACCCCGGCCAGGCCGAGCCGGCCGTCGACGGCATCACGCTCGAGATCCCGGCCGGCAAGATCGTCATGCTCGTCGGACCGTCGGGGTGCGGCAAGACCACGACCCTCAAGATGATCAACCGGCTGATCGAGCCCACCGAGGGGCGGATCGTCCTGGACGGCGACGACGTCACCTCGATCGACGGCGACGAGTTGCGCCGCCGCATCGGCTACGTGATCCAGGCCGGCGGGTTGTTCCCGCACATGACCGTCGGGGCGAACATCGCCATCGTCCCGAAGATGCTCGGTTGGTCGAAGGAGCGCATCGCCGCCCGCGTCGACGAGCTGCTCGAACTCGTGTCGCTCGATCCGGCCACGTACCGCGACCGTTACCCGCGTGAGCTCTCGGGTGGTCAGCAGCAGCGCGTCGGCGTCGCGCGGGCACTGGCGGCGGACCCGCCCGTGTTGCTGATGGACGAGCCCTTCGGTGCCGTCGACCCCATCACCCGCCAGCGCCTGCAGGACGAGCTGATCAACATCCAGCACGAGCTGCAGAAGACCATCGTCATCGTCACCCACGACTTCGACGAGGCCGTGAAGCTCGGCGACTGGATCGTCATCTTCTCCGAGGGCGCGCACATCGTGCAGTACGACACCCCGGAGCGCATCCTCGCCGAGCCGGCGAACGAGTTCGTCGAGAACTTCATCGGGTCGGGGGCCGGCCTCAAGCAGCTGACGCTGACGCGCGTCCGTGACGTCGACCTCGCCGAGGCCGTCGTCGCCCGAGCGGGCGACTCGGCCGCCGACGTCCTCGCCCGGGTCGAGGCGGCCGGTCACGGCCACGCGGTCGTCGTGGACGACCGGGAACGCCCCGTCTCGTGGCCCTCGCGCCGCCAGCTCGGCCGTCTCGACGTGCTGGGCTCGTCACCCGACGCCGACCTGCCGGTCATCGGCAGCGGCGCCACCCTCAACGACGCCCTGGACACGATGCTCGTCTCGAGTGCGGGTGCGGCCCTCGTCACCGGTCGACGCGACGCCTTCATCGGCGTCATCACGGTCGAGGTCGTCATGGAGGCCATCACGCGGGCGCGCGCGTCGGCCGCCGAGGCCCACCACGACGCTCCGGTGGGCACCAACACGGGCTCCTTCGACGTCGTGCCGGGAGCCCCCGTCGACGAGAAGGACGCGGCGTGACCGCCTCGGTCGCCCTGGCCTCGGTCGACGGACGCTCGTCCGGCCGGCGGGGGCCCCGCCCGGCGTGGCTCGGACTGCTCGTGCAACCCGTGGCCGTGTTCGCCGTGTTCGCGGCATTCGTCGCGTGGTTGACCACGGCCGACCTGACGACGGCCGAACGGACCACCCTCAACCCCTCCGACCTGCTGGCCTACACGGGCGAGCACCTGGCGTTGACCTTCGTCTCCGCGGCGATCGTCCTCGTCCTCGCCATCCCCCTCGGCGTGCTGCTCACCCGGCGGCCGTTCGTGCGCATCAGCGGTCCCGTCCTGGTCCTCGCGAACTTCGGCCAGGCCGCGCCGGCCATCGGACTCATCGTGCTGCTCGCGTTCTGGCTCGGCTTCACCTTCTGGGCTGCGGTGGTCGCCCTCGTGCTGTACGCGGCACTTCCGGTGCTGCGCAACACCATGATCGGACTGCAGAGCGTCGACGCCCGCCTCGTCGAGGCCGGTCGGGGCATGGGGATGAGCGCGTCGTCCGTCCTGCTCAAGGTCGAGCTGCCGCTGGCCGTCCCCGTGATGCTCTCCGGCATCCGCACGGCCCTCGTGCTGCTCGTGGGGTCGGCGGCCCTCGCCACGTTCATCGGTGCCGGCGGCCTGGGGCTGCTGATCACCACCGGGGTCAACCTGTTCCTGCCGCGGGTCCTCGTCTCCGGGGCCCTGCTCATCGCCCTGCTCGCCCTCTTGATCGACTGGCTGGGCCGTGTGGTCGAGTACGTCGCCCGTCCGAAGGGACTCCGCGCATGACCGTCTCCCGCCTCCCCCGACGACTGCGTCGCGCCTCCTCGTCCCTCGCCGTGATCGGCGCCGCGACGCTCGCCCTGACCGGGTGCGGCCTGCAACCGGCGACGGCGTTCGTGCCCGCTGTGGCGCCCGGCTCGATCCGAGCCGTCGAGGGGTTGCCCGACGACGCGGCGATCACCGTGACGGCGAAGAACTTCACCGAGCAGTTGATCCTCGGGAAGATCGCCGTGCTCGCCGCGCAGGCCGCGGGCTTCGAGGTGACCGACATGACGAACGTGCCCGGGTCGGTGGCGGTGCGACAGCTGATGCTCGACGGGACGGCCGACATGACCTACGAGTACACCGGCACCGCCTGGCTGACCTATCTCGCCGAGGCGGAGGGCATCCCCGACCAGCAGGAGCAGTACGAGGCCGTCCGCGACGCGGACGCCGACAACGGCCTGACCTGGCTCGAGCCGGCGCCCCTCAACAACACCTACGCCATGGCGGTCCGGGCCGAGGCCGTTCCCGAGCTCGGCGACATCACGTCGCTCTCCCAGATCGCCGACCTGCCCGTCGAGCAGCGCACCTTCTGCGTCGAGGCCGAGTTCAACTCGAGGGCCGACGGGTTCGCGCCCATGCTCGCGGCGTACGGGCTCGAACTCGGCGCCGCCGACGGCGTGCCGACGAGCAACGTGAGCATCCTGGACACGGGCACGGTCTACACCGCGACCGACCGGGGCAGCTGCAACTTCGGCGAGGTCTTCACCACGGACGGCCGGATCGACTCGCTCGACCTCGACGTGCTGGAGGACGACCAGGGCTTCTTCCCCGCCTACAACGCGGCACCCGTCCTCTCGACGGCCACCCTCCAGGAGTACCCGCAGCTGGCCGAGGTGTACGACGAGATCTCGCCGGCCCTCACGGACACCGAGATGCGACGACTCAACCTGGCGGTCGACGTCGAGGGTGAAGAGCCCGCCGACGTGGCCTTCGACTGGATGGTCGAGCAGGGATTCGTCACCCGTCCGTGACACGCGGACGAGGGTGATTGTGACGGGTGATGCGCCCCCCGGCCGAAGGGCCGGGGGGCGCTGTCCGTCTGTACCCCACCTGCGCCCCACACACCGGGGGTGACGGGAGATGAACGACACCTGTCGGGGTGGTGAACGGCGCGGACGGCGGCGTGTCGACCGTCGGTCCGGACGTGGTGTCACCGGCCTGAACAGGTCTTTTGCGTGTCACGCGCCGCGCGCCACCGCCCGCCTGGAACGGGACGCGCCATGGCCGCGCTTTTCACGGCTTCTTGTCATCCCCGCACGGGTGACATCGCGGGGTCCGAGGGTCACCCGTTCGGGTGTCGGCAACAGGGGGGACACGATCGCCCCCGAACGGGGGGTCTTGTTAGACTCCTGTGGCGGGTGCCCCCCGAACTAGAGTCACAGCATCCTCCTGGTCGACCCGAAATCGCCAGGAACCGAGAAACCCGACCCTCTCCACCGGGAGCATCTGCTCCCGTCACCGCACCGACCCGAATCGTGCGTCGAGCAGACCCGCTGCCCGGCGCGCCCGTCGCCGCCCGGCCGACGTCGCGCACCATCGTGACGTCCGTGCTCCGGCGCGACGCCTGGGCGGTCGATCGAACCCGAACCTCGATCGACCGCCCGCCACCGCCCCCGTCGTCACCACCGACGTGGGCGTGCCGTCGCCTACCCGAACCCGAGACCCGATGTCCAGCACGCAGAGCGAACTCCGCTCACTCCTGGTCGGACCGTCGTCACCCCGACGGATCGATCCCCCGTTCGACCTGACCGAGTCGGACGGCCCCCTCGCGGCGCCCGCCGCGACGCACGACGCCGAGTCCGGCGCCGCCTGGGCTCGCCGCTACCGGCGCCGGCTCCGCCTCGTCGACACGGCCGTCCTGACCCTGAGCATCGTCGGTGCCGTCGTGGTGGACGCCGCGAGGGCCATCGCCGCCGGTCGGGGCTCGGACGCGTC
Organism: Frigoribacterium sp. SL97; assembly: GCF_026625765.1. Lineage (NCBI taxonomy): Bacteria > Bacillati > Actinomycetota > Actinomycetes > Micrococcales > Microbacteriaceae > Frigoribacterium > Frigoribacterium sp. SL97. The sequence continues at coordinate 1,891,977 of NZ_CP113062.1, forward strand.
CACCCTGATCGAGTCGGTGGGTTCTCCCGTGCTCCCCGTCGTCGTCGGGCTGGTCTGGACCTTCTGCCTCACGCTGCACCGCACCCGCGACCTCGCGGTCGTCGGCAGCGGCGTCGTCGAGTACAAGCGCCTCCTCACGGCGAGCGTCTGGGCCTTCGCCGTCGTGGCGATCGGGTTCGCCTCGGTCGGCCACATCGGCGGCGAGGGCTACTTCCTGGTGGCGCTGCCCGTCGGCGGTGCCGGCCTGGTCGTCGGCCGGTGGACCATGCGGCGCTGGCTCGAACGCCAGCGGGCCAAGGGCCACTACCTGTCGAGAGCCGTCATCGTGGGATCGCGCGACGACATCGCCGACGTCGTCCGTCGCATCGACAAGACGAGCGGTGCCGTGTACGACGTCGTCGGGGCGGCCGTCCCGGACGCCGACCCGAGGGGCATCGTGGTCGGAGGCCGCACCGTCCCCGTGGTGGCGGACCTCGACGGCGTCCCGCGTGCGGTCTGGCGCCTGGGCGCCGAGAGCGTGATCGTCGCCGGCGAACCGGGTCGTGGCCGGGAGTACCTGCGCGACCTCGGATGGTCGCTCGAAGGACGAGCGACGGAGCTCGTCATCGCCTCGCGACTGACGAACGTCGCCGGGCCCCGCATCCACTACCGCCCGGTCGAGGGTCTCCCCCTCATGCACGTCGAGCTGCCGCAGTTCGACGGCCCGCGACACGCCCTCAAGCGTCTGTCCGACCTCGCACTGGCGTCCGCCGCGCTCGTCGTCCTCGCGCCGGTGTTCGCCGTCGTCGCCCTCGCGGTGCGGCTCGACGGTCCCGGCCCGGTGCTGTTCCGTCAGCGCAGGGTCGGCCGTGACGGGCGCACCTTCGAGATGCTGAAGTTCCGCTCCATGGTCGTCGACGCCGAGAGTCGGCTCGCCGGCCTCGCGCAGGCGGACGAGGGAGCCGGCCTGCTCTTCAAGATGAAGTCCGACCCGCGGGTCACCCGCGTGGGTGCCGTCCTCCGTCGGTGGTCGCTCGACGAGCTGCCCCAACTGTGGAACATCGTCCGAGGCGACATGAGCGTCGTCGGGCCCCGGCCGCCCCTCCCTCGCGAGGTCGAGGGGTACGAGGACCACGTCCACCGACGCCTGTACATCAAGCCCGGACTCACGGGCATGTGGCAGGTGAACGGACGCAGCGACCTCAGCTGGGAGGAGAGCGTCCGCCTCGACCTCTACTACGTCGAGAACTGGTCGCTGACGGTCGACTTCGTCATCATGTGGCGCACCGTCCGGGTCCTCTTCGAGCACCGGGGAGCGTATTGACCCCCACCAGCAGCATCCGAGACCACCGCGGGCCGTTCACGGGCCCGGACCACGCTCACGACGACAGGGGAGAGAGCATGTCCGTCGACATCAGGCACTACCGGGACCGCGAGTCCGCACCGGCGACGACCGCCGCACCGATCCTGCGGGAGGACGCCCGGACGGGCGTCGACCTGCCCGAACTCCCCCGCCGCCGGAGGGGATCGCGGCGCAGCCGGGTGCTGCTGGTGCACTCGTCCGACGAGATGTACGGCTCGGACCGGATCGTCCTCGAGGTGGTCGGTGAGCTCGCCGCCCGCGACGACCTCGACGTGACGGTCTGGCTGCCCTCCGACGTGTCCGTCGGGCCCCTGGGGCCGAGGCTGCGCGAGCTCGGGGCGCGCGTCGAGCGCACGCCCCTCCCGATCCTGCGCCGGACCCGGCTCGGACCGCTCGGACTCGTCCGCCTGGCCCGCGACGCGGCGCGCACGGCGCTGAGACTGTCCGGGCGCCACTTCGACCTCGTCTACTGCGCCACGAGCGCCTGCCTGATCGTCGCGCCCGTCGCCCGGGCCATGGGCGTCCGCCGCGTCGTGGGGCACCTGCAGGAGCCCTGGAGCGACGGGGACCGTCGAGGCCTCCGTCCCCTGGCCCGCGCCTGCACCTCGTTGGTCGCCGTGTCGCGGTCGGTGCTCGACTCGTCCGGCCTCTCGGAGGACTCGCGCGCCGTCGTGGTCCACAACGGCGTGTCGGACCGCTCGATCGCCGTCACCGACCGTGCCGAGGGTCGCGCGCCCCAGTACGTGGTCGCGAGTCGCTGGAACGGCCACAAGGGCCACGCGACGCTCCTGACGGCCTGGAACGCGGCAGGCTGCCCCGGGCAGCTCGTCATCCTGGGCGGCCCGCCGGCCGTCGGCTCCTCCGTCGACGTGCCCGGTCTGGTCGCGGCGATCGTCTCGCGACCCGAGACCGTCACCGTCGTGGGAGAGGTCGACGACGCGTCGCCCTACCTCCGCGACGCCGACGCGGTCATCCTGCCGACCGATACCCTCGAGGGCTTCGGACTCGTCACGCTCGAGGCGTTCAGCCAGGGGCGTCCCGTCATCGCCAGCCGCTCCGGCGGCCCGGAAGAAGTCGTCGACGAGGGTCACACGGGCTGGCTCTTCGACCGTCGCGACGTCGACGGCCTGACCGAGATCCTGGCGTCGATGGACGTCTCCACCCTGGCCGTCGCCGGGCGCCACGCCCGCGAGGCCTACCTCCAGCGGTTCACACCGGAACGCATGCGTCGCCGCATCGGCGCGGTCGTCACCCGCGAGCTGCACACGGCCGACGTCGACTCCCTGGCGGTGGCCTCGTGACCGACGCCCCCGCGACCGCCGAGGCGACCTCGGCCCGGCCCGCCGTGCCCCGCGCCGTGCGTCCCGCCCTCGCCGCGCTCGCGTCGGCCCAGAAGCCGTCCACGGGTGCGCCCGCCTATTCGCGCTTCGTCAACCGCCGACTCGGTCGATGGGCCGCCGCGGTGGCCTACACCGTGGGTGCCACGCCGAACCAGGTCACGGCGCTCAGCGCCGCGTGCACCTTCGCCGGCATCGCGGTCCTCGCCTTCGCGCCGTCCGGCATCGGGACGGCCCTGGCCGTCGTCCTGCTGCTCGTCGTGGGTTACGCCCTCGACTCGGCCGACGGACAGGTCGCGCGCCTCCGGGGCGGCGGCAGCCCCGCGGGCGAGTGGCTCGACCACGTCATCGACGCGACCAAGATCGCGGTGCTGCACCTGGCGGTCTTCGCGTCGTGGCTCCGTGAACCGGAGGGTCGCGAAGCCCTGCTGGCCGCGCCGCTCGTCTACCAGGTCGTGGCGACGGTGGCGTTCTTCGCCATCGTCCTGACCGACCAGCTCCGCCGGGCGGAGGCGGCCCGGACCGGCGTCGCCGCGCCCGTCGGACGTCGCACGGGACTGCTCTACTCGCTGGCGGTCGTCCCGACGGACTACGGCCTGATGTGCCTCGCGTTCGTCTTGTTGGCCTGGCCGCCGGCGTTCACCGTCGTCTACCTGGCGCTCCTCGTCGCGAACGCCGGCTACCTCGTCCTCGCCCTGCCGAAGTGGTTCCGCGAGCTGAAGTCCCTGACTCCCCCGTCGATCGGTTCGAGGTCGTGAGGCACGAGGTCGCCCCGGTCCGTCGTGCCGTCGCGGGGGGTCTCGGTCGCGCCGTCTCGCGCCATGCCGCGCTCATCGGCGTGGCGGCGCTCCTCGGGGTGGCCGCGGGCGTCGGCGCATCGCAGCTCGCTCCGGCCGACTGGCGCGCCGAGGCGACGCTCCTCGTCCGGGTCGAGTCCCCGGGCTCGGGCCTCGCGGCCCGCGGTCAGTTCGCCCAGCAGCGCGTGGCGTCCTACGCCGAGCTCGGCACGAGCCCGGAAGTCCTCGGACCGGTCGCGGCCGACCTCGGCCTGCCCGTCGACGAGCTCGCCGAGCGGGTCTCGGTGGTCAACCCGGACGGCACCGCGGTCCTCCGCGTGCAGACGACGGCCGGAACGCCCGACGGGGCCGCCTCGCTCGCCGACGACGTCGCCGAGAGCCTCTCGGCGGTCGTGGATCGCGCCGAATCGGACGCCGGGTCGGACGGTCAGACCGTCGCGCTCGACCTCACCTCCCCCGCGGCCGTCCCGACGACGCCCGACGAGCCGGGCCTCGCGCTGACGGTCCTCTCGGGTCTCCTCGCCGGCCTGGCGGTCGGTCTCGCCGGCGCGCTCGTCCTGGCCCGTGCCCGGCCCACGGTCGACACGGTCGACGACGTGCGCCGCATCACGGGGCTGCCGGTCGTGGGACAGCTCCCGGGGGCCCTCCGGCAGGGCGACGACCCGGTGACCGGAGCCTCGTCCGCCCGGACCCGCACGGCCCTGCGCGAGGTCGTGCAGAACACGAGGGCCCTCCGGGGTGGCTCGCTGCCCGCCACGCTCCTGCTGGCCCGGACGGACTCGGTCCGCGAGGCGGTCGGCGTCGACGGCGGCCTCGCGCGCGCCGTCGTCGAGCTCGGCGCCACGTGCGCCCTGGTCCAGTCCGACTTCGACACCCGCACGCTGTCCCGTCCCTCGACGGTGCCCGTGGGCGCCGTGCCCGAGGAGGTCGAGGCCGATCGGCACGGCTACGACCGCGTGCCGGTGTCCGACGGGGTCGTCGCGTCGTCCCGTCACCTGGTCCGTTCGGGAACCCACGCCTTCTTCGCCGCCCTGCGCGAGGACTACGACGTCTCCGTCGTCCAGGCCTCCAGCGACTCGCATCCGCTCGCGCTGCGCAGCGTGACCGACGAGGTGGACGGCGTGCTGCTGGTCGTCCGGTCCGGGGTCACGACTGTCGAGTCCCTCCGGAGCCTGAGCGCCGAGCTCGTCAGCCTGGACGTGCAACCCGTGGGCGTCGTGCTGACCGGGGTGCCCCCGTGGCGCCGGGTCCTGGTGCGTGCCACCTGGCTCGACGACGACGTCCGTCACCCCGTCGAGGAACCCGCGCCCTCGTTCAGCATCGCCGACCTCGTGGACCACGCGGGCGCCGCCCGCCCGCTGCAGGACCTCCCCCGCCTCCGACGCCGGCCCGGTGCCCTGTCGTGAGCACCTCCGAGCACCATCCCGATGAGAGGACCACACCCGTGGACGTCATCCCCACCCCCGCCACCGGCCTCGCCCTCGACCCCGTCGACGGCGGGAGCGGACGAGGAGGCGCGGGCCGGGTCGGCTACGCGGCCGGCGCCTTCGACCTGTTCCACATCGGCCACCTGAACCTGCTGCGGCACGCGTCCGCGCAGTGCGACCACCTCATCGCCGGCGTCGTGTCCGACGAGATGTTGCAGGTGACCAAGGGCATCTCCCCCGTCGTCCCGCTCGCCGAACGGCTCGAGATCGTCCGCCACATCGACGTCGTGGACGGCGTCCACGCCGAGACCGTGCCCGACAAGATGGACGTCTGGCGCGAGCTCCGCTTCGACGTCTTCTTCAAGGGCGACGACTGGCGGGGCACCGAGAAGGGCCTCCGGCTCGAGCGAGAGTTCGGGGCGGTCGGGGTCGAGGTCGTCTACTTCCCGTACACCATGAGCACGTCCAGCACGGTGCTCCGCAGGGCGCTCCGGGCACTGTCCGGGGCGCCGGGCCAGGGCGGCGAGACGGTCGCCGTCGGCGACTCCGTGCGACTCCAGGGCTGATCGGTCCTCCCCAGCCCCGCGTCGATCCTCGTCGATCGATGCGGCTGGGGAGAACCGTCCGGGAGCGGTGGCGGCCCGAGATGCTCGACCCATGACACTCACCTCGGTCCTCGACACCACCCTCGACCGCCCTCCCGCCGACCCGGTCGCAGCCTTCGCCACGTCCGATCCCGGATGCGTCCCCGATCCGCACGCCCCCGTCCAGGACGTCGACGACCTCGTCCGCCACGTCGAGGCCATCGTCCCGTCGGCGGTGCGTCGCCAGCTCTGGACGTTGTTCTTCGACGACGACGACGTCCCCCTCCCCCTCATGGTGCCCCTCGAGGGCATCCCCGAGGTGCCCGACACCGCCGCCCTCGACCACTACGGCGATGCCCTGGCCGCCGTCGCCACCGAGTTCGGCGCCACGACCGTGGCGTTCGTCCTCGAGAGGGTCGGCGCCGCGTCGCCCCGTCCCTCGGACCGCCGGTGGGGTGACGGCCTCCGGGCGCTCGGGCGAGGACGGCCCTTCGAGGTCCGACCGGTGCTGCTGTGCGGCGACGAGGGTGTCTCGGCGCTCGTCCCGAGCGGGGGCACCAGGGTGCGCCAGGCCCCGAACGGCCTCCCTCAGGCGTCCTCGAGGCCCGTCCGCCTGGTCGACATCGTCCGCCTGCCCTGACCCCGCTCGCGGTCGACGAGTCTCCACCAGGCGGTCTCGGCGAGCTCGGGGGACGTGTAGACGCCCAGGCGGGCCGGCTCGGCGTCGGTCGGGCTCCACCGGCTCAGTCGGTAGCCGCCGCCGAAGCGCTCGACGACCGCCTCGGGTGCCCCCTCGGGGTCGGCGCGCACGGTCCACCGGTCGGGGACGTTCTCGTCGAGCATCGGTCGATCGTACCCGGGTCAGGCGCGCTGGCCGAGGCGGCCGCGCAACACGTCGATTCGCTTCTGGATCTGTTCGGTGCTGGCCTGAGCGACGGACGGGCCCCCGCTGATGCGCCTGAGGTCTGCGTGGATCAGCCCGTGCGGTTCGTTCGAGTGCCGCGACCAGATCGACACGAGCCGGCTGAGCTCTTGCCGCTGCTCTTTGATGGTCTGGTAGAGGGGTCGGGCCTCGTCGACCGGAGCGGTCGTGGGCAACCCGGTCTTCGGAGCCCGTCGTCCCTGGGTGGCCTGCCGCTGCCGCAGCAGGTCGCGGACCTGGTCGGGCTCGAGCAGACCGGGGATGCCGATGAAGTCGAGTTCTTCGAGGCTGCCGATCTCGCCTCCGGTGCCGAACTCGCCGCCGTCGTAGAGCACCCGGTCGAACGAGGCCTGCGAGTCCAGGGCCTCGAACGGTTGCTGCTCGAGGAGGCTCGACGCCTTCTCGTCGCGGTTGGCCGCGGCCATCATGTCTTCTTCGGGGGCGAACAGGCCGTCGTCGGCGTCGGTGGGTCGGTCGAGCGCGTGGTCGCGCTGCAGTTCGAGCTGGTTGGCCAGGGCCATCAGGCTGGGCACGCTCGGCAGGAAGATCGACGCGGTCTCGCCCCGTCGGCGGGCTCGGACGAACCGTCCCACGACCTGGGCGAAGAAGAGCGGCGTCGAAGCCGAGGTGGCGTACACGCCGACGGCGAGACGCGGGACGTCGACGCCCTCGGAGACCATCCGGACCGCGACCATCCAGCGGCTGTCGCCGTCGGAGAAGGCCTGGATGCGGTCGGAGGCGGCCTTCTCGTCGCTCAGGACGACGGTGGGGCGTTCACCCGTGAGCTTCTGCAACACGGCTGCGTACTGCCGAGCCGCGGTGTGGTCGGTGGCGATGACGAGACCCCCCGCGTCGGGCACGCCCCGGCGCACCTCGGTGAGGCGCTTGTCGGCCGCCGAGAGCACGGCCGGGATCCAGTCGCCCTGCGGCGACAGCGCCGTACGCCAGGCCTGGGCCGTGATGTCTTTCGTCACGGCTTCGCCGAGGGACGCGCTCATCTCGTCGCCCATCCGGGTGCGCCAGCGCATCTGGCCGGCGTACGCCATGAAGAGGACGGGTCGCACCACCCCGTCGGCGAGGGCACGGCCGTAGCCGTAGGAGTAGTCGGCCCTCGAGGTGCGGATGCCGTGCTCGTCCGGGGCGTACTGCACGAACGGGATCGGAGCCGTGTCGGACCGGAACGGGGTGCCCGTCAGCGAGAGACGGCGGGTGGCCCCGGTGTAGGCCTCCCGGATGCCGTCGCCCCAACTGAGCGCGTCGCCGCCGTGGTGCACCTCGTCGAGGATGACGAGGGTTCGACCGGCCGTCGTGATGGCCTTGTGCACCTCGGGCTTCATGCCGACCTGGGCGTAGGTGACGGCGATGCCGTGGTAGTGGCGCCCGAAGGTGCCGTCGGCGTTCTTGAACATCGGATCGAGGCGGAGGTTGACCCGGTCGGCGGCGTCGGCCCACTGGCGCTTCAGGTGCTCGGTGGGGGCGACGACCACGACGCGGTCGACCTCGCCGCGGGACAGGAGTTCGGTGGCGAGGCGGAGGGCGAACGTCGTCTTGCCGGCGCCCGGTGTGGCCGCCGCGAGGAAGTCCCTCGGCAGCGTCGAGAAGTAGAGCTCGAGGGCGTCGGCCTGCCACGCGCGCAACTTGCTGGCGGTGCCCCAGGCGGCCCGCTCGGGGAATGCGGGCGAGAGGTGTTCGGCGGCCGAGTTGCCTGCCGAGACGCCGACGTCGAGAGGTTCGGACGAGAGGCCGTCGAGGTGCTGCTCACCCCCGGCGGGGTCGGATGCGTTGGCGGTGCTCACTCGAACCGAGTTTACCCTCGACCGGCGTCGTCGACGGACGCGGCACCCGCATCTCGACCGGAGGTGCCGGGTCGACGCCGCGAGGTGCCGAGCAGCGAGGCCGGCGTCAGCATGGCCGAGCCGAACTTGGCCCGGAGGGCGTCCATGGTCGACTCCGCCTCGCGCCAGTCGGCGTCGTCGTCCCACAGGCCGAGCGAGTCACCGCCCGTCCCCTCGCTGAGCTGCTCGACGCGCACGCCGACGAGCCGGATGCGTTCGTGCTGCTTGCCCGTTGCCTCGTAAAGGGACACGACCTCGTCGTAGATGCGTCGCCCGAGGTCGGTCGGGTCGGCGAGCGTCCGGGACCGCGTGATCGTCACGAAGTCGGTCGTCCGCAACTTGAGCACGACCGTGCGACCGCTCACGCCTGCGGCCCGCAGACGGGTGCCGACCTTGTCGCTCAGGCGGAGGAGTTCACGTCGGACGACGACGGGGTCGACGACGTCGGTGCCGAACGTGTTCTCGTTGCCGACGCTCTTCTCGGCCGTCTCGGTGTGGACGCTGCGGGGATCGCGACCCCACGCCAGGTCGTGCAGCTTTGCGCCCGCTGCCGGCCCGACCGCGTGGACGAGCATGTCGAGAGGGGCCGCGGCGACGTCGCCGACCGTTCGCAGGCCGCGGTCGAGCAGCACCTGTTCGGTCTTGCCGCCCACGCCCCAGAGCGCGCTGATCGGCCGCGGGTGCAAGAAGGCCAGGGTGTGGCGGTGCGGTACGAGCAGGAGCCCGTCGGGCTTGGCGACGCTCGACGCGAGCTTGGCGACGAACTTGGTCGACGCGGCCCCGATGCTGCAGTGCAGCCCGGTCTCGGCGTGGACCCGACGACGCAGTGCCGTGGCGATCTCGAACGGCGAACCCATCAGGCGGATCGACCCGCTGACGTCGAGGAACGCCTCGTCGATGCCGAGGCGCTCGACCAGGGGCGTGACGTCGTCGAACATCGACATGACTCGTGAGGACCAGTGCTGGTACTTCTCGAAGTGCGGTTCGAGCACGACGGCCTGCGGGCAGCGACGTAACGCGATCGCCATGGGCATCGCCGAGTTGACGCCGTACTTGCGGGCCTCGTAGGTGGCGGCCGTGACGACCGACCGGTCGGAGCGGTGCCCGATGACCACGGGTCGGCCCCGGAGCTCGGGGTGGTCGAGCAACTCGACGGACGCGAAGAAGGCGTCCATGTCGACGTGGAAGATCGGCGCGGTCGCGTCGTCGGTCGGCACCGTCGTGACGATCCGCCCGCTGCCGTCTTGTTTGCTCACCGGAGCATCCTCACACGCGCCACCGACATCGTCGTCGCCCGGGGCGCGGCCCCCGGTGCGGCCGCGTGCGTCGACCCGTCAGGAACCCGGCCCGAGGAGCGCCGCCGCGATCGTCGCGTGCGCCGAGTCGGTGTTCGACGGGTGGAAGCGTCCGGCGAGGACGTCGCGTTGCAGGCGCCCGAGCTCGGACGACGCCCGGTACGAGGACCCCCGGCCACCGTGACCGCCTGCTCGACCACCGCGCGGGCCGTCCCGGTGGCGCGCGTCTTGAGCCCGACGACGAGCCGCGGCCAGTCGGCCCCGTGGTCGACGAGTTCGTCGACGTCGCGGGCCACCCGGTCGACCTGCGGCTCGAGTCCGTCGACCGCCAGTCCGGCGTCGGCGACGCGCCAGCGGACGACGGGGTCGAGCGCCCTCGCCGCTCTCCCCGGCACGCCGCGAGGTCGTCCCGAGTGCCGACTCGACGGCGAGCTCGAGGGCCCGGCGGGCGATGCCCCGGTACACGGCGGCCACGGTCGTCTCGAAGACGGCGAAGACCGCGAAGACGAACGGGTCGGCGCTCGGGCCGACGGGCAGTCGACGGACGATGCGTGAGGCGGGCACCTCGACCCCGGTCAGCCGGGTCGTGTGGCTCTGCGTCGCGCGCATGCCGATGGTGTCCCAGTCCTCGAGCGAGGCGTGGCCCGGCTGCTCGCGGTGGACGAACCCGTGGACGAGGGCCGGCGCCTCCGGGTCGGAGTCGTCCCGGCCGAAGACGCCGAGGCGCGTCCAGACCGGCGAGAGCGACGTGGAGACCTTGGTGCCGGTGAACCGGTAGCCGCCGTCGCCCGTGGGTTCGGCCGAGGTCACCGAGTCGGACAGGACGAGGTCGTTGCCGGGCTCGCTCACCCCGAAGGCGAAGACCTCGTCGTGCGCGGCGTCCTCGAGGACAAGGTCGAGCGAGTCGTCGCCCCGGGCGTGCAGCACGGCCGCGCACCCGGTCCAGACCAGGTGCATGTTGACCGCCAGCGCCGTGGCCGGGGCCGCCGCCGCGAGGCGTGACTGCAGGGACGCGACCTGCTCGAGTCCGAGACCCGCGCCTCCTCGGTGCTCCGGGACGAACGCCCTCAGGTAGCCGCGCTCGCGCAGCTCGGCGAGGTCGTCGTGGGGGAACGTGTTCTCGCGGTCGTGGTCGGCGGCCCGCCCCCGGAAGCGCTCGAGCAGCTCGTCGGGCAGCAGCTCGCCGGGCGACCAGGAGGCGCGGGTCGGGTCGGACGGAGGGGCGGGCTTCGGTGCGGGCACGCGTCGAGAGTAGTTTGGTGGCATGAGTCAGCAACACCCGTGGTCCCGTTACGTCGCCCTCGGCGACTCGTTCACCGAGGGGATCGGCGACCCCGAGGAGCGCTCCCCCGGGGGGCACCGGGGCTGGGCCGACCGCGTCGCCGAGGTGCTGGGCTCCTCGACCGAGGACTTCGCCTACGCCAACCTCGCCGTCCGGGGCCGCCTGCTGAAGCAGATCATCGACGAGCAGTCCGAGGCCGCGCTCGCCCTGCGGCCCGACCTCATCTCGGTCTCGGCCGGGGGCAACGACATCATCCGTCCCGGCACCGACCCCGACGAGGTCGCCGCGGGCTTCGAAGGACTGGTCGCACGACTGCGGTCCGACGGTGCCACGGTCGTGGTCTTCACCGGGCCCGACATCGGCCTCACCCCGGTCCTCGGTCGTCTCCGCGGAAAGGTCGCGATCTACAACGAGCACGTCCACGCCATCGCGCTGCGACACGACGCGGTGGTCGCGGACATGTGGGCGTTGCGTCAGCTCGTCGACCCACGGATGTGGGCGCCCGACCGGTTGCACTTCAGTCCCCTCGGCCACCACACGATCGCGCGGATGGTCCTGCAGGCCCTCGCGGTCGAGAACGACCTCGCGCCCTACGAGCCCGAGCCGCTCGAGCGTCGCCCCTGGCGCAACGCACGGGCCGACGACATGGGCTGGGCCCGCGAGTACCTCGTGCCCTGGGTGGTACGGCGCATCCGGCACCAGTCGTCGGGCGACCTGGTCCGGGCCAAGCGACCGGACGCCGTCACCGTGGTCCACCGCACCGACGACTGACGCTCGGGTCAGAACACCTCGTCGGGATGCGTCAAGCGCCACCAGGCGCCCGGCTCGCCGATGCCCGCGTCGAGTTCGAGGGGCACGACGTGCCGTTCTCCGTCGACGGTGAAGGTGACGTCGCCCACGCGCGTCCCGACCGGGGCCGCGCCCACGTCGTCGGTCTCGACCGACGCCTGCACGGTCTCGTCGCCCCAGACGAGGACGGTGGCGTCCTCCGCGGCCACCGCTCGGGCCTCGTCGCCCCAGGGCAGTTCGTAGTCGGCGAAGGCGTCGCCGCGGCTGGTCAGCGTGATGGTCCGGAAGCCCTCCGCGACGCTCGCGAGCGGGGCCTGCACGTCGCGGTCCAGCTGGTCGTGGTCGACGCCGCCGAGCATGGCGCCCACGACCGTGACCCGTCGCCCGCCGATCGTGTAGTCGGCCGCGAACAGCAGGCAGGCGCCGGCCTCGTCGAGCGTCCCTGTCTTGATGCCGACGACGCCGTCCAGCCCGAGCAGTTCGTTGCTGTTGCTGATCTCGCCGATGCCGGGCACGGACGTCGTCGCCGTGCCGACCGTGCGGGCGACGTCGGGGTCGGCCAGGGCGAGTCGGCCTAGCGCGATCAGGTCGGTCGAGGTGCTCGTGTTCTGCGGCGACAACCCGGTGGGCTCGACGAGCGTGGTCGACGAGAGGCCGTGGCCGTCGAGCCAGGACCGCGCCGCGTCGACGAAGGCCTGGTCGCTGCCGAACGCCCACCGGGCCAGCACCTCGGCGTAGTTGTTGGCGGACTCGATCAGCATGACCTCGAGCACCTGCCGCTCGGTGAGGACCTGCCCGGCGGCCATCGGTGCCACCTTGCCGTTCCGTGCGCGGTACGCGTCGACCAGGGCCGCCTCGGCCGGGCCGAAGGTGAGGGACGGGCCGTCACCGCCGTCGAGGGGTTTCTCGTCGAGGACGACGAGGGCCGTGACCACCTTGCTGATGCTCGCGATCGGACGGGGTCGTTCGTCGCCGCTCGTCGTCAGGCTGTCGTCCCAGCCGATCGCCTCGACCGCCGTCGCGCCGTAGGCGGGGAAGGTCAGGTCGGGAGCCTCCTCGGCCGGTGCGGCGTACGAGGCGACGTCCGCCGCGGCGGGCGCCAGCGGGCTGAGCAGTGCCAGGGGGACGTAGCCGCCGACCGCGATTACCAGGGCGAGCAGCGCGACCACGCCCACGCGCCTCCGGACCACGCCGGGTCGACGACGCCCGTCGACTCCGGTCACGCGACCGGTCACGCGACCGCCGCCGACCCGTCCGCCGGCAGACGCAGGGCCCAGAGGGCCACGGCCGAGGCGGCGGCCACGTTGAGGCTGTCGACGCCGTGCAGCATCGGGATGGTCACCACCGTGTCGGCGGCCCGCAGGGCGGCCCGGCTGAGCCCGTCGCCCTCGGTGCCGAGCAGCAGGGCGACGCGGTCCGGAGGCGCGGCCGCGTAGGCGTCGAGGGTGACCGCGTCGTCGCTCAGCGCCAGGGCGGCCACCTCGAACCCCGCCTCGCGGAGCAGCCCGGCACCGGCCGGCCACTCGGGGAGGCGCGTCCACGGGACCTGCAGCACGGTGCCCATGCTGACGCGGACGCTGCGCCGGTAGAGCGGGTCGGCGCAGCGCGGGGTGATCAGGACGGCGTCCGCCCCCAAGCTGGCGACGGCTCGGAAGATCGCGCCCACGTTCGTGTGGTCGACGATGTCCTCGAGCACGACGACGCGCCGCGCGCCGTCGAGCACCGACTCGACCGTGGGCAGCTCGGGACGGTGCATGGCGGCGAGGGCCCCCCGGTGCAGGTGGTAGCCGGTCAGCGTCTCGAGCAGGGCCGCGTCGCCGACGAAGATCTCGCCCTCGTGGTCGGCCACGAGGGGTTCGATGTCGGGCAACCACCGGTCGGTCATCAGCACCGACCGGGGCACGTGGCCCGCCCGCAGCGCCCGCTCGATGACCTTGGTCGACTCTGCGATGTAGAGGCCGCCCTCCGGCTCGGTCACGCGCCGCAGGGCGACGTCGGTGAGCCGGTTGTAGTCGGCGAGTGCCTCGTGGTCGAGGTCGGTGATGCGGGTGACGTGCACGGTGCTCCACGGGGGACGGCCCCGGCGGACGGGCGACCGCTGGAATCGAATCGGAGGGGGACGCGTTTAGGCTAGCGTCACCGCACCCGAAGGAGCCCCACCCGTGTCGAACGCCCCCGCGGCCCCCACCGACGAGCAGGCCCTCGAGGCCGCGGTCGAGGCCCTCCGCGGGCGCCGCGTGGCCGTGCTCACCGGGGCGGGGGTCAGCACCGACTCGGGCATCCCCGACTACCGGGGCGAGGGCGCTCCGCCCCGCAACCCCATGACCTTCCAGCAGTTCCTCTCGAGCGAGAGCTACCGCAAGCGCTACTGGGCCGGCAGCCACCTCGGCTGGAAGTCCTTCCGTGCCGCCGGGCCCAACGAGGGGCACCGGGCGCTGGCCCGGCTCGAGGCCGCCGGCGTCACGAACGGCGTCATCACCCAGAACGTCGACAACCTGCACGTCCGCGCCGGGTCGCGCCGGGTCGTCGACCTGCACGGCACCGTCGACCGTGTCGTCTGCCTCACCTGCGGGCAGGCGTTCGCCCGCGACATGGTGGCGGCCCGCCTCGCCGCCGAGAACCCCTGGATCGACGAGCCCGACCAGGTGCGGCTCGCCCCGGACGGCGACGTCGAGGTGCACGACATCGACGCGTTCGTCGTGCCGACCTGCACGGTGTGCGGCGGCCTGCTCAAACCCGACGTCGTGTTCTTCGGCGAGTTCGTGCCCACCGAGCGGTTCGCCGAGGCGCGCTCGATGGTCGTCGGTGCCGAGGCGCTGCTCGTCGCCGGCTCGTCGCTCGTCGTCAACAGCGGCATCCGCCTGCTCGACCAGGCGACGCGCCGCAAGCTACCCGTGGTCGTCCTGAACCGCGGCGTCACCAAGGGCGACTCGCGGGCCACGGTTAAGCTGGACGCCGGCACGTCGGAGACCCTGGCGGCCCTGGCCGAGCACCTGGGCGCCTGACCCCCGGGCCGTGCCCACCGGAGGAACGATGACGCTCTTGTACCTGGTCCGCCACGGCGAGACCGACTGGAACCGCGCCCGACGCATCCAGGGCTCCACCGACATCCCCCTGAACGACCTCGGTCGGTCGCAGGCCCGAGAGACCGGCGACCTGCTCGCCCGGCGTCGGTTCGACGCCGTCGTCACCAGCCCTCTCTCGCGGGCCGCCGAGACCGGGTCCCTCATCGCCGAGCGCCTGGGCCTGGCCGCGCCCGAGCTCGTCGCCGAGGTCGCCGAGCGTCGCTACGGCGACGCCGAGGGGCTGACCGGCGAGCAGGTCGAGGCACGGTTCCCCCACGGCACCCCGGTGCCCGGTCGTGAGAGCCGCGGGGCCCTCGTCGCACGGGTGCTGCCCGCCCTCGCCGCGATCGCGGCGCGGCACGGCGCCGGCTCGTCCGTGGTCGTCGCGACGCACGGCGCGGTCATCAGGGCGGTCGTGAACCACGTCTCCCCCGACACCGACGCGCACCTGGGCGTGCCCATCCGCAACGGGTCCGTCCACTCGTTCGAGTTCACGGGCGACGCCCTGACGCTGCGGGAGTTCGACGACCCGATCGAGGTCGAGTCCGAACGCGCCGGCACCTACTCGTTCGAGTACCAGAACCCCCTCGAGCGCGACGCGGCCGAACCGGCCTGAGCCGCCGGCCCCGGCCGCCGACGGGTCAGCGTCCCGGGCGCCGGTGGGTCAGCGTCCCGGGCGTCGACGCCGGTGGCCGCCCGCTGCGGCGACGTCGGCCAGTAGGCGCAGCAGCACGTCGGCCGAGTCACGCCAGCTGAACCGGGCGGCCTGCTCGACCGACGCGGCCGAGCGCGCCTCCCACTCGCCCTCGAGTCGTCGGACGGCGGCGGCGATCGACGCGGGCGACGACGGGTCGAAGTAGAGCGCCGCGTCTCCGCCGATCTCGCGGAAGATCGGGATGTCGCTGACCACGGCCGGCGTGCCGAGTGCCATGCCCTCGACGAGCGGGATGCCGAAGCCCTCGGCACGCGAGGCCGTCACGACGGCCGTCGCCCCCAGCAGGGTCTCGCGGTACTCGTCGTCGCTCGCCCCGTCGTGGAAGACCAACGACCCGGCGGGTGCCAGGGCCGTCAAGGAGGCGCGCTCGGCCCCGGACACCCGGCTCATCAGGTGCAGTCGGTACCCGTCGAGCAACGGCAGTGCCCTGGCCAGCGCGGCCACGTTCTTGTACGGCATGAACGACCCCATGTAGACGAGGTCGCGGCTCGCCGGCGCGGTGCGGGGCTCGACGGGGTCGACCGGGTCGGCCGCGTTGTACACCACCGTCACGGGACGCCGGGTCAGGCGGTGGCGACGCATCTCGTCCCGCGTCGTGCGGCTCACGGTGACGACGGCGTCGGCCCGGTTCAGGAGCACCCGCTGCGGCCACCAGGCCAGGTGGTACAGCCGCCAGAGCAGCTTGATCGGCCAGGCGAACTCGGGTGGCGGCGTGCGGTTCGTGTAGTAGATCAGGTCGTGCAGGGTCAGGACGAGCGGGTACCGGCGTCCGGCGGAACCCATGGTCTGCATGGGCGACCAGACGACGTCGGGGCGCAGCGCGTTCACCTGCCGGGCCACGAGCGGCTCGAGGACGCTCGTGGGCGCGCTGACGAGCAGGTGTGGTGCGTCGGGCAACGCGTGGAGCTGGCGGGGGTCGCTGACCAGCATCGTCACCTCGTGGCGCTCGGCCAGCGCCGACACCACGCCGGCGCTGAAGCGGCTGATGCCGTCGTGGCGTCCGACGCGGACGTAGCGGCAGTCGACGACGATCTTCATCGGACGAAGGCCTCGATCGCGGCGGCGGCCTGGCGCGGCTTCTCGTAGTGGATCAGGTGGCCCACGCCCTCGATCACGTCGAGCGTGGCGTCGGGGAAGAGCGCCTGCAGTCGGTGCTGGGCGGGCAGGGCGGTGATGTCGTCGCGGTCGGCGGCGACGAGGAGGGTGGGGACGGTGACGCGGGCGGCGTACGTGCTCACGTCGCTCGAGACCGATGCGCGGAACGCGTCGAGCACCACGCGACGGTCCGAGAACCGCGAGAAGAAGCTGTCGTGCTGGTCGTGGATCCACCGGCGCAGGGCCCGGTCGTGGGTCTTGACCATGGCGAGGCTGGTGAACCTCGTCACGGCCGCGTTCTGCAGCACCTGCTGACCGGCACGTTCGGGCAGGGCCGCGCCGGCCCAGTAGTAGAAGACGGCCAGACGCGTGACCACGCCGCGCGGGCCCTGCAGGGCAGGGGCGGCGATCGGGTTGACCAGGATCAACCGGGAGGCGCGGAGCCCGTCGGCCACCGCGGCCGCCGTGACGATCGAGCCGAACGAGTGCCCCAGCACCACGACGTCGTCACCGAGCGAGAGGGTCGCCACGAACGCGGTCAGCCAGCGCGCGTACGCCGCGACGCTGTGCTCGCCGTCGAGCGGGGTCGACTCGCCGAAGCCCGGCAGGTCGGGCATGACCACCCTCACGTGGTCGAGGTGCGCCACGACCGGTTCGAGACCGTGGTGGTCGCCCCGGAAGCCGTGCACCGCGACGACGGTGACCCGCGCCTCCTGCCCCTCGGGCGGCTCGTACGTCCAGTAGCGGGTGAGGCTGCCGGCGACCTCGACGGCGTCGTCGCGCACCGGTCGGGCGTCGAGGCGGGCACGGTAGGGCGACTTCACGCGCGGGGGTCGGACGATCACGAGCCCGAGTCTACGAGCGACGCGCTGGTCGGAGTGCGCGTCCCGGGGCGCGCGCCCGTAGGGTGGGCGGGTGAGCTTCACTGCCCCGATCCAGCAGCCCGGACTGACCCTCGACCCCAACTGGCACCGCCGTGCGGTGTTCTACGAGGTGATGGTGCGGTCGTTCGTCGACAGCAACGGGGACGGGGCGGGCGACCTCCAGGGTCTGCTCACCCGCCTCGACTACCTGCAGTGGCTCGGCGTCGACGCCCTCTGGCTGCCGCCGTTCTTCCAGTCGCCCCTGCGCGACGGCGGGTACGACATCCAGGACTACAAGGCGATCCTGCCCGAGTTCGGCACACTCGACGAGTTCCGCGACCTGGTCACGAAGTCGCACGAGCGCAACATGCGCATCGTCATCGACATGGTGCTGAACCACACCAGCGACCAGCACGAGTGGTTCCAGCAGAGCCGCGAAGACCCCGAGGGCCCCTACGGCGACTTCTACGTCTGGCGCGACACCGACGACGAGTACTCGAACATCCGCGTCATCTTCGTCGACACCGAAGAGTCGAACTGGACGTTCGACCCGGTGCGTCGTCAGTTCTTCTTCCACCGCTTCTTCTCGCACCAGCCCGACCTCAACTTCGAGAACCCCGCCGTCCAGGAAGCGGTCTTCGACGTCGTCCGTCACTGGCTGGCGATGGGCGTCGACGGGCTCCGCCTCGACGCGATCCCGTACCTGTTCGAGACCGAAGAGGGCAACGGCGAGGGCGAAGCGGCCACGCACGAGTTCATCAAGCGTCTGCGCGCCATGGTCGACGAGGAGTTCCCGGGTCGCGTGCTCATCGCCGAGGCGAACCAGTGGCCCGCCGAGACGGCGGCGTTCTTCGGCACCGAGGACGAGCCGGAGTGCCACATGGCCTTCGACTTCCCGGTCATGCCCCGCATCTTCTACTCGCTGCGCGCCCAGAGCGCCGACGAGCTCAAGCGCATCCTCTCCGAGACGACCGAGGTGCCCCCGGGCGCGGCCTGGGCCGTCTTCCTCCGCAACCACGACGAGCTCACCCTCGAGATGGTCAGCGAGGAGTACCGGCAGGCGATGTACGGCTGGTACGCGTACGACCCCCGCATGCGCTCGAACATCGGCATCCGTCGTCGCCTCGCTCCTCTGCTCGACAACTCGCGCGCCGAACTCGAACTCGTCCACGCACTGCTCTTCTCGCTGCCCGGCAGTCCGTTCCTGTACTACGGCGACGAGATCGGCATGGGCGACAACATCTGGCTGCCGGACCGCGACTCGTCCCGCACGCCGATGCAGTGGACGCCCGACCGCAACGCCGGCTTCTCGACCGCCGACCCGGGCAAGCTCTTCCTGCCCGTCGTCCAGTCGCTCGTCTACAACTACAACCTGGTCAACGTCGAGAGCCAGCTGGCGCAGTCGCGGTCGCTGCTGCACTGGGTCCGCAACGTCATCCACGTGCGCAAGGCCCACCCGACCTTCGGCCTCGGCACCCTCGAGGTGCTCGAGACGAACCAGGAGTCCGTCCTGTCGTTCGTCCGGTCCTACGAGGGGGCCGGCACGCAGTTCGGCGACTCGGCCGAGGACATCCTCTGCGTCTTCTCGTTCGGTCACAACCCGACCTCGGTCGACATCGTGGCCCCGCAGTTCGCCGGGCGCACGTTGGTCGACCTCTTCGGCGGAGCGCAGTTCCCCTCGTTCGACGACGAGGGCAAGGTCACCCTGACCCTCGGCACGCAGGCGTTCTTCTGGCTGCACGTCGGCGACGTGCCCGTGGCGGCGGCACCCGCCGTCGGTGGCGCCTCCTAAGCTCACAGAGTGACTGACACCGACACGACCGGCACCGCCCCCGACCTCGCGGCCGTGGGCGAGCCGCCGGCCGCCTGGTGGCAGGCCCTTGGCGTCTTCGACCTCGAGACGACGGGCATCGACGTCGAGACGGCCCGGATCGTCACCGCGCACGTCGGCCTGATCGACGCCACCGGTGCGACGGTCGCACACGGCGAGTGGTTGGCCGATCCGGGCGTCGAGATCCCCGAGCAGGCCAGCGCCGTCCACGGCATCTCGACCGAGCGAGCCCGAGCCGAGGGGCGACCGGCCGCCGAGGTCGTGGCCGAGATCGTCGCGGCCATCCGTGCCGTCTTCGCCCGCGGCGTGCCGTTGGTCGTCTACAACGCGCCCTACGACCTCACGCTGCTCGACCGTGAGGCCCGCCGCCACGGTGTCGAACCTCTCGGCGAGGTGGGCGAGATCGGCTGCGTCGTCGATCCGCTCGTCATCGACAAGGCCGTCGACACCTACCGCAAGGGCAAACGCACCCTCGAGGCCGCCGCGGCCGTCTACGGCGTCTCGCTCGACGACGCCCACGACGCCGGGGCCGACGCGATCGCCGCCGGCCGTGTCGCCCAGGCGATGGCCAAGCGGTATCCCGATCGCCTCGACGTGCCCGTGACCGAGTTGCACGACCTCCAGGTCGGGTGGTGCTCGACCCAGGCCGAGAGCTTCCAGCAGTACATGCGCCGTGCGAAAGACCCCACCTTCACCGCCCACGGTGACTGGCCGCACCGCCCACTGCCGTTCGCCTGAGCACGAACGCCCCACCGCGCCTCCTGGGCTCACCCGCGCCTCCGCCTCCTGGGCTCGCCCGGGCCTCCTGCGGTGCGGTGTCCTGTCGGCGTCCACCCTCTCGGTCGGGCACCCTCACCCGGGCGCACGAAAGAGGCGGCCCACCAGGTGGACCGCCTCTTTCGGGCGTGTGGGCTGTGGCCTACTTGCCGAAGTTCTTGTAGCGCGAGTTGAACTTCTCGACGCGACCGGCCGAGTCGAGGATGCGCTGCTTGCCCGTGTAGAACGGGTGCGACTCGGACGAGATCTCGACGTCGATGACCGGGTAGGTCTCACCGTCGAGCTCGATGGTCTTGTCGCTGGTCGTCGTGGAGCGCGTGAGGAACGTGGCGCCCGACGCGAGGTCCCGGAAGACGATCTGCTTGTACTCGGGGTGGATGTCGGTCTTCATGATTGTCCTAGGTCTAGCGAACGAGTGATGATGGTGAGTTCAGGAGGCGCGTGCAGCATCGCTGCGGGCCAGCTGTCAACGATACCAGACCGACGGCCCGGATCGTAGGAGGCGCGGTTCAGCCCGCGGCGCGGGCCGAGTACCGGCCCCCGTCGGACTCGACCCGCAGTTCGACGCCGAACGTGGCGCCGAGGGTCTCGGCCGTGATGACCTCGTCGAGGGGGCCGGCGGCCACGACGGAGCCGTGGTCGAGCAGCAGGGCGTGCGTGAATCCCTTGGGGATCTCCTCGACGTGGTGGGTCACCATGACGATGGCCGGAGCGCCCTCGGACGAGGCGTAGCCCGAGAGCATCTGAAGCAGCTCTTCGCGGGCGCCGAGGTCGAGGCTCGCGGCCGGCTCGTCGAGCAGCAGCAACTCGGGGTCGGTCATGACCGAGCGGGCGATCTGGACGCGCTTCTGCTCGCCGTCGCTCAGCTCGCCGAAGGTACGGTCCGAGAGGTGGTCGAGCTTCCACTCGTCGAGAACGCGGTGCGCCCGACGGACGTCGACGCCCTCGTACTCTTCGTTCCAGCGCCCGGTGACCGAGTAGGCGGCCGTCAGGACGACGTCGACGACCTTCTCCTTCGCCGGGATGCGCCGGGCGATGGCCGTCGAGGCGAAGCCGATGCGTGGCCGCAGGTCGAACAGGTCGACGGAGCCGAGGTCGGAGCCGAGGATGCTGGCCTCGCCCGAGGACGGGTGGCTCTGCGCGGCGGCGACCTGCAGCAGGCTCGTCTTGCCGGCACCGTTCGGGCCGAGCACGACCCAGCGCTCGTCGGAGTCGACCGTCCAGGTCAGTTTGTCGACGACGGCTGTGCCGCCTCGGACGATCGAGACATCGGTGAGCTGCAGGACGGTAGGCATGGTCCTCAGCCTAGTTGAGCAGGCCCTCGTAGATCCCCAGCGTCTGCTCGGCGATCCGCGCCCACGAGAACTCTTCTTCGGCCCTCATGCGGCCGGCTCGTCCCATGAGGCGGGCGAGTGCCGGGTCGGAGACGACCTCGGTGAGGGTGGCCGCCAGGTCGGCCACGAAGCGGTCGGGGTCGACCGGGGTGCCGGTGCCGTCCTGCACCTGGTCGAGGGGCACGATCCGGCCCGTCAGACCGTCCGCGACGACCTCGGGGATGCCGCCCGTGTCGGACCCGACGACGGGGACGCCACAGGCCATCGCCTCGAGGTTGACGATGCCGAGGGGTTCGTACACCGAGGGGCAGACGAAGGTGGTGGCGGCGCTCAGCACCGCACTGAGCTGGTGACGGGGCAGCACGGTGTCGATCCACACGACACCGGTGCGCTCCTCTTGCAACTCTCGGACGAGACCCGTGACCTCGGCCATGATCTCGGGGGTGTCCGGCGCGCCGGCGCAGAGCACGAGCTGCACGTCGGCCGGCAGCAGCTTGGCCGCGCGCAGCAGGTACGGCAGGCCCTTCTGGCGGGTGATGCGACCGACGAAGACGACGGAGGGGCGGTCGGGATCGACGCCCAGGCTGCGGACCAGCTCGGCGTCGTCGACGCGCTTCCAGCCCTCGAGGTCGATCCCGTTGTACACGACCTGGACCTTCGACTCGTCGATCGACGGGTAGGAGCGCAGGATGTCGCGGCGCATCCCGTCGCTGACCGCGATGACGCGGTCGGCGGTCTCGTAGGCCTGACGCTCGATCCAGCTCGAGACGCGGTAACCGCCTCCGAGCTGTTCGGCCTTCCAGGGTCGGAGCGGTTCGAGGCTGTGGGCCGTCAGGACGTGCGGGACCCCGTGCAGCATCTGGGCCAACTGGCCGGCCGCGTTCGCGTACCAGGTGTGGCTGTGGACGACGTCGGCTCCGGCCACGTCCTGGGCCATGCTGACGTCCACGCCGAGGGTGCGCAGCGTGGCGTTGGCCTGGTCGAGCTGGGGCAGGTCGGGGTACCCGGTCGTGTCGGGTTCGGGGTCGACCTCGCCGAAGGCACGGACCTGCACCTCGACGCCCTGACGCAGGGCCTTGACGAGTTCGACGACGTGGACGCCCGCTCCCCCGTAGACGTTGGGCGGGTATTCCTTGGTGATGACATCGACTCGCACGTGGTTCACCGTAGTCGTGCGACCGCGAATCGTGCCATTCTGGCCCCATGGCATCAAAGAAGATCTTCGGCATCGTCCTGGCTGGTGGCGAGGGCAAACGCCTGATGCCGCTGACCGCCGACCGCGCGAAACCCGCTGTCCCGTTCGGTGGCAACTACCGTCTCATCGACTTCGCCCTGTCGAACCTGATCAACTCGGGTCTCCGGCAGATCGTCGTCCTGACCCAGTACAAGTCGCACAGCCTCGACCGCCACGTGTCGCAGACCTGGAGCATCGAGGGCCTGCTGGGTGCCTACGTCGCCTCGGTCCCGGCCCAGCAGCGGCTCGGCAAGCGATGGTTCGCCGGCAGCGCAGACGCGATCCTGCAGAGCCTGAACCTCCTGCGTGACGAGAAGCCCGACATCGTCGTCGTGGTGGGTGCCGACCACGTCTACCGCATGGACTTCTCGCAGATGATCGAGGCGCACATCGCCTCGGGCGCCGGGGTCACCGTCGCCGCCATCCGTCAGCCCATCTCGCTGGCCGACCAGTTCGGCGTGATCGAGGTCGACTCGGACGACCCGACCCGCATCGGCCGGTTCCTCGAGAAGCCGACCGACGCCACGGGCCTGCCGGACTCCCCCGACGAGATCCTCGCGTCGATGGGCAACTACGTCTTCGATGCGGACGTCCTGATCGACGCCGTGCTGCGCGACGGTGAGAAGCCCGACTCCAACCACGACATGGGCGGGGACATCGTCCCCGACTTCGTCTCCCGGGGCGACGCGGCGGTGTACGACCTCAACCGCAACGAGGTGCCCGGGTCGACCGAGCGCGACCGCTACTACTGGCGCGACGTCGGCACCATCGACTCGTTCTACGACGCGCACCGCGACCTGATCTCGGCCCTGCCGATCTTCAACCTCTACAACACCGACTGGCCGATCTTCAGCCAGCAGCTCAACTCGCCCCCCGCGAAGTTCGTCCGCGACGGCCACGGCAACCTCGGCACGACGATCGACTCGATCGTGTCGCTCGGTTCGTTGCTCTCGGGAGCGCACGTGGAGCGCAGCGTCCTGGGGCCATGGTGCACCCTCGACAGCGGCTCGCGGGTCGTCGACTCGGTGGTCTTCGAGCGGGCCCACGTCGGCCCGAACGCCGTCGTCAACCGGGCGATCCTCGACAAGGACGTCGTCATCGCGGCCGGCGCCTCCGTCGGCGTCGATCCCGAGGCCGACCGGGCCCGCGGGTTCACCGTCACGCCCTCCGGCATCACGGTGGTCGGCAAGGGCGTCCGGGTCGACCAGTAGACGCCCGGAGTCACACGAGCGGCGCGGTGCGTCGGCGGCCCTAGGCTGTCGGCGTGCCGCGTTTCCTCATCGTCCTCGACGTCGACTCCACCCTCATCGAGGACGAGGTCATCGAACTCCTCGCCGACGCCGCCGGCACCCGGGCACACGTCGAGGACGTGACCTCCCGGGCCATGGCCGGCGAGCTGGACTTCGCCGCGAGTCTCGCCGAGCGCGTCGCGACCCTCGAGGGTCTGCCCGAGTCGGTCCTCGCCGAGGTCCGAGCGCACCTCACGCCGACCCGCGGCGTCCGTGAACTCGTCGACGGCGTCCATGCCGCCGACGGTCTGGTGGGCGTCGTGTCCGGTGGGTTCCACGAGACCCTCGACCCGCTCGCGGACGACCTGGGGCTCGACTTCCGCCGGGCCAACCGCCTCGAGCTCCGAGGGGGCAGGCTGACCGGACGGGTCTCCGGTCCCGTGATCGACGCGCACGCCAAGGCCGCCGCTCTTCGCGGATGGGCCGAGGAGGCGCGGGTCGACCTCGCGCACACCGTCGCGGTCGGCGACGGGGCCAACGACCTCGAGATGATGGCCGTGGCAGGGCTCTCTGTGGCGTTCAACGCCAAGCCGCGGGTCCGGGAGCGCGCCGACGTGGTCGTCGGGACGAACGACCTGTCGCAGGTGCTGCCCCTGCTCGGGCTCCGGGGCTGAGCCACCGGACGAGGCGGGCGCCCGTCGGTGGTCGACCCGCGCCTCCTGCCCGGTGGGCCTAGTGGCCCATGCCGAGGCCGCCGTCGACGGGGATCACGGCACCCGAGATGTAGGCGGCGTCGTCGCCCGCGAGCCACGTGATCGTCTTCGCGACCTCCGCCGTCGTGCCGTACCGGCCGGCGGGGATGCTCTTCTTGTACTCGGCCTGCTGAGCCTCGGGCAGGACGGCGGTCATGTCGGTCTCGACGAAGCCGGGGGCCACCACGTTGGCGGTGATGCCGCGGGCACCGAGCTCGCGGGTCAGGGAGCGGGCGAAGCCGACGAGGCCCGCCTTCGAGGCTGCGTAGTTGGCCTGACCCGGTCCGCCGTAGAGGCCGACCACGCTCGACACGAGCACGATGCGCCCGAACCGGGCCTTGAGCATGCCCTTGGACGCCCGCTTCACGACGCGGAAGGCCCCGCCGAGGTTGGTGTCGACGACCGAGGTGAAGTCGTCCTCGGTCATGCGCATGAGCAGACCGTCCTTCGTGATGCCGGCGTTGGCCACGACGACCTCGACCGGGCCGAGCTCGGCCTCGACGGTGCTGAAGGCCGCGTCGATCGAGGCGGCGTCGGTGACGTCGGCGACGACGGTCAGCGTGCCCTCGGGGCCCTGACCGCTCCGGGCGGTGACGGCGACGCGGTGTCCCTGGGCGACGAACTCCTCCGCGATGGCGAAGCCGATGCCTCGGTTGCCGCCGGTGACGAGGACGGTGCGGGGCGTGGTCATGGGTGGTCTCCTCGGGGGCGATCTCGACGGCCACCGCTCGGTGCGGCGGACTCACGGCGAACCTGTGATCGGCAGGCCGCCGACCAGCCTACTGTCGGACCCGGGTCTTAGGATCGAGGCGGTCCCCCGGACGTCTGGTCCCCGAGATCGATCCGGCACCCGTCCGTGGTGCGTCCACCCTCCTCCCGACATCGAGGTGTGCCCCGTGAAGGCCTCGAACACGATCACGTCCCTGCCCCCCTCCCCCACCGACGACCGGCACTCCCGCATGGTCAAGTACCTGGTGGCGATGGGCATCAGGTTGGTCTGCATCGCCCTCTGCTTCGTCTTCCCCCTCGGGTGGTGGACGTTGTTGCCCGTCATCGGTGCCGTCGTCATCCCGTACATCGCCGTGGTGTTCGCCAACGTCGGTCACGAGTCCGGCGACGCGGTCGAGAGCCCCGGCGGCATCGAGCTGTACCGCGAGCCCCAGGCGCCGTTCCGACCGACGGTGGTCGACGGCGACGCCGGTCCTGCGGGCCCCGCAGCCCCGTCCGACGACGATCCCGGCGAGCCCGACCACGATCGGCCCACCGTCTGATGCTCGGTCTCGATCCCGTCGGCGTCCAGTGCTCTCGCGCCTCCTGTCGAGCCGAGGCACGGCATAATGTCCACTGGCGCAACCCCAAGATCCACGGCATCGACCGGGTCAAGGTGTGGTCGGCATGCGACGAGCACGTCGACTTCCTGCGCGAGTTCCTCGCGGCACGTGACTTCCCGGTCGTCGTGACGGGGGTGTCAGAGGTCGTCGAACAGGTCGGAACGGAGGCGCGGTGACGAACATCCGCTTCGCCCTCTCACGCAGATGGCTGGGCTACCTCGCCGTCGCCGTCGCGTTCGCGATCATCTGCGTGTTCCTCGCGCACTGGCAGTGGTCCCGACACGACGAGAAGCTCGCGGTCGTGCACCAGCTCGAGCAGACCTACGACGCCGACCCGGTCCCCCTCCACCAGGCCCTGCCCGAACTGTCGTCCTACGACGCGGCCCAGGAGTGGCAACCGGTCGAGATGACGGGGCGCTACCTCACCGACGACGAGTTGCTGGTCCGCAACCGTCCGCTCAACGGCCAACCCGGCTTCGAGGTCCTCGTCCCGTTCCGCACCACCCAGGGCGACGTCTTCGTGGTGGACCGCGGTTGGGTACCCACCGGCAACGCCCAGGACTCCCCCGACGTCGTGCCCGCGCCTCCTCCGGGCGACGTCACCGTGGTCGCACGCCTGAAGCCGGGCGAGCCGGCACTGGGCGACCGCACGGGCGTCCCCGGGACGAACCAGATCGCGACCATCCAACTCAGCGAGGTCGAATCGCGAGTCGGGCAGCCCGTCTACTCGAGCGCCTACGGTCTGGTCGTCAGCGAGAGCCCCGCGCCGGCCACGGCACCCGTGCCGTCCACGAAGCCCGAGATCGACACCGGTCTGAACCTGTCGTACTTCGTCCAGTGGCTCATGTTCGCGGTCGGTGCCTTCGGGTTCCTGTTCTACGTGTTCCGCCAGGAGTACCGCAACCAGAACGCGGACGACGACGAACTCGTCGAACGCGAGGCAGAACGCCAGCGCCGTCGTGACGCCCGACCCCGCCACGACAACGACGTCGAGGACGAGATCCTGGACGGCGCTCACCGCTGACCGGACCGCCGGCCGGGACCGGGTGGACCGGGGCCCCACGGCACCCAGGGCCGGGAGCCTGGGGCCTGGGGCCTGGGGCTTGGGGCTTGGGCCGGTGCCCGGGTCAGGCGAGGTTGATCAGGTCGGAGTAGTCCGGGGTCCAGTGGTCCTCGGTGCCCTCGGGCATGATCAGCACTCGCTCGGGGTTCAGGGCCTCGACGGCACCCTCGTCGTGGCTCACCAGGACGACGGCCCCCTCGTAGTTGCTCAGGGCGTCGAGGATCTCGAGTCGGCTCGCGGGGTCGAGGTTGTTGGTGGGCTCGTCGAGCAGCAGGACGTTCGCCCCCGAGACGACGATCATGGCCAGCGCCAGTCGCGTCTTCTCGCCGCCGGACAGCACGCCGGCCGGCTTCGCCGAGTCGTCGCCCGTGAAGAGGAACGAGCCCAACACGCGTCGCGCCTCCATCTCGGTGATGTTCGGAGAGGAGGACACCATGTTCTCGAGGACGCTGCGCTTGACGTCGATCGTCTCGTGCTCCTGGGCGTAGTAGCCGACCCGCAACCCGTGGCCCGGTTCGAGCTGCCCGGTGTCGGGAGCGTCGACCCCGGCGAGGATGCGGAGCAGCGTCGTCTTGCCCGCACCGTTCAGGCCCAGGATGACGACCTTCGAGCCGCGGTCGATGGCGAGGTCCACGGCCGTGAAGATCTCGAGGGAACCGTAGCTCTTCGAGAGGTTCGAGGCCATCAGCGGCGTCTTGCCACACGCGACCGGCGTCGGGAAGCGCAGCTTCGCCACGCGGTCGACCGCGCGGACCTCGTCGAGGCCGGAGAGGAGCTTCTCGGCCCGTGCCACCATCTGGTGGGCCGCCGCGGCCTTGGACGCCTTGGCGCCGAACCGGGCCGCCTGCTTCTGCAGGGCCGAGGCCTGCTTCTCGGCGTTCGAGCGCTCTTTCTTGCGGCGCTCCTCGTCGGCGGCGCGCTGTCGCTGGTAGTTCCGCCAACCCATGTTGTAGACGTCGATCGCCTGTCGATTGGCGTCCAGGTAGAAGACGCGGTTGACGACCTCCTCGACGAGTTCGATGTCGTGGCTGATCACGATGACGCCGCCCTGGTAGGTCTTCAGGTACTCGCGCAGCCAGACGACCGAATCGGCGTCGAGGTGGTTCGTCGGCTCGTCGAGGATCATCGTGTCGGCCGCCGAGAAGAGGATGCGGGCCAGCTCGATGCGCCGGCGCTGACCACCCGACAACGTCGACAGGGGCTGGTCGAGGATGCGGTCGGGCAGGCTGAGGTTGCTCGCGATGGACGCCGCCTCGGCCTCGGCCGCGTACCCGCCGAGCGCGTTGAACTGGTCGTCGAGGTCGCCGTAGCGCTTCATGGCGCGGGCGGCGACGGCGGGGTCGGGGTCGCCCATGGCCAGGGTCGCCTCCTGGATGCCGAGCAGCAACTGGCCGAGACCTCGGGCGTCGAGGATGCGCGTCCGGGCGAGGTCCTCGGGGTTGCCGCTGCGGGGGTCCTGCGGCAGGTAGCCGATCTCTCCGGAGCGCTCGATCTTGCCGCCCGTCGGGAGGGTCTCGCCGGCCAGCGTCTTGGTCATGGTCGTCTTGCCGGCGCCGTTGCGGCCGACGAGGCCGATCTTGTCGCCCCGGTCGACCCGGAACGAGACGTCGGCCATGAGGAGGCGCGCGCCGACGCGGATCTCGAGATCGTGCACGGAGAGCACAGCAGATGTCCAATCGATTGGTGAGGAGTCCACAACGGGGCCCGGAAGGGGGCCGCCCATAAGATGGGGACGTCGTGTGGAGAGGGTCGCAGCACTGCGCTGCCGACCAGCCGCTCGGCCGATCAACCTACCCATTCTAGGAGTCCCCATGACGAACACTGCCGCATCGACCTCACGGCCGGTCCTCGCCGACCGTCTGGTGGCCCGGGGCGCCGCCGCCGACGTGGCCCTCGTCCTCGGTGGAGTCGCCGTCGTCTCGGCGCTCGCGCAGGTCCAGGTGCCGCTCTGGCCGGTGCCCGTCACGGGACAGACGCTCGGCGTCATGCTCGTCGGCGCCTCCCTCGGGGCCCGTCGAGGGGCGCTGTCGTTGGCCACCTACCTCGTGCTGGGAGTCGCCGGCCTGCCGATCTTCGCCGAGTTCTCGGGCGGTCCCCTCAGCGTCCTCAAGCCGAGCTTCGGCTTCGTCATCGGATTCGTCGTGGCGGCTGCCGTCATCGGCTGGCTCTCCGAGCGCGAATGGGACAAGAAATGGTGGCGTTCTGCCGCCGCGTTCTTCCTCGCGAGCCTGATCCCCTTCGCCGTGGGCCTCCCCTACCTGGCCGTCGTGCTCGGATCGCTGGGCCTGCCGAACGACCTGCCGAGCGTCCTCGCCGCCGGTCTGTACCCGTTCATCGTGGGCGGGATCGCCAAGTGGCTGATCGCGGCGGCGGCCCTGCCGCTCGCCTGGCGTGCGCTGAAGCGCATCGGCGACTAGCTGCCTCCCGCTCCCCCGGCGTGCCCGGCGAGGGACGCGACGACGAAGCCCCGCCCCTCTCGGAGGGGCGGGGCTTCGTCGTGTCGCGTCGTCGGGCGACTCTCAGATGGAGAACCCGATGGCTCGCATCATGTCGCGTCCGTCGTCCGTGATGCGGTCGGGGCCCCACGGCGGCATCCACACCCAGTTGATGCGGAACGCGTCCACGACCCCGTCCAAGGCGTTCGCCGTGTCGCCCTCGATGACGTCCGTCAACGGGCAGCCTGCACTCGTGAGCGTCATGCTGATGATGAGGGCGTTCTCGTGCTCTTCGTCCATCGCCAGGTCGTAGATGAGACCGAGGTCGACGATGTTGACGCCCAGCTCGGGGTCGACGACCTCTTTCAGGGCCTCGATGGTCTGGTCGAACTTCTCGGGGCTGAGTGCGACGGCCATGGTCAGACCGCCGAGGTCGCGGCGGCCTCGGCGGCGGCTGCCGTCACGTACCGGTCGTAGCCCTCGTTCTCGAGACGGTCGGCCAGCTCGGGGCCGCCCTCGTCGGCGACGTGGCCGTCGACGAAGACGTGGACGAAGTCGGGCTTGATGTAGCGGAGGATGCGCGTGTAGTGCGTGATGAGCAACAGACCGAGGCCGGTGTTGGCCTTCGCGCGGTTGACACCCTCGGACACGATCTTGAGGGCGTCGACGTCCAGACCGGAGTCGGTCTCGTCGAGGACGGCGAACTTCGGCTTCAAGAGTTCGAGTTGCATGATCTCGTGGCGCTTCTTCTCGCCACCCGAGAAGCCCTCGTTGACGTTGCGCTCGGCGAAGGCCGAGTCCATCTTGAGGGCGGTCATCGACTCGCGGAGGTCCTTGATCCAGCCGCGGATCGCGGGGGCCTCGCCGTCCAGGGCCGTCTTGGCCGTCCGGAGGAAGTTCGAGACCGTGACGCCGGGGATCTCGACGGGGTACTGCATGGCGAGGAAGAGGCCCGCCTTGGCACGCTCGTCGACGCTCATCTCGAGCACCTCGCGACCGTCGAGCAGGATCGATCCGCCGTCGACGTTGTAGCGGGGGTGGCCGGCGATCGTGTAGGCGAGCGTCGACTTGCCCGAGCCGTTGGGGCCCATGACGGCGTGGATCTCGCCCTCGTTGATGGTGAGGTCGACGCCCTTGAGGATGGGCTTGGGGCCGGCGTCGGTGTCGATGCTGACCTTGAGGTCACGGATCTCGAGAGTGGACATGCGTTCTGTTCCTTTACTGTGCGGCGTCGGTGGAGGTCGAGGTGGTGTCGACGTACACCTCGCCGTCGATGACGGAGACCGAGAAGACCGGTACGGGTTCGTAGGCGGGCAGCGTGAGCGGCTTGCCGGTGGTGAGCTCGAATTTCGAGCCGTGGGCCCAGCATTCGAGGGTGTCGTCCTCGACGAAGCCCTCGGAGAGCGAGATGTCGCCGTGGGTGCAGGTGTCGCCGATGGCGTGGATCGTGCCGGCGCTGTCCTTCACGACGGCGATCGCGACGCCGTCGACGACGACGCGATGGGCCTGGGAGGGGCTGACGTCGTCGACGCCGCAGACCTTCGTCGCCATCAGGCGATCGTCTCGGTCGAGGTCGCCTCGCCCGCGGCCAGTTCGACCTCGATGGCGTCCACGAGGCGGGCCTGCAGGTCGGCGTCCCCGATCTTCTGGATGACCTCGACGAGGAATCCGAGGACGACGAGGCGACGCGCCTCGTGCTCGGAGATGCCGCGCGACTGGAGGTAGAAGAGGTGCTCGTCGTCGAAGCGACCCGTCGCGCTGGCGTGACCGGCGCCTTCGATGTCGCCGGTCTCGATCTCGAGGTTCGGGATCGAGTCGGCGCGCGTGCCCTCGCTCAGCACCAGGTTGCGGTTCTGCTCGTAGCTGTCGGTGCCTGGTGCCGTCCGACCGATCAGGACGTCGCCGATCCACACCGTGCGGGCACCGGCACCCTGCAGGGCGCCCTTGTAGTTCACCCGGCTCCGCGTCTTGGGGGCGTCGTGGTTCACGTACACCTGCTGTTCGAGGTGCTGACCGGCGTCCGCGAAGTACACGCCGTAGAGCTCGGCGTCCGCGCCCTGCTCGGCCAGGTGGGCCGACGGGTTGACCCGGACGACCGAGCCACCCAGGCTGACGACGAAGTGCTTCAGCTGGGCGTCGCGCCCGATCCGGGCGTGGTGGCTCGCGACGTGCACGGCGTCGTCGTCCCACTCCTGGAGCGTGACGACGGTGAGGTGCGCGCCCTCGTCCACGACGATCTCGACGTTCTCGACCAGCTGGGCCGATCCGGTGTTGCGGAGGACGACCATGGACTGGCTGTTGGCCTTGGCGTGGATCAGCGTGTGACCCGCCCGTGGTTCACGGTCGAGGCCCGAGCGGCCGATGGTGATGGCCGACGGTTCGTCGCCGTCGAGGGTCACGACGAGCACCTTCTCGACGCTCGACCACGCGTTGGCGGCGGCCTTGTCCTCGGGAGTGCCCGCCGTGCCGACACGGGAGTCGGACCGGTCGACCCATTCGACGGTCGCGCCGGGCGTCTCGCGGGCCAGGTAGGCGTAAGGCGAGCCGTCGAGGTCTCCGTCGATCAACGGACGGAGGCGCGACACCGGACTGAGCTTCCAGTCCACCTCGCGACCGGTCACGTCGGGGAACGCCGTGGGGTCGACCGAGGTGAACCGCTCGGAACGCGTCTGGACGGGCACGAGGCCCCAGCCGCCGTCACTGTGGGCACCCGCGCCGTGCTGGACGCCCGGCGTGGTGGTGGACTCTGGTGTGGTGGTGGGTGCTGCGGCGGACATCTAGCCGACTGATCCTTCCATGCTCATCTCGATGAGCTTGTTGAGTTCGAGCGCGTACTCCATCGGGAGTTCGCGGGCGATGGGCTCGATGAAGCCACGGACGATCATGGCCATGGCCTCGTCTTCGGCCATGCCGCGTGACATGAGGTAGAAGAGCTGCTCTTCGCTGACCCGCGACACCGTCGCCTCGTGACCGAGCTGGACGTCGTCGACGCGGATGTCGATCGCGGGGTAGGTGTCGGAACGAGAGATCGTGTCGACGAGCAGGGCGTCACAGCGGACCGTGTTGGCCGCGTGGTGGGCGGCCTCGTCGACTCGCACCTCGCCACGGTAACCCGCGCGACCGCCGCCTCGCGCGATCGACTTCGACACGATGGACGACGTCGTGTAAGGCGCCATGTGGATCATCTTCGCGCCGGCGTCCTGGTGCTGACCGGGGCCCGCGAAGGCCACGGACAGGGTCTCGCCCTTGGCGTGCTCACCGACCAGGTAGATGGACGGGTACTTCATCGTCACCTTCGAGCCGATGTTGCCGTCGATCCACTCCATG
This sequence comes from Frigoribacterium sp. SL97, assembly GCF_026625765.1. Taxonomy (NCBI): domain Bacteria; kingdom Bacillati; phylum Actinomycetota; class Actinomycetes; order Micrococcales; family Microbacteriaceae; genus Frigoribacterium; species Frigoribacterium sp. SL97. Next base: position 1,924,638 of record NZ_CP113062.1, read on the forward strand.
GTGGCGCCCTCGTGCGCGATCGCCCGCTTGGTGACCAGGTTGTACACGTTGTTCGACCAGTTCTGGATCGTCGTGTACCGCACTCGGGCGTTCTTCTTCACGATGATCTCGACCACGGCCGAGTGCAGGGAGTCCGACTTGTAGATCGGGGCCGTGCAGCCCTCGATGTAGTGGACGTAGCTGCCCTCGTCGGCGATGATCAGCGTCCGCTCGAACTGACCCATGTTCTCGGTGTTGATGCGGAAGTACGCCTGGAGCGGGATCTCGACGTGGACGCCCTTGGGCACGTACACGAACGAGCCGCCCGACCACACGGCGGTGTTCAGCGCCGCGAACTTGTTGTCACCGGCCGGGATGACCGTGCCGAAGTACTCCTGGAAGAGTTCGGGGTGCTCGCGCAGCGCGGTGTCGGTGTCCATGAAGATGACACCCTGCTGCTCGAGGTCCTCACGGATCTGGTGGTAGACCACCTCGGACTCGTACTGGGCGGCGACGCCGGCGACGAGGCGGGTTGCGCTCGGCCTCGGGGATGCCGAGCTTCTCGTAGGTGTTCTTGATGTCGTCGGGCAGCTCGTCCCAGGTCGTCGCCTGCTTCTCGGTCGACCGGACGAAGTACTTGATGTTGTCGAAGTCGATGCCCGACAGGTCGGCACCCCACGTCGGCATGGGCTTGCGCTCGAAGAGCGTCAGGCCCTTGAGCCTGTTCTTGAGCATCCACTCGGGTTCGCTCTTCAAGTTCGAGATGTCGGTGACGACCTCGGGTGACACCCCACGGCGCGCCGAGGCGCCCGCGGTGTCGGAGTCGGACCAGCCGAACTCGTACTGCCCCAGGCTCTCGAGCTCGGGTCGATCGATCAACACGTCTGACATGACTACCTCTTTCTCTGCCGGACCGAACACGGGTCGGCCGAACGGCATTCCCCGGGTGGTGGAGCGGCCCAGCTGCTCGCCCTGCGAGTCGAACACGTCGGCTGCCGCCGCTCCGTCCGCCGACGCTCGACATGATCGAGACGTCAGGTGGCGTTGCTTAGACTGTTGATGAAGGCCGCGTCCCGCTTCTGCGGATCTCACGTCCTTCGGATGTCTCCGTCGACACCCTGCCGGGTCGTGTTCCTGAACCCGTTGATTCTACAGGGCCGACCGCCGAAAGTGACGAAAGGCAGCAAGTCGTGAGCAACGCACAGGTGGGCGCCACCGGAGTCCTGACCCGAGCCTGGTCGTGGCTCCCCACGACCGTCGATCGCCGGGTCCGTTTCGTCGCGTGGGCGTCGTTCGTCTGCCAGGTGCTGCTGATCGGCACGGGAGGTGCGGTGCGGCTCACGGGATCGGGGCTCGGCTGCCCCACCTGGCCACGCTGCACCGCCGACTCCTTCGTCAGCACGCCCGAGATGGGCATCCACGGGGTCATCGAGTTCGGCAACCGCCTCCTGACCTTCGTGCTCACGCTCGTCGTCATCCTCGCCTTCCTTTTCGTGCTGCGGATGCGGAAGGTCCGCCGCGACTTCTTCTGGCTCACCCTCGTCCAGGGCCTGAGCATCCCCTTCCAGGCCGTGCTCGGGGGGATCACCGTCCTCACCGGTCTGAACCCGTACATCGTCGGGGCACACTTCGTCGTCTCGATCGTCCTCGTCGCCCTCACCACCACCCTGCTCTGGCGCGTGTACCGCGGGCCCCGTGGGCACCACGCCGCCACTCCGCGTGGTTATGCGCGACTCGTCCACGTGACGGCCGCCGTGGTCGGCGTCACCGTGATCGTCGGCGTCCTGACGACCGGCTCCGGCCCGCACGCCGGCGATGCGGCGACCCCCCGCAACGGCCTCGACCCGGCGATCATGGACCACGTCCACAGCTGGCCGGCCTACGCGACCCTCGCTCTCACCCTGGCGGTCCTCGCCTGGACCCTCCAGGCGGGCCTCCCCCGTCGGTTCCCCGTGGCCCTGCTGGGCGTCGAACTCGTCCAGATCGCCGTCGGCATCACCCAGGCTCGCTCCGGACTGCCGCCCCTGCTCGTGGGGAGTCACATGGTCCTGGCCGCGCTGCTGGTGGCCGCGACGACCGCCGTGGTGCTGTCGCTGCGCAACGACCAGGCTCCCGACGAGGTCGAGCCGATCGTCGAGGCGGCCGCCGCCCGCGTCTGACCCGGGCGACCGGGGGTCTAGCCCCGGCGCATGACGGTGTCGACGTCGTCCTGCTCGACGACGACGAAGCCCGTCCGCTCGTAGAGCGACACGGCTCGGCTTCCCGTGAGCACGTCGAGGGTGACCGACCCCGTGGTGACCGAGTCGATCGCCTGCGAGAGGAGGGTCGTCCCGATCCCGTGACCCCGCGCCTCCTCGACCAGGTAGAAGTGACGGAGCCAGGTCGTGTCGCCGTCCGGGTGAAGCGCGATGCAGCCGAGGAGGCGCTGGTCGCCTTCGACGACTCGTGTCTCGTCGGCCACGTACTCGCGGACGAATCGAGCCCGGTGGCGGGCCGGGTTCCAGATGCCGAGCCTCTCGAACTCGGGTCGGAGCACCACGAGCTTGAGAGCGGTCAGCTGTTCGAGGTCGTCCGGGCGCGCCGGACGGACGGTCCAGTCGGACGGCCTCACGGGATCAGAACGGCAGCAGGGGGTCGACCCCGACGGCGACGAACAGGAGCGTGAGGTACGTGATGGAGCTGTGGAAGACGCGCATCGGACGGACCTCGGCGACGTGCTGGATGGCCCGGCTGTAGAGCCGGTGCGACTCCCAGACGAACCAGGCCCCGCTCGCGAGTGCCACGACGGTGTAAAGCGCGCCCATGCCGGCGACGGGGACGAGGATCAGGGAGCAGACCACGGTGGCCCAGGCGTAGAGGATCACCTGCAGGCCGACGATCGACCGGCCGCGCACCACGGCGAGCATGGGGACGTCGGCCGCGGCGTAGTCGTCGCGGTACTTCATCGACAGCGGCCAGTAGTGCGGCGGCGTCCAGAGGAAGATGACCATGAAGAGGATGACGGCCGACCAGGACAGGTCGTTCGTGACGGCGGCCCAGCCGATGAGCACCGGCATGCACCCGGCGATGCCGCCCCACACGATGTTCTGCGGCGTGCGGCGCTTCAGCCAGAGCGTGTACACGACGACGTAGAAGAGGATCGCCCCGAGCGACAGCGCCGCCGAGAGCAGGTTGACCGTCAGGCCGAGCCAGACGATCGACGCGACGCCGACCACGTACGAGAAGATCAACGCCTCGCGGTCGCTGACCTCGCCGGTCACGAGGGGTCGGCCCTGCGTCCGCTTCATGATGCGGTCGATGTCGCGATCGATGTAGCAGTTGAAGGCCGAGGCCGAACCGGCGCTGAGCGCACCACCGATCAGCGTCGCGGCGACGAGCCACAGGTTGGGGATGCCGCCCTGGGCCAGGAACATCGTCGGCGCCGTGGTGACGAGCAGGAGCTCCATCACGCGGGGCTTCGTGAGGGCGACGTACGCCCGAGCCTTGCGACGGAAGCCCCGGGGTGACGTGTCGGGGCGGATGTCAACGGCTGCGGTCATGAGTCCTCTAACGAGACGAACGGTTTGCCCAAGGAGTCTAGGCGATGAACGTCGACGCTGACGGCGAACCCTCGGCCGATGCGGACGGGCGAAGGGGGTTCGTCCCTATACTTACAGGTGCTTGCCAGTCGTACGCCCTCTCGGTCCCGAATCACCGGACGAACCGTCCCGATCTCCGCCCCGGCGTGTGTGCGACCCAGCCGACGACGTCTCGGCAGGCGCACGTCAGCGCGGGAGCGAATCGACCCCGCGCAGTTCGCATCAAGAAGGGTCAACTTCCAGTGGCAGATCTGCAATGGGAATCCATTGACAACAAAGCAGTAGACACGGTCCGCGTCCTCGCGGCCGACGCGGTCGAGAAGGTCGGCAACGGTCACCCCGGCACCGCGATGAGCCTGGCGCCCGCCGCGTACCTGCTCTTCCAGAAGGTCATGCGTCGTGACCCGAGCGACAGCACCTGGATCGGTCGCGACCGGTTCATCCTGTCCGTCGGCCACAGCTCGCTGACGCAGTACATCCAGTTCTACCTGGGCGGCTACGGTCTCGAGCTCGACGACCTCGAGGCCCTGCGCATCTGGGGCTCGAAGACCCCCGGCCACCCCGAGTACGGCCACACGGACGGCATCGAGATCACCACCGGTCCGCTGGGCCAGGGCTTCGCCAGCTCGGTGGGCTTCGCCTACGCCGCCCGTTTCGAGCGCGGCCTGTTCGACCCCGACGCCGCCCCCGGCACGAGCCCCTTCGACCACTTCGTGTACGTCATCGCCGGTGACGGCGACATGCAAGAGGGCGTCACGAGCGAGGCCGCGTCGCTGGCCGGGCACCAGAAGCTCGGCAACCTCGTCGCCATCTACGACTCGAACCAGATCTCGATCGAGGACGACACCAACATCGCCTTCACCGAGGACGTCCACAAGCGCTTCGAGTCCTACGACTGGGACGTCCAGGTCGTCGACTGGAAGAAGACCGGCGAGTACGTCGAGGACGTCGCCGAGCTGCACGACGCCATCGAGAAGGCCAAGGCCGTCACCGACAAGCCCTCCCTGATCATCCTCAAGACGATCATCGGCTGGCCCTCGCCCAAGAAGCAGAACTCCGGCAAGATCCACGGTTCGGCCCTCGGCGCCGACGAGGTCGCCGGCCTCAAGTCGGTCCTCGGGTTCGACCCCGAGAAGTCCTTCGACGTCGACCCCGCCGTCCTCGAGCACACCCGCAAGGCCGTCGAGCGCGGTCAGGCCCAGCACGCCGAGTGGGACGAGAAGCTCGCCGCCTGGGCGTCGGCCAACCCCGACAAGAAGGTCATGCTCGACCGCATCCTCGCGAACGAGCTGCCCGAGGGCGTCGAAGAAGCGCTCCCCGTCTTCGAGGCCGGCAAGGACGTCTCCACCCGCGCCGCCTCCGGCAAGGTCATCAACGCCCTCGCCGGCGTGGTCCCCGAGCTCTGGGGCGGGTCGGCCGACCTGGCCGAGTCGAACCTGACGACGATCACGGGCTCGAAGTCGTTCGTCCCCACCGAGTGGTCGACCGACGAGTGGAGCGGAGACCCCTACGGTCGCGTTCTGCACTTCGGCATCCGCGAGCACGCGATGGGCGCCATCCTCAACGGCATCACGCTGCACGGCAACACGCGCCCGTTCGGTGGCACGTTCCTGATCTTCAGCGACTACATGCGCCCGGCGGTCCGCCTCGCGGCACTGATGAAGTCCCCGGCGATCTACGTCTGGACCCACGACTCCGTGGCCCTGGGCGAGGACGGTCCGACGCACCAGCCGATCGAGCAGCTCGCGTCGCTCCGCGCGATCCCCGACCTCGACGTCGTGCGTCCCGCCGACGCCAACGAGACGGCCTGGGCCTGGGCGACGATCCTCGAGCGCCACCACGGCCCCGCCGGCATCGCGCTCAGCCGTCAGAACCTGCCCGTCTTCGAGCGCGGCACCGGTGACGCCGAGGGTGACACCTTCGCGTCGGCGAAGAACGTGGCGAAGGGCGCCTACGTCCTGGCCGAGGCACCGGGCGGAACGCCCGACGTGATCTTCGTCGCCACGGGTTCCGAGGTGCAGATCGCCGTCGAGGCCCGTGAGGTCCTGCGCGGCGAGGGCATCAACGCCCGCGTCGTCTCGGCACCGAGCATCGAGTGGTTCGACGAGCAGAGCGACGAGTACAAGGAGGCGGTCCTCCCGGCCGCCGTCAAGGCCCGCGTCTCGATCGAGGCCGGTGTGGCCATGCCGTGGCGCGGCATCGTCGGTGACGCCGGTCGCAGCGTGTCGATCGAGCACTTCGGTGCTTCGGCCGACTACAAGACGCTGTTCAAGCAGTTCGGCATGACGACCGAAGCCGCCGTCGCCGCCGCCAAGGACTCGATCGCCGCTCTCTGAGCGACGACGAAGGAAAGAGAAGAACACCATGACCGATTCCAACACCGCACAGCTGTCCGCCGCAGGCGTCAGCATCTGGCTCGACGACCTCTCGCGTGAGCGCATCAACGCGGGCGGCCTCCAGAAGCTGATCGCCGAGCGCAACGTCGTCGGCGTCACCACCAACCCCACGATCTTCGCGTCGGCTCTCGCCAAGGGCGAGGCCTACGACGACCAGGTCGCCCTGCTCGCGAAGACCGGTGTCAGCGTCACGGACGCCGTCTTCGAGATCACGACCGACGACGTCACCCGCGCCTGCGACATCTTCCGCGAGCTCTACGACACGACGGACGGCTTCGACGGCCGCGTGTCGATCGAGGTCGAGCCCGGTCTCGCGCACGACGCGCAGGGCACCATCGACCAGGCGGTCAAGCTCGCCGCCAAGGTCGGTCGCCCCAACGCCCTGATCAAGATCCCCGCGACCGTCGAGGGCCTCGAGGCCATCACCGCCGTGATCGCCCAGGGCATCAGCGTCAACGTGACCCTGATCTTCAGCCTCGAGCGCTACCGCGCCGTCATCAACGCGTACCTCACGGGTCTCGAGCAGGCCAAGGCCGCCGGCATCGACATCACCGAGATCCACTCCGTCGCCTCGTTCTTCGTGTCGCGCGTCGACACCGAGATCGACAAGCGTCTCGACGCGGTCGGGACCGACGAGGCCAAGGCCCTGAAGGGCAAGGCCGGCGTGGCCAACGCCCAGCTCGCCTACGAGGTCTACCAGCAGGCCTTCGACACCGAGCGGGCCAAGGGCCTCCTCGCCGCCGGCGCCAACAAGCAGCGTCCCCTCTGGGCTTCCACCGGTGTCAAGGACCCCGCCGTCCTCGACACCACGTACGTGGTCGAGCTCGTCGCCCAGGACGTCGTCAACACGATGCCCGAGAAGACGCTCGAGGCGACCTTCGACCACGGTGACGTCCGTGGCGACACGATCAGCGCCTCCTACGCCTCGGCCAACGAGACCATGGACGCGATCGCGGCGCAGGGCGTCTCGTACGACGACGTGACCGAGGCCCTCGAGAAAGAGGGCGTCGAGAAGTTCGTCGTCTCGTGGAACGAACTGCTCGACACGGTCACCGCTGCCCTCGAGGCCGCCAAGCCCGCCGGGGAGTCCAAGTGACCATCACCATCGCTGCCAGCGGCGACGCCGCACAGGCGGTCGAGACGGTCGTCCCGCAGCTCGTGAGCGACCTCGTCGCCTCGGGCATCACGGCTCAGAACCCCACCCTGTGGGGCCCTGACGCCGAGGACGAGTCCGCCAAGCGTCTCGGCTGGACCGAGGCCGTCGTGGTCTCGACTCCGCTGCTCGACGAGATCGACTCGCTCCGGGACGAGCTCGCCGCCAAGGGCGTCGATCACGTCGTGCTCGCGGGCATGGGTGGATCGTCGCTCGCGCCCGAGGTCATCACCCGCACCTACGGCGTCGAGCTCACCGTGCTCGACGCCACGGAGCCCGGTCAGGTCCTCACGGCCCTCGCCGACCGTCTCGAGCGCACCGTGCTCGTGGTCTCGTCGAAGTCGGGTTCCACCGTCGAGACCGCCAGCCAGCGCAAGACCTTCGAGAAGGCGTTCACCGACGCCGGCATCGACCCCGTCGAGCGCATCGTCGTGGTCACCGATCCCGGATCGCCCCTCGACGGGCAGGCCCGTGAGGCCGGTTACCGCGTCTTCAACGCCGACCCCAACATCGGCGGGCGCTACTCGGCCCTGTCGGCGTTCGGCCTCGTGCCGTCCGGCCTGGCCGGCGCCGACATCCGCGAGCTGCTCGCCGAGGCCGACGCCGTCACGGTCGAGCTGGCCCAGGACCGCGCCGACAACCCGGGTCTCGTGTTGGGTGCCGTCCTGGCAGGCACCTCGCCCCTGCGCGACAAGATCGCCATCGTCGCCGACGGCACCCACATCGTGGGGTTCCCGGACTGGGCCGAACAGCTCATCGCCGAGTCGACCGGCAAGCAGGGTCGCGGCCTGCTCCCCGTCGTCATCGGCACCTCCGCCCCCGAGATCACGGCGGGGCTGCACGACGTGCAGGTCGTCCGTCTCGTGGCGAACGCCGACGAGACCCGTGAGGTCGCGCCCGGCGAGGTCGAGATCTCGGGTTCGCTCGGTGGCCAGATCATGGTCTGGGAGTACGCCGTCGCCGTGGCCGGGCGTCTGCTCGACATCAACCCGTTCGACCAGCCCGACGTCGAGTCGGCCAAGGTCGCGACGCGGGCGTTGCTCGACGACCGTCCCGAGCCCACTCCCCCGGCCTTCACGGCCGAGGGTGTCGAGGTCCGCGAGGTCGGGGGAATCGAGCTGGGCGACTCTCTCGAGTCCGCCGTGGCCGCGCTCCTCTCGCACCTGAGCGATGACGGCTACGTCTCGATCCAGGCCTACGTCGACCGCGTGGCGAACCCCCAGCTCGAAGAGGTCCGCGACCTCCTCGCGATGCGCACGCAGCGTCCCGTCACCTTCGGATGGGGTCCGCGCTTCTTGCACTCGACGGGTCAATACCACAAGGGTGGGCCGGCCAACGGGGTGTTCCTGCAGATCACGCAGGTCCCCGCGACCGACCTCGAGATCCCGGACAGCCCGTTCACGTTCGGGCAGCTCGTGCAGGCCCAGGCCGCCGGTGATGCCAAGGTCCTGGCCGAGCACGGTCGTCCCGTGCTCACGCTGACGGTGACCGACGTGGCGGCCGCGCTGCCGGTCATCACCGCCGCACTCCGCTGAGCCGAAAGGGCCGGCGTCCCCAGGGGCGCCGGCCCTTTCGCCTTGCCACCGGTGTTCCCGGCCGTCTCCGCCCGTCCCGACCGGAACACCTTCGAACCACAGAACGGAACATCATGTCACCGGTGCCGATCACGCCGGAGTCCAACCCGCTCCGGTTGCCCTCCGACCGACGTCTCAACCGCATCGCGGGGCCCAGCGGTCTCATCATCTTCGGTGTGACGGGTGATCTCTCCCGCAAGAAGCTCATGCCCGCCGTGTACGACCTGGCCAACCGTGGCCTGCTGCCCCCCGGCTTCGCGCTCGTCGGCTTCGCCCGTCGTGAATTCGAGGGCCAGGACTTCGAACAGGTCGTGTACCAGGCCGTCAAGGAGCACGCTCGCACGCCTTTCGACGAAGACGTCTGGCGTCAACTCAAAGAAGGCTTCCGTTTCGTCCAGGGGGTCTTCGACGACGCCGACGCGTTCGCTCGGCTCAAGGACACCATCGAAGAGCTCGATCGTGAGCGCGGGACGATGGGCAACCACGCCTTCTACCTCTCGATCCCGCCCAAGGCGTTCCCCATGGTCACCGAGCAGTTGCGCAACTCGGGCCTCGCCGAGGAGAAGGACGGTGCGTGGAGACGCGTCGTCATCGAGAAGCCCTTCGGCAGCGACCTCACGACGGCCCGCGAGCTCAACGCCGTCGTCGAGACCGTCTTCGAGCCCGACAGCGTGTTCCGAATCGACCACTACCTCGGCAAAGAGACGGTGCAGAACCTCCTCACGCTGCGGTTCGCCAACCAGATGTACGAACCTCTCTGGAACTCCAACTACGTCGACCACGTGCAGATCACCATGGCCGAGGACATCGGCGTCGGCGGCCGCGCCGGTTACTACGACGGCATCGGCGCCGCTCGTGACGTCATCCAGAACCACCTCCTCCAGCTCCTCGCCCTGACGGCGATGGAAGAACCGGTCACCTTCGCCGCCCGTGACCTCCGGGCCGAGAAGGAGAAGATCCTCTCGGCCGTCCGCCTCCCCGCCGACCTCGCCGCGGGAACCGCGCGGGGTCAGTACGCCGGGGGGTGGCAGGGCGGAGAGAAGGTGCTCGGATTCCTGGACGAAGAAGGCATGAATCCCGAGAGCACGACCGAGACGTTCGCCGCCATCAAGCTCGAGATCGCGACCCGGCGGTGGGCGGGAGTCCCCTTCTACCTCCGGGCCGGAAAGCGTCTCGGCCGTCGCGTGACCGAGATCGCCGTCGTCTTCAAGCAGGTGCCCGAGAACATCTTCGGCACGCAGACGTCGCTGGGGCAGAACGCCCTCGTGATCCGGGTCCAGCCCGACGAGGGAGTGACCCTGCGCTTCGGGTCCAAGGTGCCCGGGATCGGCACGCAGGTCCGTGACGTCACGATGGACTTCGGATACGGGCACGCCTTCACCGAGGCGAGCCCGGAGGCCTACGAGCGTCTCATCCTCGACGTCCTCCTGGGCGACCCGCCCCTGTTCCCCCGGCACGAGGAGGTCGAGCTCTCCTGGAAGATCCTCGACCCGATCGAGGAGTTCTGGGCGACTGAGGGTCAGCCCGAACAGTACCGACCCGGCACGTGGGGACCCGCCTCTGCCGACGAACTCATGGCCCGTGACGGCCGTACCTGGAGGCGTCCGTGATCGTCGACCTGCCCGACAGCACCATCAGCCGCGTCCAGAAGACGCTGGTCAAGATCCGGGAAGAAGGAGGCGCGGTCGCGCTGGGCCGAGTCCTCACCCTGATCATCTCCACCCGTCTCGGTGACGAGGAGGAAGCCATCGAGGCCGCGAACGACGCCTCGCGAGAGCACCCCATGAGGGTCATCGTCGTCTCCACGTCGACCGACCTCGATCTCGACGAGGTCGACGGGCGACTGGACGCGCAGATCCGGGTGGGCGGCGACGCCGGTGCCAGCGAGGTCATCCTGCTCCGGGCCTACGGAGAGACCGCGAGCGACGAGGAGGGGCTCGTGACCGGGCTCCTGCTGCCCGACGCTCCCGTCGTCGCCTGGTGGCCGAAGACCGCTCCCGCCGTCGTCTCCGAGTCTCCCCTCGGGCGCATCGCGCAACGGCGGATCACGGATGCGGCGAGCCAGTCCAACCCACGCCAGTCGATCATCGACCTCGCCCGGAGCTACGCTCCCGGCGACACCGACTTCGCCTGGACCCGGCTCACCCTCTGGCGGGCGCAACTGGCTGCCGTGCTCGACCAACCGCCTTACGAATCGGTCACCGAGGTCGGTGTCTCCGGCGCACCCGATTCTCCGTCGACTTTGCTCTTGGCCGCCTGGTTGCGTCTGCAGCTCCAGGTACCCGTCGACGGTGAGCTGACGACCCGGGCGACGGGATCGAGCGGCATCCACGGTGTCCAACTGGTCCGCGCCTCCGGGTCCATCGTCCTCGAACGCTCCCTGGACGACGTGGCGACGCTCACCCAACCGGGTCAACCCACGCACGACCTCGCGCTGCCACGCCGCTCGCTGCGCGACTGCCTGGCCGAGGAACTCCGTAGACTCGACCCCGACGACCTGTTCGGGAACGTCGTGAGACACGGGGTCGGCCAACTGAGCGAACCCGTCCAGAGCAACTAGAGCAGATAGAGAACCGTGACGAACGAACGCCGGGTGCTGGTCCACCCCGACAAAGAATCGCTGGGTGCCTCCGTGGCCGCCCGCTTCATCACCAAGATCATCGACGTGCTCGAAGAGCAAAACTACGCGTCGGTCGTCGTCAGCGGTGGCTCGGTGAGCACCCTCGTGCTGGCGGCCATCAACGCGTCGCCGGCTCGTGACAGCGTCGACTGGTCGAAGGTCTCGATCTGGTGGGCCGACGAGCGCTGGGTCCCCGCAGGGGACGCGGACCGAAACGACACCCAGGCCGGCATCGACCTGCTCGACCACATCGGGTTGCTGCCCGAGAACGTCCACCGATTCGGTGCGGTCGGCGACTTCGACGACGTCGAGGCGGCCGCCGACGCTTACCGGAACGAGTTGCTGCAGCACGCACAGGCCGACGACGCGGCCCCCCGCTTCGACATCACGCTCCTCGGGGTCGGTCCCGACGGTCACGTCGCCTCGTTGTTCCCGGACAAGGCACAGATCCGTCAGCTCGAGCCGACCGTGCTCACGATCGACGACTCCCCCAAGCCTCCGCCCGTACGCCTCACGTTGAGCCTGCCGGTCATCAACAACTCCCAGCGCGTCTGGATGATCCTCGCCGGAGCCGAGAAGGCTTCGTCGTTGGGGCTCGCCCTGGCGGGTGCCGGCGCAGACCAGGTGCCGGTGGCAGGGGTCAAGGGACGCAAGCGGACGGTCTTCTTCGTCGACCAGGACGCGGCGGCTGAGGTCCCCGAGAACTTGATCGCCTCCACCTACTGAGTCCCGCCGCGGGCGCACCGACGCCGGCATGACGAAGGGCCCCGCAGCTCGCGGCTGCGGGGCCCTTCGTCATGTCCGGTGTGGAGACACCGGGAGGCGCGATCGGCTGGATCAGGCCTTGCCGCGTCGGACTCGCAGCTGCTGCAGAGCCTCTTCGAGCAACTGCTCGGCTTCTTCTTCGGTCCGTCGCTCTTTGACGTACGCGAGGTGCGTCTTGTACGGCTCCAGCTTCGCGACCGTCGGCGGGTTCGCCTTGTCGCGCCCTGCCGGCAATCCACTCGAGGGTGAGTCGACGGTCTCGGGGATCTCTTCGTCGGGCACGTTGGCCGCGAAGTGACGGACGACCTCGTTGCCGAGGGCATCCCAGTACGAGATGGTGATCCGCTCGGCGTGGAAGCCGCGATCTTGCTCACCCATGGGACCTGCGCCGACGCGCGAGCCGCGGATTGCGCTACCGCCCGAGGCCATCAGCTGACCGCCGCGAACTTGGTGATGAGGCCCAGGACCACGATGCAGGTGATCCAGACGAGACCCAGGAAGACCGTGATGCGGTTGAGGTTGCGTTCGGCGACGCCGGATGCCCCGAGGTTGCTCGTGACGCCACCGCCGAACATGTCGGACAGACCGCCACCACGGCCGCGGTGGAGCAGGATGAGGAGGGTCAACAGGAGGCTCGTGATGCCGAGCAACACCTGCAGGATGACCTGGAGAATTTCCACGTAGGACCTTTCGATGCGGTGAGACCGCTGAACAGTATAACCGCGAGAGGCCGTCGCCCTGGCAGGCCGAGTCGGAGGGGCGCCGACGGGCGACGCACCCGGCCCGTCAGACGCCGACGTGCGCCTGGAAGCGGACGATGTTGGCGAACTCGGACACGTCGAGGCTCGCCCCACCGACGAGGGCTCCGTCGACGTTGGGCTCTCGCATGAACGATGCGATGTTCGTGGACTTGACCGAGCCGCCGTAGAGGACGCGGGTGGTGGCGGCGGCGTCCGGACCGACGATCTCGACCAGGGCCGCCCGCAGGGCCGCGCAGACCTGCTCGGCCTGCTCGGCCGTGGCGGCCTGTCCGGAGCCGATGGCCCAGACGGGCTCGTAGGCGACGACGATCTCGGCGGAGGCCGGCACCTGGGCGAGCGCCGCACGGAGCTGGGCCACGGGCACCGCGCTGGGGCCGTGCTGCTCGAGATCGTCGGCCGTCTCACCGACGCAGACGACGGGGACGAGGCCCGAGCGATGCGCGGCGGCGACCTTCGTCGCCACGACCTCGTCGTCCTCGGCATGGAGCGTCCGACGCTCAGAGTGCCCGACCAGGACGTAGCGCACGTCCAACTTGGCGAGGAACTGCCCCGAGATCTCGCCCGTGTAGGCGCCCGAGTCGTGAGCGGACAGGTCTTGGGCTCCGAGAGCCAACTCGAGCTTGTCGGCGTCGAGCAGGGTCTGCACGCTTCGGAGGTCGGTGAACGGCGGGAACACCGCGGTCTCGACCGCGTCGAAGTCGTGCTTGGCGTCCTTGAGGGACCATGCGAGCTTCTGGACGAACGCGATCGCCTGCAGGTGATCGAGGTTCATCTTCCAGTTGCCGGCGATGAGGGGCGTGCGTGTGGTCACCATCCGAGGACCTCCAGTCCGGGGAGTCGTTTGCCCTCGAGGAACTCGAGGCTGGCTCCACCGCCGGTGGAGATGTGGCCGAACTGGTCGTCGGAGAACCCCAGGGCACGAACGGCCGCGGCCGAGTCGCCGCCGCCCACGACGCCGAGACCGGAGACCCGGGTCAACGCGTCGGCGACCTTCTGGGTGCCGTGTGCGAAGGCGGGGAACTCGAAGACTCCCATCGGACCGTTCCAGAAGACCGTGGACGACGTCTGGACGGTCTCCGCGAAGCGCGCGGCCGTCTCGGGGCCGATGTCCAGGCCCAGTGCCTCGGAGCCCAGAGCAGAGGATTCGATGCCGTCCGAGGCGACCACCGTGTGCTCGGCGTCCGCGCTGAAGGACGAGGCGACCACCACGTCGACGGGGAGCACGAGGTTGACGCCCCGGCGCGCGGCCTCGTCGACGTAGCCGCGGACCCGGTCGAGCTGGTCCTTCTCGAGCAGGCTCTTGCCGACGGGGAGTCCCTGGGCGGCGAGGAACGTGAAGAGCATCCCTCCACCGATGAGCAGGTTGTCGACCCGGGGAAGGAGGTGCTCGATGACGCCGAGCTTGTCGGAGACCTTCGAGCCGCCGAGGACGACGCTGTAGGGGCGCGTGGGGTTCTCGGTCAGCTTGTCGAGGACCTCGAGTTCACGCGAGATGAGCGTCCCGGCCGCGCTCGGGAGGAGCGCGGGCAACTCGTACACACTCGCCTGCTTGCGGTGCACGACCCCGAAGCCGTCGGAGACGAACACGTCACCGAGCTCGGCCAGGCGTGCGGCGAACTCCTGACGCTCGGACTCGTCCTTCGACGTCTCGGCGGCGTTGAAGCGGAGGTTCTCGAGGACGACGATCTGGCCGTCGGTGAGGTCGTCCACTGCTGCGGCGGTCTCGTCACCCACGGTGTGCGCGGCGAAGCCGACGCTCTTCCCGAGGAGTTCGCTGAGGCGTTGGGCGACCGGTCTGAGGCTGTACTCGGGCTTCGCCTCGCCGTCGGGGCGGCCGAGGTGCGAGATGACCACGACCCTGGCCCCCTGGTTGATCAGCAGGTCGAGGGTCTCGAGGGAGGCACGGATGCGGCCGTCGTCGGTGATCTCGCCGTCCTTCAGAGGGACGTTGAGGTCGCATCTGACGATGACGCGTCTGCCCGACAGGGGACCGAGGGAATCGAGGGTACGCAGGCTCATGGGTTCGTTTCGGGTTCGGAGGAAGGTGCCCCGGCCCGTGAGGGCCGGGGCACCGAGGTCGGACTAGAGGCGGTCGGCCACGTACTTCGTCAGGTCGACGAGACGGTTCGAGTAGCCCCACTCGTTGTCGTACCACGAGGTGATCTTGACGAGGTTGCCGATGACCTTGGTCAGGCCCGAGTCGTAGATCGACGAGTGCGGGTCGGTCGTGATGTCCGTCGACACCAGAGGGTCCTCGGAGTAGGCCAGGATGCCCTTGAGCTCACCCTCGGCGGCGGCCTTGTAGGCGGCGTTGATCTGCTCGACCGTCACCGGCGTGCTGGTCTCGAGGGTCACGTCGGTGATCGAGCCGGTGGGCACGGGCACGCGCAGGGCGTAACCGTCGAGCTTGCCGGCGAGCTCGGGGATCACGAGGCCGATGGCCTTGGCGGCGCCGGTCGACGTCGGGACGATGTTGAGCGCGGCGGCACGGGCACGGCGGGGGTCCTTGTGCGGACCGTCCTGCAGGTTCTGGTCGGCCGTGTACGCGTGGACCGTCGTCATGAGACCGCGCTCGACGCCGAAGTTGTCCAGGAACACCTTCATCAGGGGGGCCAGGCTGTTCGTCGTGCAGGACGCGTTCGAGATGATGTGGTGGTTGGCGGGGTCGTAGATGCCCTCGTTCACACCCAGCACGATGGTGGCGTCGTCACCCGTGGCCGGAGCCGAGATGAGGACCTTCTTCGCGCCGGCGGTGATGTGCTTGCGTGCGTCCTCGGCCTTCGTGAAGAAACCGGTCGACTCGACGACGATGTCGACGCCCAGCTCGCCCCAGGGCAGGTTGGCGGGGTCGCGCTCGGCGAGGACCTTGATCGGCTTGCCGTCGACGACGATCGAGTCGCCGTCCAGCTCGACGGTCGCGTCGAGACGTCCCGTGATCGAGTCGAACTTGAGGAGGTGCGCGAGGGCGGCGTTGTCGGTCAGGTCGTTGACGGCGACGATCTCGATGTCGGTTCCCTTGGCGAGCGCCGCGCGGAAGTAGTTGCGGCCGATGCGACCGAAGCCGTTGATGCCGATCTTGACGGTCAATGAAACTCCTGATGATCAGGCGTCGTGGGGACGCGTGGAGGGTGTGGGCGACCAGGCCCGTGGCGACGCCCGAATTCTCGATGACCTCGGGTCGGACACCGCTTACGACAGTAGCAGCAGCCCTCCGGAATTCGTCCTCCGGTGACGTCGTGAGAACCCTCCGCCGCCCCTCAGTCGAGGTCGAGGTCGTGCGGCAGGTTGGCGTCCGTGCCCGGCA
The DNA here is from genome assembly GCF_026625765.1 of Frigoribacterium sp. SL97. Lineage (NCBI taxonomy): Bacteria > Bacillati > Actinomycetota > Actinomycetes > Micrococcales > Microbacteriaceae > Frigoribacterium > Frigoribacterium sp. SL97. The sequence continues at coordinate 1,940,768 of NZ_CP113062.1, forward strand.
GCCCCAGGTCGCCGGCCTTCTTGTCGGCCATGGCGAGCAGGCGACGGATCCGACCCGCGACGGCGTCCTTGGTCATCGGGGGGTCGGCGTGGTGGCCGAGTTCGTCCAGGCTGGCGTCGCGATGGGCCAGTCGCAGCTCGCCCGCGTACTTGAGGTGCTCGGGGATGTCGTCGCCGAGCAGTTCCATCGCCCGGTCGACGCGGGCGCACGCGGCCACGGCGGCCTGGGCCGACCGTCGCAGGTTGGCGTCGTCGAAGTTGACGAGTCGGTTCGCCGTCGCGCGCACCTCGCGGCGCTGGCGCATCTCTTCCCAGTCGGTGACGCTCTTCTCGGCGCCCATCACCTTGAGCATGGTGCCGATGGCCTCGCCGTCGCGGATGATGACCCGGTGCACGCCGCGGACCTCTCGGGCCTTCGCCGCGACGCCCAGTCGGCCGGCGGCCCCGACGAGCGCCATGGCGGTCTCGTTGCCGGGGCACACGACCTCGAGCGAGGCGGACCGACCGGGATCGGTCAACGAGCCCTGCGCGAGGAACGCCCCTCGCCAGATGGCGGCGAGATCGTCGCGCGAGCCGGTCGTGAGCCGGTTCGGCAGGCCACGGACGGGTCGTCGGCGGGCGTCCATGAGCCCGGTCTGACGGGCCAGCGTCTCACCGGCCTCGTGGACCCGGACGAGGAACCCGGGGGTGCGGCGTGAGCCGGAAGGAGCCGTCATCGCGACGTCGCTCCTGGCTCCGTACAGCTCGGCCAGGTCCTTCCGGACCCGTCGGGCGATGAGCGCGGAATCGAGTTCCGCCTCGACGGCGATCCGACCGGAGATGAGGTGCAGTCCCCCGGCGAAACGGAGGACGGTGGCGAGCTCAGCGGCCCGGATCGTCGTCCTGCTCACCTCGACGCGGGCGAGTTCTTCTTTGACGTCGGCAGTCTGGGCCACTCCGGTTGTTCCTTTTCGTCAGGTCGAGGTGTCGTCGGTACACGGGCGTGCTGAAGCACCTCGGTGGGTCATTCTCGGCCGAGGTCGCGGTGTTTCACGCTGACGGCCACGCCGGGGAGTCCACGCAGACGCGCCGCCAGTTCACCCACGAGGGTGACCGATCGATGTTTGCCCCCGGTGCAGCCAATGGCGATCGTAGCGTGTCTCTTGTTCTCACGCTGATAGCCCGACAAGACGGGGACGAGCGAAGCGGCGAAGGCGTCGACGAACTCCCGGGCCCCGTCCTGCTGCATGACGTACGACGTGACCGGCTCGTCGAGCCCGGACTGCTGCCGGAGCGCGGGCACCCAGAACGGGTTGGGGAGGAACCTCGCGTCGCCCACCATGTCGGCGTCGGTGGGCAGGCCGTACTTGAACCCGAAACTGAGGACGGTCACCTGGACCCCGGCGCGGTCGGACTCGGCGAACTTCTCGGAGATCGTCGTGGCCAACTGGTGGATGTTGAGTTCCGACGTGTCGATGATCACGTCGCTCGTCTCGCGGAGCTCTTCCATGCGCGCACGCTCGGCGAGGATGCCGTCGAGCAAGGTGCCGTCACCCTGCAACGGGTGCGGTCGCCGGACCTGCTCGAAACGCCGGACCAGCGCCGCGTCGGTCGCGTCGAGGAACAGCACCCGCACCTTGCTGGGCATGCTCGCCCGCAAGGTGCGCACGGCCTCTTGGGCCTCACTGAAGAGGCGTCCCCCGCGGACGTCGACCACGGCAGCGATCTTGGGGAGCGAATCCCCCGCACGTTCGGCCAGGTCGAGCAGCGGTCGCAACATCTGCGCCGGCAGGTTGTCGACCACGTACCAGTCGAGGTCCTCCAGGGCGTTGCCGACGGTCGACCGCCCGGCGCCGGACATCCCCGTCACGATCAGGACCTCTTGCTGTTCGCTGACGTCGCTCATGTCGGTGGTGTCCTCCGGGTCGGCGTGCGGTGCATCGAGTCTAGGCGGGGCTCGTGGGGGGCACGACGTCGGCGGCCGCCACGTCGTCGGCCGCCACGTCCTCGGCCCCGCGCAGCCGCTCGACGACTGCGGCGGCGAGCGTCGGGCCGATGCCGCGGATGGCCGAGATGTCCGCTGCCTCGGCGTCCTTCAAACGCTTGACCGAGCCGAAGTGCTTCAGGAGCACGGCCACCCGGGAGGGCCCCAACCCCGGGATCTCCGCGAGCTGCGTCGAGATGTCGCGCTTGCGACGCTGCCGCTGGTGCGTGATCGCGAAACGGTGGGCCTCGTCGCGGATGCGCTGGATGAGGAACAGCGCGTCGCTGTTGCGAGGGAGGATGACCGGGAAGTCGTCGTCGGGCAGCCAGATCTCCTCGAGCCGTTTCGCGATCCCGCAGAGCGCGATGTCCGTGACGCCGGCGTCGTCGAGTGCTCGTCGGGCCGCCGCCACCTGGGGTTGTCCGCCGTCGACGATGAGGAGGTTGGGGCGGTAGGCGAACCGTTTGCGTTGCTCTCCCACCTCCTCGACGGGAGCGAGTTCGTCGTCGAGGCGAGAGAGGCGGCGGCTGAGCGTCTGGTAGATCGACTCGGTGTCGTCGGTCGACCGGGGGATGTTGAAACGCCGGTACTGGTCCTTCCGCGGCAGGCCGTCCTCGAAGACCACCATCGAGGCGACGATGTTCGTGCCCGAGAGGTGGGACACGTCGTAGCACTCCATGCGCAAGGGCGCGTCGCTCATGCCGAGGGCCTCCTGGATGTCGGCCAGGGCGGTCGACCGGGTGGCGAAGTCGGCGCTGCGACGGGTCTTGTAGAGCATGAGCGACTGCTGCGCGTTGAGGGTCGCCGTCTGCATCAGGTTGGCCTTCTCGCCGCGCTGTGCCGTGTGGATCTGGACCCGTCCCCGACCGCGGAGGGTGCTGAGCACGCTCTCGAGGGCGTCGTTGTCGTCCGGCGTCTCGGTCACGACGATCTCGCGGGGAAGCTCCGCGCCGGCGGTGTAGATGCCCTGCAGGACCTGCTCGACGAGGTCGCCGGTCGAGATGTCGATCTCTTTGTCGACGACCCAGCCGCGGGAGCCACGGATGCGACCGCCCCTCACCGTGAAGAGCTGGACGGCGGCCGCCAGCTCGTCCTCGGCGAGGGCGTAGAGGTCGAGATCGACGTTGTCGCGGAGGACGACCGCCGACTTGTCGAGCACGGCCTCGAGGGCCTGCACCTGGTCGCGGTACGTGGCCGCGTCCTCGAAGCGCTGCTCCGTGGCGGCCGTCTTCATGGAGCGCTGCAGGTCGGCGATCACCCTCTTGTCGTAGCTGCCCATGAACTTGACGAACTCGTCGACGATCGCCCGGTGCTCGTCGATCGACACCTTGTGCGAACACGGCCCCCCACAACGACCGATCTGCCCCGGGAAGCAGGGCTTGCCCGTCTGCATGGCCTTCTTGTAGCTGCTGTCGGAACAGGTCCTGATCGGGAAGACCTTGATCATCAGGTCGATGGTGTCGTGGACGGCCCAGATCTTCGGGTACGGCCCGAAGTACTTGGCCCCCTTGATGCGCGGGTTGCGCGTGACCATCACCCGAGGTGCCTCGTCGGCCAGGGTGACGGCCATGAACGGATAGGTCTTGTCGTCGCGGAACTTGACGTTGAAGGGCGGGTCGAACTCTTTGATCCACGTGTACTCGAGCTGGAGGGCCTCGATGTCGCTGCCCACCACGGTCCATTCGACGGATCGAGCGGTGAGGACCATTCGTCGGGTGCGTTCGTGCAGCGACGGAAGCGGTGCGAAGTAGTTGCTCAGCCGGGCCCGGAGGTTCTTGGCCTTGCCGACGTAGAGCACCCTCCCCCGCTCGTCACGCCAGCGGTAGACGCCGGGGTCGGTGGGGATCTCGCCCGCTTTCGGACGCCAGGAGACGGTGTTGCTCATCGTGCTTCGACGGCCTCCCGGCGTCGAGTCGACGTGGCCTTCTTCTTCTGCACCCGGGGCACGGTGTGACCCGATTCGAGGATCTCCTTCAGGAAGACGCCCGTGTGGCTCTCGGGCACGGTCGCGAGGTGCTCGGGGGTTCCGGTGGCGATGACGGTGCCGCCACCCGCGCCTCCTTCAGGGCCCATGTCGATCAGCCAGTCGGCGGACTTGATGACGTCGAGGTTGTGCTCGATCGTGATGACGGTGTTGCCCTTCTCGACCAGACCGTTCAGCACGAGGAGGAGCTTGCGGACGTCCTCGAAGTGCAGGCCGGTCGTCGGTTCGTCGAGCACGTAGACGCTGCGCCCGTTGGAGCGCTTCTGCAGCTCGGTCGCGAGCTTCACGCGCTGGGCTTCGCCCCCGCTCAGCGTGGTGGCACTCTGGCCGAGTCGCACGTAGCCCAGGCCGACGTCGACCAGCGTCGACATGAACCGGGAGATCGCCGAGATGGGGGCGAAGAACTCGGCGGCCTCGCTGATCGGCATCTCGAGGACCTCGGAGATGTTCTTGCCCTTGTACCGCACCGCCAGGGTGTCGCGGTTGTACCGCGCACCACCGCACACCTCGCAGGCGACGTAGACGTCGGGAAGGAAGTTCATCTCGATCTTGATCGTGCCGTCACCTGCGCAGTTCTCGCAGCGGCCGCCCTTGACGTTGAAGCTGAACCGGCCCGGCAGGTAGCCGCGGGCCTTCGCGTCGGTCGTCTCGGCGAAGAGGGTACGGATGCGATCGAAGACACCCGTGTAGGTCGCCGGGTTCGAGCGCGGGGTGCGACCGATCGGCGCCTGGTCGACGTGGACGACCTTGTCGAGGGCGTCGAGGCCCGTGACCCGCGTGTGCTTGCCGGGGATCTGACGGGCTCCGTTGAGCTGGTTGGCCAGGACCTTGTACAGGATGTCGTTGACGAGCGAGGATTTGCCCGAGCCGCTGACGCCTGTCACCGCGACGAAGGTGCCCAAGGGGAAGTCGACGGTGACGTCGCGCAGGTTGTTGGCCTTGGCGCCCACGACCGAGATCATGCGCTTCTTGTCGACGGGGCGACGGCTGGTCGGGGTCTCGATGGAGCGCCGCCCGGCGAGGTAGTCGCCGGTGTACGAGTCGGTGTTCGCGACGAGGTCCTCGTAACTGCCCGAGTGCACCACCGTGCCGCCGTTGACGCCGGCACCCGGGCCGATGTCGACGACCCAGTCGGCCGTCTTGATGGTGTCTTCATCGTGTTCGACGACGATCAACGTGTTGCCGAGGTTCTTGAGTTTGACCAGCGTGTCGATGAGTCGGCGGTTGTCACGCTGGTGGAGGCCGATGCTCGGCTCGTCGAGGACGTAGAGGACTCCGGTGAGACCCGACCCGATCTGGGTCGCGAGGCGGATGCGCTGGGCTTCTCCACCGGAGAGGGACCCCGCGGCGCGGGCCAGGGAGAGGTACGTGAGACCCACTTCCAGCAAGAACTCGAGTCGGACCCGGATCTCACGCAGCACCTGGGCCGCGATGCGCGCCTCGCGGGTCGTGAGGGTGAGGCTGTTCATGAACCCGAACGCGTCGGCGAGGCTGAGTTCGGACACGCTCGCGATGTCGTGCCCGTCGACCAGGACGGCGAGGACCTCGGGCTTGAGCCGCTTGCCCTTGCAGACGACGCACGGGATCTCGCGGAGGTAGGACGCGTAGCGCTGGCGCTGCGTGTCGGTCTCGGCCTCGGCGTACTTGCGCTCGATGTAGGGCATGACACCCTCGAAGCCCGTCGAGTAGGTCATCTCTCGGCCGAAGCGGTTGCGCCACTTCACGGTGACCTCGAAGTCGTTGCCCTGCAGGACGGCCTGTCGGACCTTCTCGGGCAGCTCGTGCCAGGGCGTCTTGAGGCTGAAGCCCAGATCACCGGCCAAGCCCTCGAGGAGCTTCTGGAAGTAGTTGTAGAGCCCCTTGCCGGATTGGGTCCAGGGCAGGATGACTCCGTCGGCGAGGCTGAGCTCGGGGTCGCCGAGCAGCAGGTCGGAGTCGACCGACATCTTCGTGCCGAGTCCGGAGCACTCGGGACAAGCGCCGAAGGGGGCGTTGAACGAGAACGTGCGGGGTTCGATCTCGGTGAGCTGGACCGGGTGGTTGTTCGGGCACGAGAGCTTCTCGGAGAACGTCCGGTACTTGCCGGCCGCGCCCTCGTCGGTGTCGACGAAGTCGATCGTGACCAGGCCGTCCGTCAGGCGCAGGGCGGTCTCGAGCGAGTCGGTCAGACGGGTCAGCGCCTGGTCGGAGGCGACGAGGCGATCGACCACGACCGAGATGTCGTGCTTGATCTGCTTCTTCAGCTTGGGCGGCGAACTGAGCTGGATCTGCTCACCGTCGACGATGGCCCGGGAATACCCCGTGGACGCGAGCTCGGCGAACAGGTCGACGAACTCGCCCTTCTTCTGCGAGACCACGGGGCTCAGCACCTGGTACCGGATGCCCGACTCGAGGGTCATGAGCTGGTCGGCGATCTGCTGCACGCTCTGCTTGCTGATCTTCTCGCCGCAGACGGCGCAGTGCGGAACGCCGATGCGTGCCCAGAGGAGGCGCATGTAGTCGTAGATCTCGGTGATCGTGCCGACCGTGGACCGCGGGTTGCGGTTCGTGGACTTCTGGTCGATGGAGACGGCCGGGCTCAGGCCCTCGATGAAATCGACGTCGGGACGGTCGACCTGACCCAGGAACTGCCGCGCGTAGGCCGACAGGGACTCGACGTACCGACGTTGCCCCTCGGCGAAGATCGTGTCGAACGCCAGGGACGATTTGCCCGAGCCGGACAACCCGGTGAAGACGACCAACGAGTCACGTGGGATCTCGAGGTCGACGTTGTTCAGGTTGTGCACTCGGGCACCCCGGACGCTCAGCGTGGAGGAACCTTCTACAGGTGAGATGGACACTCTTACCATTCTGTCGATGTGGACGACACTCGTCGTCGTGGCGGGCGGGCCCGCGGGAGGTGCAGCCGGCGGCGCGGGGTCAGGGGGCCGGGGACGAGACGGTCGGATGGACGCCCGTCAGGCCGGCGGACACCTGCCACAGACGCGAGGCCACCGACTCGTCACGGCTGTGACGTTTCGCGGGCACGCGTGCCGGAGCGCCGGTCAACTGGAACCATCCGGCCGGACCCCAGTATTCCCCGCCGTGGACGTCTTCGCCCACGAGGGCGTGGACGAGAGGCTCTGCTCCGACCTCCTTGCCCTGGGAGAAGACGTGCATCATCGAGGTGAGGACGGCGGGAGGGCGGCGGGGCTCGACGACGGGCGGGCGCGGGTCGCTGAGCGAGTCCCACGAGAACCCGGGGTGGGCGACGACGCTGGAGACCGAGGATCCGGCGGCCCGGAGGCGACGGTCGAGGTCGAAGCCGAAGGTCATGACCGCGAGCTTGGAACGTGCGTAGGCGACCGCGCCGGAGTAGCTCGAGACCATCATGGGATCGTCCAGGTCGAGTCGCACCCACCGATGGCTGATGCTTCCGAGGTGCACGACTCGAGCCCGCCCTGCCGACTCGAGGGCCGGCATGAGGTGCGAGACCAGGGCGAAGTGGCCGAGATGATTGGTGCCGAACTGGAGCTCGAACCCGTCGGTCGTCGTCTGACGCCGACGGGAGCCGACGACGCCGGCGTTGGCCAGGAGGCCGTCGACCGGTCCGCCGGCGGCGATGGCGGATGCACCCGTGCGGACCGACGCGAGGTCGGCCAGGTCGAGGGCGACCGTGTCGACGTCCGCCCCGGGCACGCGGCTGCGGAGGAGATCGGCGGCCCGCACGGCCCTCTCGGCGTCGCGGGCCGCGAGGACGACCTGGTGACCGGCCGCGACGAGCCGCTCGGCGGAGTAATAGCCGAGCCCTGCGGTCGCACCCGTGACGACGACGCGTCGACGATCACCGGGCATGACCGGCCGCCTCCATCTGTCGCAGATCTTTCTTCAGGTCGGCGACCTCGTCGCGGAGCCGACCGGCCAACTCGAACTTGAGCTCGGCCGAGGCCTGCAGCATCTGCTCGTTGAGGTCGGCGATGATCGCTTCGAGGCCGTTCGCGGCGCTGGCGGCCTTGCCCTCGCGGCGGAGGTTCGGCGTGGGGGCGCGCTTGCCACCCTGGCGATCCGCGAGGAGGCGTGCGGTGTCGGCACCTTCTCGGGCCAGGACCTCGGTGATGTCGGCGATCTTCTTGCGGAGCGGTTGGGGGTCGATGCCTCGCTCGAGGTTGTAGGCGACCTGCTTCTCTCGACGACGATCGGTCTCTTCGAGCGCCTGTTTCATCGAGTCGGTCATCACGTCGGCGTACATGTGGACCTGACCCGAGACGTTTCGTGCCGCACGGCCGATTGTCTGGATGAGTGACGTGGACGAACGGAGGAAGCCCTCCTTGTCGGCGTCGAGGATCGCGACGAGCGACACCTCGGGGAGGTCGAGGCCCTCACGGAGCAAGTTGATGCCGACGAGCACGTCGTAGACGCCCTGCCGCAGTTCGGTGAGCAGTTCGACCCGCCGGAGCGTGTCGACGTCGGAGTGCAGGTAGCGGACTCGCACTCCGGCCTCGGTGAGGAAGTCGGTGAGTTCTTCGGCCATCTTCTTGGTCAGGGTGGTGACCAGGACACGTTCATCGATCTCGACCCGTGTGCGGATCTCTTCGAGCAGGTCGTCGATCTGGCCCGCGGACGGCTTGACCACGATCTCGGGATCGATGAGCCCGGTGGGTCGGATGATCTGCTCGACGACGCTGTCGGTGATGCCCAGCTCGTACTTGCCGGGCGTCGCCGAGAGGTAGACCTTCTGGCCGACCCGGTCGAGGAACTCCTCGAACTTGAGGGGTCTGTTGTCGAGGGCGCTGGGAAGCCGGAAGCCGTGGTCGACGAGGGTGCGCTTGCGCGAGGCGTCGCCTTCGTACATGGCGCCGATCTGGGGCACGGTGACGTGCGACTCGTCGATCACCACGAGCAGGTCGTCCGGGAAGTAGTCGAGCAGGCAGTGGGGTGCCTCGCCGGGCGACCGACCGTCGATGTGCGCGGAGTAGTTCTCGATGCCGTTGCAGAAGCCGATCTGTTCCATCATCTCGAGGTCGAAGGTCGTGCGCATGCGCAGGCGCTGGGACTCGAGGAGCTTTCCCTGCTTGTCGAGCTCGTCGAGGCGGGTGGCGAGTTCGTCCTTGATGGTGCCGATGGCGCGGTGCATGACATCTGTGCCCGCGACGTAGTGCGAACCGGGGAAGACCGAGACGGCGTCCATCGTCTTGACGACGTCGCCCGTGAGCGGATGGAGGGCGTACAGCGCCTCCACCTCGTCGCCGAACATCTCGATGCGGATGGCCAGTTCTTCGTACATCGGGATGATCTCGATCGTGTCTCCCCTCACGCGGAAGTTGCCACGGGAGAAGTCGATGTCGTTCCGCTGGTACTGCATCGAGACGAACCGCCGGATGAGCGTCTCGCGATCGATCCGCATGCCGACCTGGAGGGCGATCATGGCCTCCATGTAGCCCTCGGGGGTGCCGAGCCCGTAGATGCAGGAGACCGTCGAGACGACGATGACGTCGCGTCGGCTCAGCAGCGAGTTCGTCGTCGAGTGCCGCAACCGCTCGACCTCGGCGTTCACCGAGCTGTCCTTCTCGATGAAGGTGTCGGTCTGCGGGACGTAGGCCTCGGGCTGGTAGTAGTCGTAGTACGAGACGAAGTACTCGACGGCGTTGTTCGGGAAGAGCGATCGGAACTCGTTCGCCAACTGGGCCGCGAGCGTCTTGTTGTGGGCGAGCACGAGCGTGGGCCGTTGCACCTGCTCGACGAGCCAGGCGGTGGTCGCCGACTTGCCCGTTCCGGTGGCGCCGAGCAGGACGACGTCGGTCTCGCCGGCGTTGATGCGCCCCGCCAGTTCGGCGATGGCGGCCGGCTGGTCGCCACTGGGTTCGAATTCGCTGATGACTTCGAACGGGCGCACACTGCGGGTCGGTTCCATGGATTCCAGCTTAGGAGGGACCACCGACACTCGTGTCGTGGGAGGCCGCCTGCTTCGCCGCTGACAGCGAACGCAGACGGTCGTAGAGGTCGTCCGCCTGTTCCAGCGTGCTCTCGAGCGAACCGGAGGAGTCGACGACGAGGTCCGCCACGGCGAGCCGCGTCCGGTCGTCCGCCTGCGCGTCCACGCGACGCCGCGCCTCCTCGTCGTCCATCCCGCGGAGCTCGACGAGTCGCCTCAGGCGGACCTCGCGCGGGGCGTGCACGACGACGATCACGTCGAAGCCGTCGGTCCCCCGCGATTCGACGAGCAAGGGCACGTCGTAGACGACGACGCGACCCGCGTCGTCCGCGACGGCGTCGGACATGCGCCGGACCGAGAGCTCGTGCACGGCCGGGTGGGTGATCCCTTCGAGGTCACGGCGTGCAACGGCGTCGGCGAAGACGATCGTCCCCAGGGCGGCTCGGTCGAGGGAGCCGTCGGGCTGCAGGACGTCGGAACCGAAGCGGGCGACGACGGCGGCGAGTCCGGCGGATCCGGGCTCGACCACCTCGCGGGCGAGGGCGTCGGCGTCGATGTGCGCCGCGCCCCGTTCGGCGAGTCGACGGGCCACGACCGATTTGCCGGCGGCGATGCCACCGGTCAATCCACAGACGAACACGACGTCGAGACTACGCCGGAAACGCCGGAAGGCGGCTCCCCCGAGGGGGAACCGCCTTCTGGTCGAGACCGGAGGGACTCAGTTGTTGTTCGACAGCTTCTCGCGCAGAGCGGCGAGCGACTCGTCGTCGGCGAGGGTGCCGGCGCCCGAAGCGGACTCGGCCGAGAACGACGAACCCGTGGGAGCGTCGAACGTCGTCTCTTCGACGAGCGAGGCAGCGACCTGCTTCTTGTGGGCTTCCCAGCGCGCCTGGGCGGCAGCGTAGTCCTGCTCCCACTTCTCGCGCTGCGAGTCGAAGCCCTCGCGCCACTCGTTCGTCTCGGGATCGAAGCCCTCGGGGTACTTGTAGTTGCCCTGGTCGTCGTACTCGGTGAGCATGCCGTAGAGCGCCGGGTCGAACTCGGTGCCTTCGGGGTCGACGCCCTCGTTGGCCTGCTTGAGGCTCAGCGAGATGCGACGGCGGTCGAGGTCGATGTCGATGACCTTGACGAACACCTCGTCGCCGACGGCGACGACCTGCTCGGCCAGCTCGACGTGCTTCGCCGACAGCTCGGAGATGTGCACGAGGCCCTCGATGCCGTCGGCCACGCGGACGAACGCACCGAAGGGGACGAGCTTGGTGACCTTGCCCGGAGCGACCTGACCGATCGCGTGCGTGCGGGCGAACACCTGCCACGGGTCTTCCTGGGTGGCCTTGAGCGAGAGCGACACGCGCTCACGGTCGAGGTCGACCTCGAGGATCTCGACGGTGACCTCCTGGCCCACCTCGACGACCTCGCTGGCGTGCTCGATGTGCTTCCAGCTGAGCTCGGAGACGTGCACGAGGCCGTCCACGCCGCCCAGGTCGACGAACGCACCGAAGTTGACGATCGACGAGACGACGCCCTTGCGGACCTGGCCCTTGTGGAGGTTGTTGAGGAAGGTCGTGCGGCTCTCGGACTGCGTCTGCTCGAGGAGGGCACGGCGCGACAGGACCACGTTGTTGCGGTTCTTGTCGAGCTCGAGGATCTTGGCCTCGATCTCCTGGCCCAGGTAGGGCGTGAGGTCGCGGACGCGGCGCAGCTCGATGAGCGATGCGGGGAGGAAGCCACGGAGGCCGATGTCGACGATGAGGCCACCCTTGACGACCTCGATGACCGTACCGGTGACGACGCCGTCGGCGTCCTTGATCTTCTCCACGTCGCCCCAGGCACGCTCGTACTGAGCGCGCTTCTTGGACAGGATCAGACGGCCTTCTTTGTCTTCCTTCTGGAGGACGAGGGCCTCGACCGTGTCGCCGACCTCGACGACCTCGGTGGGGTCGACGTCGTGCTTGATCGAGAGTTCGCGCGAGGGGATGACGCCCTCGGTCTTGTAGCCGACGTCGAGGAGGACCTCGTCGCGGTCGATCTTCACGACGGTGCCCTCGATGAGGTCGCCGTCGTTGAAGAACTTCAGGGTCTTCTCGACCGCGGCCAGGAAGTCATCAGCGGATCCGATGTCGTTGATGGCGACCTGCTTGGGTGCCTTGGTCGTTACGGTTGTCATGTAGTTAGTGCTCCAGTACGGGCATGAATCGGGCCGTGCTCGTCCCTCGAACGGTGTCCGGGAGGGTGTGTCGAACGCGGCGTGCGGAAATGTCGACGCAGATAGCGCTCGGTCATCTTAGCGCGGCGCCGCAGGTGTGGGCAACGGCGTGTCGCGGGTCGCGGCGACTCACGCGAGCAGTGCCCGCCTGAGCGTGTCGAGCCCGACCCCGCCCAGCTGAAGGGCGTCGCGGTGGAAGGCCTTGACGTCGAAGGTGGCGCCGTCTCGACGGGCTCGTTCGGCACGGAGGTCTTCCCAGATGCGCTGACCGACCTTGTACGACGGCGCCTGCCCCGGCCAGCCGAGGTACCGGTCGACCTCGAAGCGCACGAACTCGGTGTCCATGTTGACGTTCTCCGACATGAAGGCGAAGGCGTTCGTCGCGTCCCATCGCCCGCCGCCGCCGGGGAACGGCTTGCCGAGGTGGACACCGATGTCGAGCACGACACGCGCGGCACGCATGCGCTGACCGTCGAGCATGCCCAGCCGGTCGCCCGGGTCGCCGAGCCAACCGAGCTCGTCCATCAGCCGTTCCGCGTACAGGGCCCAGCCCTCGGCGTGCCCCGAGGTGCCGGCCAGCTGGCGACGCCACGTGTTGAGCGTGGCCCGGTTGTGGACGGACTGACCGAGTTGGAGGTGGTGACCGGGGACCCCCTCGTGGAAGACCGTCGTCGTCTCACGCCACGTGCCGAAACGGGTGACCCCCTCGGGCACGGACCACCACATGCGGCCGGGACGCGAGAAGTCGTCGCTGGGGCTCGTGTAGTAGATGCCACCGTCCTTGGTCGGTGCGATGCGGCACTCGAGCCGGCGGACCGGCTCGGGGATGTCGAACTGGTCCCGACCCAGCTCGGCGACCGCGCGGTCGCTGAGCTCCTGCATCCAGGCGCGGAGGGCGTCGGTGCCGTCGAGCTGGCGTGCGGGGTCGGCATCGAGCAGCTCGATGGCCCGGGAGACCGACGCCCCGGGTTCGATCTGCCGGGCGACCTCTTCTTGTTCGGCCGTCATCCGGGCGAGCTCGTCGATCCCCCACTCGTAGGTCTCGTCGAGGTCGACCGTCGCTCCGAGGAACCGTCGCGAGTGCAGGGCGTAGGCGTCGCGCCCGACGGCGTCGTCGGCGGTCGCCGCGGGGAGCAACTCGTCGAGCAGGAAGCGTCGGAGGTCGACGTAGGCCTCCGCCGCCGACGAGGCGCCCGACGAGAGGTCCCGGCCGAGCGCCGTCCCGGGTTCGGTGCCGTCACCGAGCCGAGCGTCCCGCACGAACTCGGCGAAGAAGCCGTCGTCGGCACCGATGCGGGCACACTGCTCGGCCACCTTCTCGACCTGGCGCCGGGCGGGGGTGACTCCCCCGGCGATGCCCGCGCGCAACGTCTCGACGTACTGGTCGACGGCGGTCCGTACCCGGCCGAGGCGGGTCGCGACGTCGACCCAGTCGCGCTCGGAGGCGGTGGGCATGAGGTCGAACACGTCGCGGATGCCCTGGGCGGGTGACGCGATCACGTTGAGGTCGCGCAACTCGAGGCGCTGTTCGGCGTAGAGCAGCTCGAGCTCGAGCTCGCTCGTCAGGTCGTCCCGGGTGACCCGGTCGACGTCGTCCACGGGGGTGGTGGCCCGCAGTTCGGCCAGCGTGGCCCGGACGGCCTCGACGCGTCGGGCATGGCCGTCGGGCGAGTAGTCGCCGTACTCGCCCGTCCGGCCCTCACGGCCGATCCAGGTCGCGGTCGTGGGGTCGAGCTCGCAGAGGGTGTCCACCCAGCGTTCGGCGACCCCGTCGACGGGGGTGGGCGTGCGAGGGGTCGGCGTCGTCGCGGCATCGGTCATGCCGACGAGCCTAGTGACGCAGGAGGCGCGGTGCAGGGGGCCCCGCACCGCGCCTCCTCGGCTCCCACGACGAACGGGACGCCCGCCGACTCTCGTCGGCGGGCGTCCCGTTCTGGTGTCGGTACCTACTCTTTGTCGAGGTCGGTCGCCAGGAGCGCGACGAGTTCGTCGAGGGCGGCCTCGGCGTTGTCGCCCTCGGTCGCGACGACGACCTCTTCACCGTGGCCGATGCCCAGCGAGAGCACGCCGAGGATGCTGGCGGCGTTGACGCTCTTGCCGGCCGCGGAGGTCAGCGTGACCTTGGCGCCGGTCTTGCCGGCGGCCTGGCTGAACAACGAGGCGGGGCGGGCGTGCAGCCCGACGCTCGAGGCGATGGTGACGGAACGTTCTGGCATGTCTTCTCCTCTGGAGGGGGTGGGGATCAGTCGTCGTCGTCGGTCGACGCGAGCAACTCGTAGACCTCGGCGGTCGTGGTCGACCCGCGCAGGGCGGCGGCCTTGTCGGGGTCCATCAGGATGCTGGCGAGCTGGCTGAGGATGGCGATGTGGCCGTTGCCCTTGGCGGCGATGCCGACCGTGACCGAGACCTCGTTGCCGTCCCAGTCGACCGGGGTCGGGAACCGCAGCACGACGAGGGCGTCCTCTTTGACCGAGTCCTTGCCGGCGAGGGTGCCGTGCGGGATCGCCACACCCTCGCCGACGTAGGTGGACACCGAGTTCTCGCGCTCGAACATGGCGTCGACGTACGACTCGTCGATCGCACCCGCGTCGATCAGGGCCCGACCCGTCTTGCGGATGGCCTCGTCACGCGAGGCGGCGACCTCGTCGAGTCGGATGGACGACTCCGCGAGGAGCGCCGAGAGCTCGGGTGCCTGCTGGTCGGTCATCGTCAGACCTCGACCGTCGAGCCGTCCTGGATCGCCTTGACGACCTTGGCGACGTTGGGGTCTCCCATGAACAGCTGGAACGGCACGACGGGCACGTTCGGCACGACGCCGCGGGCACGCTCGGCGAGGTTGTTCTGGGTGACGACGACGTCGGCGTCCGACGGGATCGACGCGACGGGCGAGTGCTCGACGGTGACACCGCTCTTCTTCAGCTGCTTCTTGAGCGTGGACGCCAGCATGACGCTGCTGCCCATGCCCGCGTCGCACGCGACGATGAGTTTCTTGATGCTGGAACCGTCGAGGGTTGCCATGACCTTCTCCTTGTGTGGTGGTGGTGCTGACTGGTGGTGCGGGCGGGCTAGGCGGTGGGTGCCGCGGTGCCCTTGCTGGTGGCCTTGTTGGCCGCGGTGGCGGCCTGGGCGTCGGCGAGAGCCTGCTCCTGTGCGGCGGAGTCCTCGGCACGGGCCTCGCGGTTCTCCTTGCGACCGAAGCCCATGAGGAGGGACGAGACGACGAACGAGACGGCCGCCGAGAGCAGGATACCCAGGTAGATCGGGAGAAGGTCCCCGCGGGCGGCGACGAGCGTGTAGGCGATGATGCTGCCGGGCGAGGCAGGGCCGACGAGGCCGACGTTGAACAGGGCGAAGGTCGCGATGCCGGTCGCTCCACCGAGGACGGCGGCGACGAGCAGGATCGGCTTCATCAGCACGTACGGGAAGTAGATCTCGTGGATGCCACCGAAGAAGTGCACGATGATCGCGGCCGGGGCCGAGGGGCGGATGGCGCGCGGACCGAAGAAGAGGTACGCGAGGAGGATGCCGAGACCCGGGCCGGGGTTCGACTCGAGCATGAAGAGGATCGACTTGCCGGCCTCCTGCACCTGCGTGCCACCGAGGGGGGTGAGGATGCCCTGGTTGATGGCGTTGTTGAGGAACAGGACCTTGGCCGGCTCGATGATGATCGACGCCAGGGGCAGCAGGCCACGGTCGACGAGGAAGCCGACGGCGCCGCCGAAGACGTTCGTGATCGCGGTGGTGACCGGGGCCAGGCCGAAGAAGGCGAGCACGCCCATGGCGCCACCGATGATGCCGAGCGAGAAGTTGTTGACGAGCATCTCGAAGCCGGACTTGATGCGGCCGTCGACGAGCTTGTCGAACTGCTTGAGGACCCAGGCGGCGAGCGGGCCGACGATCATCGCGCCGAGGAACTGGGGCACGTCGGTCGCGACGATGACGCCCATGACGGCGACGGCGCCGATGACGGCACCGCGCTGACCGTGGACCATGCGACCACCCGTGTAGGCGATCAGGATCGGCAGCAGGTACTTGATGATGGGACCGACGAGGCCGGGCCACGGGGTGCCGTCGGACATCTCGCCGAAGCCGCCGAGCTGGGGCACCGGCGTCCAACCGGTCTGGATGAACAGGGCCGTGATGAGGCCCCAGGCGATGAAGGCGCCGATGTTCGGCATGATCATGCCGGCCAGGAAGCCGCCGAAGCGCTGGACGCGCGCTCGGGCTCCCGTACCGGTGACGGTGGGGGTGAATTCGGACATGGTGACGACTTCTCCTTGTTTCTCTCAGCGACGAGAGGGGTGTGGGGTGATGGAGGTGGTGCGAGGTGCTGTGGTGCGTCGGGAGGGAACGAGGGGGGCCGGTCGGAGTCGCGTCATGCGATCACGACCCGGGGGCCGGCCTGTTCGACGTCGTCGGCCAGCTCGGCGTCCACGCCGGAGTCGGTGATGACGGTGTCGACGTCGGTGAGCGGTGCGACCTTGGCGAAGTCCTCGCGACCGAACTTGGTGTGGTCGGCGAGGACGACGGTGCGTCGTGACGCGGCGATGAGCGCGCGCTTGACCCGCGCCTCCGCCAGGTCGGGGGTGCTGATCCCACGCTCCACCGAGACGCCGTTCGTCCCGATGAACGCGACGTCGGCGAAGACGTCGGCGATCTGGGCCCGCGTCCAGTCCCCCACCGCGGAGTACGTGCGGGTGCGGATGAGGCCGCCGAGCAGGTGGAGCGTGACGTTCGGTCGGCTGATGAGGATGGTGGCGACGGCGAGCGAGTGGGTGACCACGGTCAGCTCCCGGTCGAGGGGCAGGAGTTCGGCCAGACGGATGGTCGAGGTGCCGGCGTCGACGATGATCGAGCCGCCGTCGGGCAGTTCGTCGAGGGCGGCCCGGGCGATGCGCTCCTTCTCGGACGCGGCCGTTCCCTCCCGGTCGACCACGGGAGGCTCGATGCCGAGGCGCTCGACGGCGATGGCGCCTCCGTGGACGCGGCGGAGGACGCCCCGGCGCTCGAGGGCGGTCAGGTCGCGGCGCACGGTCTCGGGCGCGACCGAGAGCTCTCGTGCGAGACCGGCCACCTCGACTCGGCCCCGGGACAGGGCCGTGTCGAGGATCTGCTGGTGACGCTCCGGTGCGTACATGGGAGACCTCGTCGTCGGACTGCACGGCCGCCTCGGGGGCTGACCGGTGGTGCGGAAGTGCGGAAGGAGTTCAACTGTTGTTGATCTGCGCTTATATAAGTCCGTTTGTGTGGCCCGGTCAAGTCTGTACCGCGTGTCGTGTCCGTTTGTGCCCGAGTGGGGCGTCGATTGGCTGCCCGATGGGCAACCGATGCCCGATGAACGGGCAGCACGTGCCCGAGCGGGGCCGCTCGGGCCGGGTCGTAGGACCCCGGGGACAGGAGGCGCGCGCAGAAGGGCAGGACGGACCGTCTCGGCGACGTGCGACGGGCGACGGGCGACGTGCGACGTGCGACGTGCGACGTGCGACGTCGCCGAGATGGACCTCAGGGTCCGTGGCCGTTCGGCGCCGCGGCGCCCGGGGCTCAGTGGGCCGCTGCGTCCCAACTCTCGCCGAGGCCGACGCTGACGTCGAGCGGCACGCGCAGGTCGGCCGCCCCGCTCATGCGCCGACGCACGATCTCGCGCACGTCGTCGACCTCGCCCGGTGCGACCTCGACGATGAGTTCGTCGTGCACCTGCAGCAGCACGCGCGACCCCATCTCTCGCTCGTCCAGTTCGGATCGGACACCGAGCATCGCGATCTTCATGATGTCGGCGGCCGAGCCCTGGATCGGGGCGTTCAGGGCGGCCCGCTCGGCGTTCTCGCGCAGGACGCGGTTCGGGGACTTGAGGTCGGCGAAGGGGCGGCGCCGACCGTAGATGGTCTCGGTGTAGCCGTCTTCGCGCGCCTGCTCGACGACGTTGCGGAGGTACTCCCGTACGGCACCGAACCGGGCGAAGTAGTCGGTCATGAGCTGGCGTGCCTCGGCGGTCTCGATGCGCAGCTGCTTCGACAGGCCGAAGGCGCTGAGCCCGTAGGCGAGGCCGTAGGACATGGCCTTGACCTTCGTGCGCATGGCCGGGCTGACGTCGGCGGGTTCGACCCCGAAGATGCGGGCACCGACGAACCGGTGCAGGTCTTCGCCCTCGTTGAACGCCTGGATCAGCCCCTCGTCGCCCGAGAGGTGCGCCATGATGCGCATCTCGATCTGCGAGTAGTCGGCCGTGAGGAGCGTCTCGTAATCGGGACCGTGCACGAACGCGGCGCGGATCTCGCGACCGACGGCGGCCTTGACCGGGATGTTCTGGAGGTTCGGGTCGACGGACGAGATGCGCCCGGTCGTCGTGCCCGTCTGGTCGTACGTCGTGTGGATGCGCGCGTCGTCGGCGATCGACTTCTCGAGGGTCTCGATGATCTGGCGCAGCTTCGTCGCGTCGCGGTGCTTCAGGAGCAGGTCGAGGAAGGGGTGCGGGTGCTTCTCCTGCAGATCGGCCAGGGAGGCGGCGTCGGTCGAGAAGCCCGTCTTGGTCGCTCGGGTCTTGGGCATCTGGAGTTGCTCGAACAGCACCTCTTGCAGCTGCTTGGGTGAGCCGAGGTTGACCTCGCGTCCGATCTCGGCGAACGCCGCCGCGGCCAGTTCGCCGGCCTGTTCACCCAGACGGAGCGAGAGCGCCTTGAGCGTGTCGCGGTCGGCGGCGACACCGGTGAGTTCCATGTCTCCGAGCACCGGCACCAGGGGCAGCTCGATCTCGGTGAGCACCCGACGGGAGCCCTCGTCGAGGGCGGCAACCAACGACTCGGACAATCGGAGGACGTACCAGGCCTCGGAGGCCACGTTGACGTCGTCGTCCGCCGACACGAGCTGGTTGGGATCTCCGACGGGCAGCGTTTCTCCCAGTTGCTCGTAGACGAGGTCGGACAGGGCGAACGAGGTGCGGCCCGGGCGCAGCAGCCAGGCGGCGATCCGCGGGTCGCCGGCGATGCCCGTCAGCGTGAGGCCGGCCCGCGACAGCGCCTTGTAGGCGCGCTTCGCGTCGTGGACCACCTTGGGCGTGGCGTCGTCCAGCCAGGCCTCGAGGGCCACGTAGTCGCCGCGACCCGCGGCCCAGGGCACGTACGCCGACTCGTCGAGGGACGAGATGCCGAGCCCGACGATGCCGTCCGCGCCGTACTCGACCGTGAGGCCGACGGGCTTCTCGGGGTCGGACGCATGCTTCTTCAGCCAGAAGGCCAGTTCTTCGTCGATGAGGGTCCGGACGACGGGGAGGCCTTCGGGGGCCGCCGTCACCGCTGTCTCACCCGCGTTCGCCGCGGAGGGCTCGGTCGATCCCGACAGGGCCAGGACGCGCTCGAGCAGGGTGCGGAACTGCAGTTTGTCGAAGAGCTCTCGGACGGCCGCCTCGTCGATCGCCCGGCGCTCGAGGTCACCCGGCCCCACCGGGAGCTCGACGTCGGTCACCAGCCGGTTGAGCCGGCGGTTGCGGATGGCGTTCTCTTTCTGCTCGCGGAGCTTCTGCCCGACGACGCCCTTGATCTCGTCCGCACGAGCGATGATCTCGTCGAGACCCCCGTAGAGGTTGATCCACTTGACGGCCGTCTTCTCCCCCACCTTGTCGATGCCGATGAGGTTGTCGCTCGTCTCGCCGACGAGAGCGGCGACCTCGGGGTACTGGTGGGGTTCGATGCCGTATCGCTCGAAGACCTTGTCGCGGTCGTACCGGGTGAGTTCGCTCACGCCGCGGGCCGAGGGATAGAGGAGGGTGACGTCGTCGTTGACCATCTGGATGGCGTCGCGATCGCCGGAGACCACCAGGACCCGGTACCCGTCGTCGCGACCGCGGCTCGCCAGGGTCGCGAGGATGTCGTCGGCCTCGAAGTCCTCTTTGGTGATCGTGGTGATGCCCATGGCGTGCAACGCCTCTTGGAGAAGCGGTATCTGGCCCACGAACTCGGGCGGGGTCTCGGACCGCGTGCCCTTGTACTCGGGGTACTCGCGGGTGCGGAAGGAGAAGCGAGAGATGTCGAAGGCGACGGCCAGGTGCGTCGGTTTCTCGGCCTTGAGCAGGCTGAGCAGCATCGAGATAAAGCCGTGGATGGCGTTGGTGTGCTGACCTTCGCGGTTCACGAAACTGTCGACCGGGAGGGCGTAGAAGGCCCGGAACGCCAGGGAATGGCCGTCGATGACCAGGAGGGTAGGCTTCGTGTCGTCCGTCACCACGTCAGCCTAGCGGGCACCCCCGACACCGTCGCCGGGCGCCCCGGTCCGATCCACCGGAGAACCATGAGCACTCCGTCCGCCGTCCCGAACGACGCCGAGAGGACCGTCGCGTCGGACGCGTCCCTGAGCGATGCCGCCGTCGAGTTGTTCCGACGACGGGGTGTCGGTGCCCTGGCCGAGAAGATGGGCATCGTGATCGACGAGATGAGCGCCGAGCGTGCCGTGGGTCGGATGCCCGTCGACGGCAACACCCAACCCGTCGGCATCCTTCACGGCGGCGCGCACGTCGTCCTGGCCGAGACCCTCGGGTCCGTGGCGGCGAACGTGCACGCGGGAGCGGGACGCGTCGCGATGGGCATCGAACTGAACGCGAGCCACAGCCGCTCGGCGGCGACCGGGTGGGTGACGGGCACCTGCACGGCCATCCATCTCGGTTCCACGCTCACGACGCACCAGGTCGTCATGACCGACGATCGCGGTCGGCTGTTGTCGACGGTCCGCATCACGAACTTCCTCACGGACGCCCGCGACCGGTGAGCCGACGAGAGAAGGCCCGCCCCGATCGTCGGGGCGGGCCTTCTCTCGTCGCGGACGACTACTTCTTGGCGCTCAACTGTTCGATGATCGCCTGGGCCACGTCGTGCATCGTCAGGCGGCGGTCCATGGACGCCTTCTGGATCCATCGGAAGGCCTCGGGTTCGGTGAGCCCCATCTTCTCGTTGAGGAGCCCCTTCGCCCGGTCGACGAGCTTGCGGGTCTCGAAGCGCTCGACCAGGTCGGCGACCTCGGCCTCGAGGGTGATGATCTGTGCGTACCGCGAGAGGGCGATCTCGATCGCGGGCAGCAGGTCGTTGGGGGTGAAGGGTTTCACGACGTAGGCGAGGGCGCCTGCCTCGCTCGCCCGCTCGACGAGCTCTTTCTGGCTGAACGCGGTCAGGAGGACGACCGGCGCGATGTGCGCCTTCGAGAGCCGCTCGGCGGCGGAGATGCCGTCCAGTTGGGGCATCTTGACGTCCATGATGACGAGGTCGGGGCGCAACTCGGTGGCGAGGGCGACGGCGGTCTCGCCGTCCCCGGCCTCTCCCACCACCTCGAAACCGTTGTCGCGGAGGATCTCGACGATGTCGAGGCGGATGAGGGACTCATCTTCGGCCACGACGACGCGACGGGGTGCTGCTGGGGTTGCTTCCTGGTCACTCACGACGTGAAGCCTACGGTATTGTCGACCTGGTTGTTGTGCGCCGGATTGGCGGAATGGCAGACGCGGAGCACTCAAAATGCTCTGTCCGTGAGGGCGTGTGGGTTCGAGTCCCACATCCGGCACCAGCCCCGGCGCGAAGCCGACCGACGAGATGTGGCTCTCCTTGCCTCGTCCGGTCATCGGGCCGACACACCGACACGAGTTCTGCTCAGAGGGTGTGTTCGTGGGCATCCGTGCACTACGCTGATGGAACTGGTTGTTGTGTTACGCATTTGTATCTCGCGACGTGCCGAAGGCCTCCTCTCACCGAGAGGGGTTCCGACGGTGGCGTCGTTCTCAGAGGGAGCGGACAAAAAGGCACCGCGACGAGCGATCTCGAAATCGAGATCGACAACTCTGATTGAAGGAACAAGAAAAATGGCAACAGGCACCGTTAAGTGGTTCAACTCCGAAAAGGGCTTCGGCTTCATCACCCCCGACGACGGAACCACTGACGTCTTCGCGCACTTCTCCGCGATCGCCGGCGACGGCTACCGCAACCTGGAAGAGAACCAGAAGGTCGAGTTCGACACGGCTCAGGGCAACAAGGGCCTCCAGGCCGAGAACATCCGCGTCATCTGACTCGGTGGCGTCCTCGTGACGCCGTCAGTCGGCGGGCTCGCCCGCCACTGAACCGAAAGCCCCGATCCGCTCCGGCGGGTCGGGGCTTTCTCCGTTCCCGTCTCGGGTGGGAGGGTCGGCCATCTCACGGCAGGGGAAAGCCGAGGAGGCGCGCCACCGGCTCGTAGTCCCGGCTCGCAGTCCGGTAAGCGCTCTCCCATTCGGCGATCCGTGCTCCGGCCTCCCTCGGGTCGGTGAACCGGTCGTCCTCGCCGCCACCGGCGACGAGTGCTTCCCGCGCCTCGCGGTATCGGCTGGTCAAGGTCGCCCAGAGGACCAGTTCGTCCCCGGTGGAGTCCTCGGGCGCCGCCCGGGCGACGTCCCACGGCACCTCGACGGCAGGCAGAGGTCCTTCCGGTGGACTCGGCGCCGCGGTCCCACGAGCCTGGTCACCCGCACCCTCCTGGAAGATCGTCCGGGTGCCGATCGCCAGCACGGCCCCGACCGCAGCGCCGAGGACGAAGATCAGCGAGAGGGCCCAGAGGCCGTCGACCCGCCACACCGTCGCCGCCACTCCCCCGAGGAACGAGCCGCCCACGAGGGCACCGAGAGTTGCCCACCGGCCCACCCCCGCGCCTCCTCGGCTGGTCTCTCGGATCTCGGGGCCGAGGCTGCGACGAGTCTCGACCACACCGTGACCGCTCCAGGACGGCACCACGTACAAGCGGGCCTCGAACTCGAAGCACGAGGGATGACGGGCGTCCACGGACATGCCGTGAGCGTACGCCCCGCCGACACGACGAAGCCGGGACGATCCGAGGGGATCGCCCCGGCTTCGCCAGGGGTGTCGCGGTGCGTCAGGGCTGCGACGCGTAGGCCGGAGCGGCCTCCCCGTGGGCGTCACCCACGCGGTGCACCCGGAGATCGTTCGTCGAGCCCGCGATCCCGGGAGGGGACCCGGCGATCACGATGACCTTGTCGCCCGATTCGGCGAGGTCGTTGCCGAGCAGGATGTCGTCCACCTGCGCGAACATGGCGTCGGTGTGCGTGACGGTCTCGACCAGGTAGGACTGGACGCCCCAGCTGATCGCCATGCGGCGTCGGATCGCCTCGTTGGGTGTGAAGGCCAGGATGGGGATCGAGTGACGCAGGCGCGACATGCGACGCACCGAGTCACCCGATTCGGTGAAGACGCAGAGGAACTTCGCCTGGACGAAGTCGGCGACGTCGGCCGCTGCCAGGGTGATGGCGCCGCCCTGCGTGCGCGGACGCGTGCCGAGCGGAGGGATGCGCTCGAGCCCGTGCTCTTCGGTGGAGGCCACGATGCGCGCCATGGTCTGCACCGTGATGACCGGGTACTCGCCGACGCTCGTCTCGCCCGAGAGCATGACCGCGTCGGTGCCGTCGAGGACGGCGTTGGCGACGTCCGAGGTCTCGGCGCGGGTCGGGATCGGGCTCGAGATCATGGACTCGAGCATCTGGGTGGCGACGATGACCGGCTTCGCCATGCGACGCGAGAGCTCGACCGCGTGCTTCTGCACGATGGGCACGGCCTCGAGGGGCAACTCGACGCCCAGGTCGCCACGGGCGACCATGATGCCGTCGAACGCGTCGATGATGGCCTCGAGGTTGTCGACGGCCTGGGGCTTCTCGATCTTCGCGTAGACGGGGACCTTGCGGCCCTCTTCGGCCATGATCTCGTGCACGCGCACGACGTCGTCCGCGTCGCGCACGAACGACAGGGCGATCAGGTCGGCGCCGAGTCGGAGACCCCAGCGGAGGTCGGCCTCGTCCTTGTCGGAGAGGGCGGGCACGTTGACCGCCACGCCGGGGAGGTTGATGCCCTTGTTGTTCGACACCGTGCCGGCGACGACGACCTCGGTCGTGACGACGGTGCCGTCGGTCTCGAGGACGCGGAGCTTGACACGGCCGTCGTCGATCAGGAGCGGGTCTCCCGCCGTGACGTCGTCGGGGAGGCCCTTGAACGTCGTGCCGCAGATCTCCTTGGAACCCAGGATGTCGTCCGTGGTGATCTTGAACACGTCGCCGACCTCGAGGTCGTGCGGACCGTCGGCGAACTTGCCGAGGCGGATCTTGGGGCCCTGCAGGTCGACGAGGACCGCGACGGCGCGGCCCGAGTCGGCCGACGCCTGGCGGACGTTCGCGTAGACGCCTTCGTGGACGTCGTAGCTGCCGTGGCTGAGGTTCATGCGGGCGACGTCGACGCCGGCGTCGATGATCGCCCGGATGTCGTCGTAGCTCGACGTCGCCGGCCCGAGGGTGGCGACGATCTTTGCGCGTCTCATGTGTTCCGTTCGTGTGGGGGGAAAGGGGGTGGGACGACTACAGCCCGACTCCCACCCTATTCCCGTCGGATGGCCGGATCAGACCGAGATGGACCGATCGGTGGGCTTCACCGGGAAGGGCAGCACGGTCTGGCCCTCGAGGTAGGCGTCGACGGCGGAGGCCGTGGCGCGGCCCTCGGCGATCGCCCAGACGATGAGCGACTGACCGCGCCCGGCGTCGCCGGTCACGAAGACGCCGGGTTCGCCCGTCTCGTAGGTGGCACCGCGCTCGAGGGAGCCGCCACCGTCGAAGGTGAGCCGCAGCTGCTCCTCGATGGTGTCGCGCTCGGGTCCCGTGAAGCCGAGGGCGAGCAGGACGAGGTCGGCGGGGACCTCGCGCTCGGTGCCCGCCTTGGGGACCCGTCGCCCGTCGACGTACTCGGTCTCGGCGACGCGGATGGCCCGCACCTCGCCGACCTCGTTGGTCAGGAACTCGACCGTCGACGCGAGGTAGACCCGCTCGCCGCCTTCTTCGTGGGCGCTCGACACCTCGAACAGCGTGGGGAACATCGGCCACGGCTGTGCCTCGGGGCGTTCTTCCGGGGGCTGCTGGCCGATCGCGAGGTTGGTCACCGAGAGGGCACCCTGCCGGTGGGCGGTACCGATGCAGTCCGCACCGGTGTCGCCGCCGCCCAGCACGACGACGTGCTTGCCCTCGGCCGTGATCTGGTCGGCCACCGTGTCGCCCGCTCCGGCCCTGTTCTGCTGCACGAGGTAGTCCATGGCGAAGTGGATGCCGGACAGGTCGCGTCCCGGGATCGGCAGATCACGGGGAACCGTCGCGCCCGTCGCGACGACCACGGCGTCGTAGCGGGCCCGGAGGTCGTCCCAGGCGATGTCCCGACCGATCTCGACCCGGGCGCGGAAACGCGTGCCCTCGGCCTGCATCTGGGCGATGCGCTGCTCGATCTGCTTCTTCTCCATCTTGAAGTCGGGGATGCCGTAACGCAGCAGGCCACCGATGCGGTCCTCGCGCTCGTAGACGGCGACCGTGTGGCCGGCACGCGTGAGCTGCTGGGCGGCGGCCAGCCCGGCGGGGCCGGAACCGACGACGGCGACCGTCTTGCCCGTCAGGCGCTCGGGCGGGTGCGGGGTGACCCATCCGTTGGCGAACGCCTGGTCGATGATCGAGACCTCGACCTGCTTGATCGTCACCGGGGGCTGGTTGATGCCCAGGACGCAGGAGGACTCGCACGGCGCGGGGCAGAGACGACCGGTGAACTCCGGGAAGTTGTTGGTCGCGTGCAGGCGCTCGACGGCCTGACGGCCCTCTCCACGCCACATGAGGTCGTTCCACTCGGGGATCAGGTTGCCGAGCGGGCAGCCCTGGTGGCAGAACGGGACGCCGCAGTCCATGCAACGGCCCGCCTGACGTCGGAGCTCGCCGCTCTCCTGCTGCTCGTAGACCTCTTTCCAGTCCATGAGCCGGACCGACACGGGTCGGCGCTTGGGCAGCTCGCGGGTCTGCGTCTTCAGGAAGCCTTTGGGGTCAGCCACCGGTCACCTCCAGGATTCTCTTCCATGCTTCGTCGCCATCGGGGTCGAGACCCTCGTCGACGGCCGTCTGCCGGGTGGCGAGGACGGCGGCGTAGTCGCGGGGCAGCACCTTCACGAACTCGGCCACCGTGGCGTCGAGGTCGTCGAGCATGTGCTCCGCCACGGGTGACCCGGTCTCGGCGAGGTGCCGGCGCAACAGGTCGGTCAGGATCTCGACGTCGGCGCTGCCGAGGGGGTGGAGTTCGAGTTCACCCGAAGCGAGCGCCTCGGCGTTGACCCGTTCGGGCTTGAGCCGGTGCACGTAGGCCGTCCCTCCGGACATGCCTGCTCCGAGGTTGCGGCCCGTGTCGCCGAGGATGACGGCGAGACCGCCCGTCATGTACTCGAGCGCGTGGTCGCCCACGCCCTCCGCGACCGCGCTGGCCCCCGAGTTGCGGACCAGGAAGCGCTCCCCCACGATGCCCCGCAGGAACATGCTGCCCTGGGTCGCGCCGTAGCCGATGACGTTGCCGGCGATGACGTTCTCCTCGGCGGCGAAGGCGCTGCCGCGGGGCGGACGCACCACGACGTTGCCGCCGGAGAGGCCCTTGCCCACGTAGTCGTTGCTGTCGCCCTCGAGGCGCAGGGTGATGCCGGCGGGCAGGAACGCACCGAGCGACTGACCGGCCGAACCACTGAGGTTGATCTCGATGCTGCCGTCGGGCAGGCCGTGCTCACCGTGTCGCAGGGTGACCTCGTGCCCGAGCATGGTGCCGACCGCCCGCTCGGTGTTGCGGATCGGGAGCGTGATCTCGACGTGCCCACCGTTCTCCAGCACGTCGGCACTGCGCTCGATCAGCTGCACGTCGAAGTGCTCGTCGAGGCCGTGGTCCTGCGAGGTGCGGTTGCGTCGGGGCTCGTCGTCGGAGAACGTCGGACCGACCAGCACCGGGGCGAGGTCGAGACCCGAGGCCTTCCAGTGGTCGACGGCGCGGTCGACGTCGAGGACGTCCGTCCGGCCGATGGCCTCGTCGAGACTGCGGAAGCCCAGCGCGGCGAGGTACTCGCGCACCTCCTGTGCGAGGAACTCGAAGAAGTTGACGACGAACTCCGGCTTGCCGGAGAAGCGGGCACGGAGCTCGGGGTTCTGGGTCGCCACACCGACCGGGCAGGTGTCGAGGTGGCAGACCCTCATCATGATGCAGCCCTCGACGATCAACGGCGCCGTGGCGAAGCCGAACTCCTCGCCGCCGAGCAGGGCGGCGATGAGGACGTCGCGGCCGGTCTTCATCTGACCGTCGACCTGGACGACGACACGCTCGCGCATCCCGTTCAGCATGAGGGTCTGCTGGGTCTCGGCGAGGCCGATCTCCCAGGGCGTGCCCGCGTGCTTGAGCGAGTTCAACGGGCTCGCGCCGGTGCCCCCGTCGTGGCCGGACACGAGCACGACGTCGGCCAGGGCCTTCGTGACCCCTGCCGCGACCGCGCCGATGCCGGACTGGCTCACGAGCTTGACGTGGACGCGGGCCTTGGGGTTGGCGCGCTTGACGTCGAAGATCAGCTGCTTGAGGTCCTCGATCGAGTAGATGTCGTGGTGCGGCGGCGGCGAGATGAGACCGACGCCGGCCGTCGCGTGACGCGTTCGTGCCACCCAGGGGTAGACCTTCGTCGGCGGGAGCTGACCGCCCTCGCCCGGCTTGGCGCCCTGGGCCATCTTGAGCTGGATGTCGGTGGCGTGCGTGAGGTACATGCTGGTGACCCCGAAGCGCCCGGAGGCCACCTGTTTCACGGCGCTGCGGCGCTCGGGGTCGAGGAGGCGGTCGACGTCCTCTCCGCCCTCGCCGGTGTTGGATTTGCCGCCGAGGCGGTTCATCGCGATGGCGAGGGTCTCGTGCGCCTCCTGCGAGATCGAGCCGTAGCTCATCGCCCCCGTCGAGAACCGCTTCACGATCGACTCGATGGGCTCGACCTCGTCGAGCGGGACGGCCGGGCGGACGCCGTGCTTGAGCCGGAACAGCCCGCGCAGCGTCATCAGCTGCTCGGCCTGGTCGTCGACGAGCTTGGTGTACTCGCGGAAGATGTCGTAGCGGCGGGTGCGCGTGGCGTGCTGCAGCCGGAACACGGTGTCGGGGTTGAAGAGGTGCCGGGGACCCTCGCGGCGCCACTGGTACTCGCCGCCCGTGGCCAGCCGCTCGTGCGCGATGACGGAGCCGTCGCTGGGGTAAGCGCTCGTGTGTCGCTGCTTGTTCTCGGCCGCGATGACGTCGATCCCCACGCCTCCGAGCATCGACGAGGTACCGGTGAAGTACGTGTCGACGAACTCCTGGCTGAGGCCCACGGCCTCGAACGCCTGCGCCGCGGCGTAGCTCGACACCGTCGAGATGCCCATCTTCGACATGATCTTGAGCACGCCCTTGCCGAGAGCCTTGATCAAGTTGTGCACGGCGTCCTCGGGGCTCAGCCCGGTGATCATCCCGGCCCTCACGAGGTTCTCGCAGGTCTCCATCGCGAGGTACGGGTTGACCGCGGACGCGCCGTAGCCGATCAGCGTGGCCACGTGGTGCACCTCGCGCACGTCACCGGCCTCGACGATCAGGCCGACCTTCATGCGGTTCTCGGTGCGGATCAGGTGGTGGTGCACCGCGGCGATCATGAGCAGCGACGGCACCGGGGCGAAGTCGGCGTTCGAGTCGCGGTCGGAGAGGACGATGAACTCCGCACCGGCCTCGATCGCGTCGTCCACCTCGTTGCACATGGCGGCGATGCGCTTCTCGAGTGCCCGCGGGCCCTTGTCGGCGCGGTACAGCCCGCGGATGGTCGACGTCTTGCGGGAGCCGGGGCTCGGGTCGATGTGCTGGATCTTGGCGAGCTCGTCGTTGTCGATGACGGGGAAGTCCAGGATCACCTGGCGGGCGTGCTCGGGGGTCGCGGCGAGCAGGTTGCGCTCGGGACCGAGACCCAGCTTGAGCGACGTGACCACCGACTCGCGGATGGAGTCGAGCGGAGGGTTCGTCACCTGGGCGAACTGCTGCGTGAAGTAGTCGAACAGGAGGCGCGGGCGCTCGGACAGGACGGCGATCGGCGTGTCGCTTCCCATGGCACCCAGGGGCTCCGCGCCGGTCTTCGCCATCGGCGTCAACAGGATGCGGACCTCTTCTTCGGTGTACCCGAAGGTGCGCTGACGGCGGGTGACCGACGCCGGGGTGTGCACGATGTGCTCGCGTTCGGGCAGCTCCGAGAGGTGGATGCGCCCCTCGGCGAGCCACTCGCCGTAGGGCGCGGCCGTGGCGAGGTCGCGTTTGATCTCGTCGTCCTCGATGATGCGGCCGGCCTCGGTGTCGACCAGGAACATCTTGCCGGGGCGGAGCCGTCCCTTGCGGACCACCTTGGCGGGGTCGACGTCGATGACGCCGATCTCGCTCGCGAGGACCACGAGGCCGTCGTCGGTGACGAGGTAGCGGCCCGGCCGCAGGCCGTTGCGGTCGAGGGTGGCGCCGACGTGCGTGCCGTCGGTGAACGTGATGGCCGCGGGGCCGTCCCACGCCTCCATGAGCATCGAGTGGTACTCGTAGAAGTCGCGCAGGGTGGGGTCGATGTCGACCTGGTTCTCCCACGCCTCGGGGACCATCATCATGACCGCGTGCGGCAGGGACCGGCCGGTCAGGCTGAGCAACTCGACGACCTCGTCGAACGACGCCGAGTCGCTCGCCCCGGGGCTGACGATGGGGAGGATGGGCTTCAGGTCGCCGATGAGCTCGTTCTCGAGCTGGGACTGCCGGGCACGCATCCAGTTGCGGTTGCCCCGGACCGTGTTGATCTCGCCGTTGTGGGCGATCATGCGGAACGGCTGTGCCAGCGGCCACGACGGGAACGTGTTCGTCGAGTAGCGCGAGTGCACGATCGCGAGTTTCGAGGCGAAGCGCTCGTCGCTCAGGTCGGGGTAGAACGGCTCGAGCTGAAGTGTGGTGACCATGCCCTTGTAGACCATGGTCCGGCTGCCCAGAGAGGTGAAGTAGGCCGAGAGTTTGCGCTCGGCACGCTTGCGCAGCCGGAACGCCTGGCGGTCGAGCGCGACGCCGGCGAGCGGGACGCCGTCGGCGTCGTGGTGCCTGCTGGCGACGAAGAGCTGCTCGAAGGCGGGCATCGCGTTACGCGCCAACGTGCCGAGTTCTTCGGGGCGCACGGGGACCTCGCGCCAGCCGAGGACGTCGAGGTGCTCGAGGTCGGCGATGCGCTCGATGCCCGTCTTCAGCTCGGAGCGCTCCTGCTCGTCGAGGGGCAGGTAGGCGATGCCCACCGCGTACTGGCCGGCCGGCGGCAGGTCGAAGTCGACCTCGTGGCGCAGGAACTCGTCGGGCACCTGGCAGAGGATGCCCGCACCGTCCCCGGTGCCGGCGTCGGAACCCACGGCACCTCGGTGCTCGAGGTTCCGGAGGGCCCGCAGGGCGGTGTCGACGATGTCGTGACCGGGGGTTCCACGGAGGGTCGCCACCATGGCGAGGCCACAGGCGTCCTTTTCGTTGCGCGGGTCGTAGAGGCCGCTGGCCTCGGGGACCGTGCTGAACTGCTGGTGTGCTGGCGTGAGAGCCATGGAATCCGTCCTCACGAAGAGATCCGACAGGGGGCGGGACGACGTCGGCCCGAGGTGCCTGACGGGGCCGGCTTCTGTGGGCGGCCCCGACTCGGCGGGAGAGGTCGGCTCGTGGCGACCGTGGGCGTGCACGCCGGCGGGAGGGGCCGACTGCGCTCGATCTTACGAGGCGCGGGTGCGTGCACGGGACCGTGTCGCGGGCGGATCGTTCGCACCGGGATGGGGTGGAGGGGATCGGGCGCCACGACGGTGGGGCGCCGGGCCCGCGGTCGTCGTGGAGTGGACGACCTAGGGACGCGGTGAGCGATCGGTGTTGTCGTCCGATGCGCCGACGGTGACCAACTCGGGTTCGTCGTTCTCCGTGTACGTGCCGTCAGAGTCTACAGCAGCCGCCCGCTCGCTCGGCGCACGGCCGGGCACGTAGGGGCCGGGGACCGTGCCGGTGTGGCGGCGGGAGGCGAGGACGAAGAGGACGATCCCGAGGACGATGGCGAAGAAGCTCATCCAGACGTTGGTGCGGATGCCGAAGAAGAGCAGGCTGGGATCGGTGCGGATCGACTCGAACCAGGCCCGTCCGATGCCGTACCAGACCAGGTAGAAGGCCAACGACCGACCCCACTGCATGGGGGCCTTCTTCTCGAGGAGCACGAGGATCGCGACGCCGGCGAGCATCCAGACGATCTCGTAGAGGAAGGTCGGGTGGAAGAGCGTGCCCTCGGGCAGGCCGGTGGGGTAGGCGGCGTTCGTGGACTCGATCTCGAGGCCCCAGGGCAGGTCGGTCGGCATGCCGAAGAGCTCGTGGTTGAACCAGTTGCCGAGGCGTCCGAAGGCCTGCGCGACGAGCAGGCCGGGGGCGAGGGCGTCGGCGAAGACCGTGAACCGGAGACCGGTGAAGCGGCAACCGAGCCAGACGCCGACGGCACCCAACAGCAGGGCGCCGTAGATGGCGAGGCCGCCCTCCCACACGAAGAGGACGTGGATGTACTGGTCGGGCGAGGAGAAGTAGTCCGCCGGGTGGGTGATGACGTGGAACAGGCGTCCCCCCGCGATGCCGAACACCACGGCCCAGATGGCCACGTCGATGACGATGCCCTTCTCCGCCCCCTGCCGGTTCAGACGGTGGTTCGTGATGACCACCGCTGCGACGATGCCGACGAGGATGCAGATCGCGTAGGCGTGTATCCGCAGCGAGCCGGGCAACGACGCCCCGAAGGTCGAGTTCAACCAGGCGGTGACGTCGAAGTACTGCCAGGCGGCCGACGGGCTCGGGATGCTCAAGGGAACGAACACGGGCGTGATGCCTTTCGGAGGGGGTGCGGAGCGTCGGTCACCCGACGGGTGACGACTCTAGCGCGAGGGCGTCGGACCCGAGGGGGTCAGGAGGCGGAGGGGGCCGCGCCGGACGACAGGTCGGCGGAGACCTCGGCGAGGCGTTCGACCCCGCCGTCGGCGAGGGCACGGACGAAGGCCGAACCGATGATGGCACCGTCGGCGTAGTCGAGCACCTCGCGGACCTGCTGGGCCGTGGAGATGCCGAGACCGACGCAGGCGTTCTCGACGCCCACCTCGCGGAGTCGGGCGACGAGGGTGCTCGCCGCCGCGTCGACGTCGGTTCGGGCTCCTGTGATGCCCATCGTCGAGACGGTGTAGACGAAGCCGCGACTACTGGCCACGGCCTGCCGGAGGCGCGAGTCGCTGGACGACGGAGCGGCCAGGAACACCCGGTCGAGGTCGGCGGCCTCGGCCGCGGACATCCACGCGTCGGCCTCGTCGGGGATGAGGTCGGGGGTGATGAGCCCGGCACCGCCCGCGGCCGCGAGGTCGTCGGCGAACCGCTGGACGCCGTACTGCTCGACCGGGTTCCAGTAGGTCATCGGGATGACCGGGGCGTCGACGCGGGAGGTGATCTCACGGATCGCCGTGAAGACGTCGCGCACGCGGAACCCCTCGGCGAGGGACCGCTGTGTGGCTGCCTGGATGACCGGGCCGTCCATCACGGGGTCGGAGTACGGGATGCCGAGTTCGATGACGTCGATGCCGTTCTCGGCCATCGCCACCGCGGCCTCGATGCTGGTGTCGAGATCGGGGAACCCGACCGGCAGGTATCCGACGACGGCGCCGCTCCCGGCGTCTCGCCGGGCCCGGATCGCGTCGCCGACCTTGCTCGTCCCGGCGGGGACTGCGGCGGTCACAGCTGCTGTGCCTTCTCGTCGAGGACGCCGAAGTACCGGCTCGCGGTCGAGACGTCCTTGTCGCCACGGCCGCTGAGCGAGACCAGGATCGTCCAGTCGGGGTGCTCCAGACCGAGCTTGATCGTGCCCGCCAGGGCGTGTGCCGACTCGATCGCGGGCATGATGCCCTCGGTCTGCGAGAGCAGTCGGAAGGCCTGCATCGCCTCGTCGTCGGTGATCGGCTGGTACTCGGCCCGGCCCGACTCGGACAACCAGGCGTGCTCCGGGCCGACGCTCGGGTAGTCGAGGCCCGCGGAGATGGAGTGGCTCTCGAGCGTCTGACCGTCTTCGTCCTGCATGAGGTACGACTTGGTGCCCTGGAGGTTGCCGATGCGGCCGAGGGTGATCGACGCCGCGTGACGGCCCGTCTCGACGCCGTCCCCGCCGGCCTCGAAGCCGAACAACCGCACCGAGGGGTCGTCGAGGAACGCGTGGAAGATGCCCATGGCGTTCGAGCCGCCGCCGACGCAGGCCGTCACGGCGTCGGGCAGTGCTCCGGTCAGGTCGAGGACCTGCTGGCGGGCCTCTTCGCCGATGATCTTGTGGAAGTCGCGCACCATGGCCGGGAACGGGTGCGGACCGGCGACCGTGCCCAGCACGTAGTGCGTGGTGTCGACGCTGGAGACCCAGTCGCGCATGGCGTCGTTGATGGCGTCCTTGAGGGTGCGGGAGCCCGTCGTGACCGAGACGACCTCGGCTCCGAGCAGGCGCATCCGCGCGACGTTGAGCGCCTGGCGCTCGGTGTCGACCTGCCCCATGTACACGACGCACTCCATGCCGAAGAGGGCGGCGGCGGTGGCCGTCGCGACGCCGTGCTGACCGGCTCCGGTCTCGGCGATCAGGCGAGTCTTGCCGAGCTTTCGGGCCAGCAGCGCCTGTCCGAGCACGTTGTTGATCTTGTGGGACCCCGTGTGGTTGAGGTCTTCACGCTTGAGGATGATGCGGGCACCACCGGCGTGCTGGGCGAACCTCGGAACCTCGGTGATGATCGACGGCCGGCCCGTGTAGGTGGCGTGGAGAGCCGTCAGCTCGGCGGCGAACTCGGGGTCGACGGCCGCGGCCTTGTAGGCCGCGTCGAGCTCGTCGAGGGCGGCCACCAGGGACTCGGGGACGAAGCGACCCCCGAACGAACCGAAATACGGACCTGTCTCGTCGCGCAGTGCCATGGTCAGACCTCCAGGAAGCGGGTGATGGCGTCGGCGGGGTCGCCGTGGGTCACGAGGGCTTCGCCCACGAGCACGACGTCGGCACCGGAGCGACGGTAGTGGGCGACGTCGTCGGGCGACGAGACCGCCGACTCGGCGACGCGGGTGACGCCCGTCGGGATCGAGTGCGACAGGCGACCGAAGAGGTCCCTGTCGAGTTCGAAGGTCGTGAGGTCGCGGGCGTTGACGCCGAGGACGGTGGCACCGGCGTCGAGGCCGCGCGACACCTCGTCGGCGGAGTGCGCCTCGATGAGTGCGGTCATGCCCAGTTGCCTCACGAGGTCGTGCAATTCGAGGAGGCGGGGCTGTTCGAGCCCGGCGACGATCAGCAGCACGAGATCGGCACCGGCCGCCCGGGCCTCGAACACCTGGTACGGGTCGGCGATGAAGTCCTTGCGGAGGACGGGCACGTCGACTGCGGTGCGAACGGCCTCGAGGTCGGCGAGGGAGCCCTTGAACTTCCGGCCCTCGGTGAGGACGCTGATCGCGCTCGCTCCCCCGGCCGCGTAGGAGCGGGCCAGAGACGCCGGGTCGGCGATGGTCGAGAGGTGGCCCCGTGACGGGCTGGCGCGCTTCACCTCGGCGATGACCTTGACACGGTCGCCGGGGGCGAGGGCGGTGCGGGCGTCAAGTGCGGGCTCACGAGAGAGCGCCGCTGCCTCGACGGCGGCGAACGGGAGGGACTCGCGGCGTGCTGCGGCGTCGGCCACGGCACCCGCGTAGAGGTCGTCGAGCACCTAGTTGTGGGCCTTCGGCACGTAGCGGTGACCACCGACGCCGTAACCGGCCTTCTTGAGCACGAGACCGACGATCAGTCCGACGACGACCAGGCCGGCCGACGCCCAGACGATCCACGGGACGTCGAGGAAGAAGGCCAGCGTGCCGATGGCGAAGCCGACCAGCATGATGACGACGGCGGTCCAGGCGGCGGGCGAGTTGCCGTGCCCGAGGTCGTCGGCCGTCTCGGTGTCGCGGCCCTTCGAGCCGGAGTCGACCTTCGCGGGGGCGTTCGCGAGGGGCGCGTCGCCACCGGACGGGGTGCTCGTCGTGTTCGTGCTCACAGTGCTCCTTGGATCAGGTCGGTACGAGGGCTGAGTCTACCGGGTACGACCCGGCTCGGTGGGGCCCGACCCGCCCCCGTCGAGGTGCGCCGGGTCGTCGGTGGGATCGTCGCCACCCGACAGCGCGTCCCAGGCGGCCGCCGGATCGGCCGAGGGATCCGCGGCGACCAGTCGCGTGGCGGAGTACTTGCGGGTGGCCTGGGGCCAGGCGCCCGCGAGGAGCACGGTGGCGACTCCGAGGAGCGCGGCGAGGACGCCGGCCACGAGCCCGAGCCAGGGCCAGGCCGTGGGCTCCACCGAGGAGACGATGGCCCGGATCGAGTCGGTGCCGTCGACGCCCGTGGCGGTCGTCACGGCGCTCCCCGAGGCGCGCACGGGGTCGGCCAGGGCGGTCGACGTCGTGACGACCACGCTGACGCCCAGTGCCACCTGGAGAACCCCCAGGACGACGCGGAAGACGCGGCCGGCGATCGTGAGCGCCCCGAAGAGCGCCAGGCTGGCCAGCGACAGGGCGGACAACGGCGCACCGGCGACGTCGCCGGCGACGTCGAGCGGGAGGTCTCCGCCCTGGGGGGAGGCGACGACGACGTGGAACCAGTCCTGCGTCCAGGACAGCAGGGCGAGTCCCGCGAGCAGGATGCCCCCGAGGATCGTCGTGAGCTTCAGGCGACGAGCGGGCATCAGCGGAGCCGTGCCATGGCGTTCGCGACCGCGACGGCACGCAAGGGGGCCGCGGCCTTGTTGCGCGCCTCCTGGTTCTCGGCGACCGGGTCGCTGTCGGCGACGAGACCGGCACCCGCCTGCACGCGGGCCACGCCGTCCTGCAACAGGACGGTGCGGATCGCGATCGCGACGTCGGCCGAGCCGGCGAAGTCGAAGTAGCCGACCACTCCCCCGTAGACGCCCCGCTGGGCGGGCTCGAGTTCGTCGATGATCTCGAGGGCCCGGGGCTTGGGAGCACCCGACAACGTGCCGGCCGGGAAGGTGGCACGGAACGCGTCGATGGCGTCCTTGCCGGGAGCGAGGTCGCCCTCGACGCTCGAGACGAGGTGCATGATGTGGCTGAACCGTTCGACCTGCATGAACTCGGTGACCTCGACGGTTCCCGGCGTGCACACCTTGAGCAGGTCGTTGCGGGCGAGGTCGACGAGCATGAGGTGCTCGGCGCGTTCTTTCTCGTCCGAGGCGAGTTCGTCGGCGAAGCGCTGGTCCTCGTCGGGCGAGGCTCCGCGGGGCTTCGACCCGGCGATGGGATGCGTGTAGGCCCGCCGGCCGTCGACCTTGACCAGCGCCTCGGGCGACGAGCCCACGATGGTGTACGGCCGGCCCTGCACGTCGTCGAGGGTCACCAGGTACATGTACGGGCTCGGGTTGAGCGTCCGCAGCACCCGGTAGACGTCGAGCGGCTCGGCCGTGACCTCGTGGTCGAAGCGCTGGGAGACGACGACCTGGAAGACGTCGCCGTCGTGGATGAACTGCTTCGACCGCCGGATCGCGTGCGCGTACTCGTCGTCGGTCGAACGGCGGGTCGGCGTGGCCTCGATCGTCAGGTCGACGTCGGACAGGAACGCCTCGCTCGGGGCCGCGAGTCGGGATTGGAGGTCGTCGAGTCGGGACTGCGCGTCGGCCCACAGGACGTCGGGCTCGTCGGTTCCGTCGTTCAACGCGGTGGCGACGAGCAGGACGGCACCCGTGCGGTGGTCGAGGGCCACGAGCTCGGACACGAAGCTGAGCGCCTGGGAGGGCACCGTGAACTCGGCCGGCGGCGCGTCGGGAAGGTGTTCGAGCTCGCGCACGGCCTCCCAGCCGATGAACCCGACGAGGCCGCCGGTGAGGGGCGGCATGCCGTCGATGCGCGGGGTCGCCCACCGGTGGTGCAGGGCGGAGAGCACCTCGAGGGGACGGCCGACGGCATCGCCCAGCGCCCGGTCGCGGTCGATGCCGTAGTCGATCCAGCGGGCCTCGCCGTCGTCGGTCGTGAGCACGCCGAACGACGAGACGCCGACGAAGGACCACCGGGACCAGATCCCGCCCTGGGCCGCCGACTCGAGGAGGAAGCTGCCGGGCCTGCCGTCGGCGAGCTTGCGGTACACCCCCACGGGCGTCTCGCCGTCGGCGAACAGGTCGCGGACGACCGGGACGACCCGGTGCCCGGCCAGCCGCTCGTCGAACTGGGCCCGGGTCGTCGAGGTGCGGATCGGGGCGTCAGCCACGGAGGCCTCCGGTGGGGTCGGTGTCGCCGGACGGCAGGGACGAGGAGGCGGTGGCCGGCTCGAGCGGGTCGACCTCGAAACAGGAGTGCGAGCCCGTGTGGCAGGCGGCGCCGATCTGTTCGACCGTGACGAGCAGCACGTCGTCGTCACAGTCGAGGGCGGCGGCGCGGACGAACTGCGCGTGACCGGACGTGTCGCCCTTGCGCCAGTACTCCTGTCGAGAGCGGGACCAGAAGGTGACGCGCCCCTCGGTGAGGGTGCGGCGGAGCGCCTCGGCGTCCATCCACCCCATCATGAGCACGTCTTTCGTGCCCTCTTGTTGGATGATGGCGGGCAGCAGGCCCGACGCGTCGAACCGGGCACGGGCGACGACGGGCTCGACCGTCTCACGCGTCAGCTGGTCGGTCATGGTGTGCTCCTCGATGCGATGCGATGCGATGTCGGCTGGTCGGCTGCGGCCCGGTGCGGTGACGGCCCGCCTCAGCGGACGACGGCCCCCGACCGGGCCAGCTCGTCCTTGACCTGGCCGATGGTGAGTTCGCCGTTGTGGAAGACCGACGCCGCGAGCACGGCGTCGGCACCCGCCTCGATGGCCGGGGCGAAGTGCTCGAGCCGACCTGCCCCTCCGGACGCGACGACCGGCACCCGGCTGAGCTCGCGAATGGCGCGGACGAGTTCGAGGTCGAAGCCCTGCTTGGTGCCGTCGGCGTCGATCGAGTTGACGAGCAACTCACCCGCCCCGCGTTCGATGGCCTCACGCGCCCAGGCGAGCGCGTCGAGGGTCGTCTCGGTGCGACCGCCGTGGGTCGTGACGACGAAGCCGGAGGGGGTGCCGCTCGAACGCTTGACGTCGAGCGAGAGGACGACCGCCTGGGCTCCGAACCGGTCGGCGATCTCGCCGATCAGGTCGGGCCGCGCGATGGCGGCGCTGTTCACGCCGATCTTGTCGGCCCCCGCCGCCTGCAGCCGGGCGACGTCGTCGGTGGTGCGCACGCCGCCCCCGACCGTCAGCGGGATGAAGACCTGCTCGGCCGTCGCCCGGACGACGTCGTAGGTGGTCGACCGCTCGTCGACCGTGGCGGTGACGTCGAGGAAGGTGATCTCGTCGGCACCCTGCTCGTAGTACGTGCGGGCCAGCTCGACCGGGTCGCCCGCGTCGCGCAGGTCGAGGAAGTTGACGCCCTTCACCACGCGGCCGGCGGCCACGTCGAGGCACGGGATGACCCGGACGGCGAGGGAGGCGTCGGCGGCGACCGCGCCGGGGACGACCGCGTCGTCGGCGGTCACGGCTACAGCCTCGCGGCGTGGATCGGGCTGACCAGG
Organism: Frigoribacterium sp. SL97; assembly: GCF_026625765.1. Lineage (NCBI taxonomy): Bacteria > Bacillati > Actinomycetota > Actinomycetes > Micrococcales > Microbacteriaceae > Frigoribacterium > Frigoribacterium sp. SL97. The sequence goes on from NZ_CP113062.1 coordinate 1,979,294, forward strand.
ATCGCCCGGGCGCCGAGGTCGTAGAGGGCGTCCATGACCTGGTTGGTGTCGGACCGCGGGACCATCACGCGGACGGCTGCCCAGTCGCGGTCGTGCAGCGGGGAGACGGTGGGCGACTCCATGCCGCCGGCGACGGCGGTCGCGGCGTCCAGCTTGTCGACCGGGACGTCGTAGTCCATGAGGACGTACTGCCGGGCCACGAGGACGCCCTGCAGGCGACGGTGGAGGACCGCCAGACCGTCCACGTCGGCGTCGGACGAGATGAGGACGGCCGTCGATTCGAGGATGACCGGCCCGAAGATCTCGAGCCCGGCCGCCCGCAGGGTCGCACCGGTCGACACGACGTCGGCCACGGCGTCGGCGACGCCCAGCTGCACGGCGCTCTCGACCGCTCCGTCGAGCGGCACGAGGGTCGCGGTCACGCCGTGGCTCTCGAGGAACGAGCCGACGAGGCCGGCGTAGCTCGTCGCGACCCGGGTGCCCTGCAGCTGACGGAGGTCGGCGAAACGGCCGGGAGGGCCCGCGAAACGGAAGGTCGAGCCGCCGAAGTCGAGGGGTGCGACCTCGTGTGCGGGCGAGTGCGAGTCGAGCAGCAGGTCGCGACCCGTGATGCCCACGTCGAGGGCGCCCGACCCCACGTAGGTCGCGATGTCGCGCGGGCGGAGGTAGAAGAACTCGACGCCGTTGCGCGGGTCCTCGACGTGGAGGGTCTTGGGGTCTCGGCGACCGGTGTAGCCGGCCTCGGCGAGCATGGCGGAGGCGGTCTCGCTGAGCGATCCCTTGTTGGGCACTGCGACGCGGAGCATGGGGTTCTCTGTCTGCTGGGGTGCCGCGCGAGCGGCGTGACGAACGGGGGTGACGGAGGCCGACTCAGAGATGTCGGTAGACGTCGGCCGGGGTGATGCCCTTGGCGATCATCATGACCTGCAGGTGGTAGAGCAGCTGGGAGATCTCTTCGGCGGTCGCGACGTCGCCCTCGTACTCGGCGGCCATCCAGACCTCGGCGGCCTCTTCGACGATCTTCTTGCCGATCTGGTGCACGCCGGCGTCGAGTTCGGCCACGGTGCCCGACCCCTCGGGCCGGTCGCGGGCCTTGTCGCTGAGCTCGAGGTACAGGTCGTCGAAGGATTTCACGACGTCAAGGCTACCGTCGCGGCGGCGGCCCGGAGTGCAGCGATGTTGTCGACGGGCGACCCACCGTAGACTGCGGACCCGGCGACCACCGTGTCGGCACCGTTCTCGACGGCCGTGACGATGGTCTCGGTCGTGATGCCGCCGTCGACCTCGAGCCACACGTCGAGCCCGGAGGCGCGCACGGCCTCACGGGCACGGGCCAGCTTGGCCATCGTCTCGGGCATGAAGGACTGCCCGCCGAAGCCCGGCTCGACCGTCATGACGAGGATCATGTCGTACGCGTCGAGGGTCTGGAGGTAGGGCTCGAGGTCGGTGCCCGGCTTCACGGCGACGGAGGCGCGGGAGCCGTTGCTGCGGATGGCCTGCGCCGTCGAGACGGGATCGGACGCCGCCTCGGCGGAGAAGGTCACCGAGAAGGCGCCCGTCTCGGCGTAGCGGGGTGCCCAGCGGTCGGCGTCGTCGATCATCAGGTGCAGGTCGAGCGGTACGGGGCTGACCTCGCCGAGACGCTGCACGACGGGGAGTCCGAGGGTGAGGTTGGGCACGAAGTGGCCGTCCATCACGTCGACGTGCACGAGGTCGGCGGTCGAGATGCGCTCGAGGTCGCGCTCGAGGTTCGCGAAGTCGGCCGAGAGGATGCTGGGGCTGATGCGGATCGACACGGGACGAGCCTACCGTCCGGCACGTTTCTCGATCAGGGCGACGAACATGGCGTCGGTGCCGTGACGGTGCGGCCAGAGCTGGACGAACGGTGCCGACGCCAGGTCGACGGCGCGGCCGGCGATGCGCTCGACGCCGGCCGTCGCGTCGAGCAGGACGAGATCGTCGTCGCGGCCTCGGAGGCCCGCCTCGACGACTCCGCGCGTCTCGGCCGTGTGCGGGGAGCAGGTCACGTAGGCCAGGACCCCCCCGGGCGCCAGCGCGTCCAGGGCGCTGGCGAACAGGCGCGACTGGAGGGCCGTGAGCTGACCGACGTCGGCCGGCTGCTTGCGCCACCGGGCCTCGGGTCGCCGCCGCAGGGCCCCGAGGCCGGTGCAGGGCGCGTCGAGCAGGATGCGGTCGAAACCTCCTGGCCGTTCCGCCCCGAAACGGGTGGCGTCACCCTCGAGGACCTCGACGTCGCCCGGGACGGCCTCGAGCGCCTCTCGGACGAGCCCCGCCCGTGCCGGGACGAGCTCGTTGGCGACGAGGTGGGCACCCGCCCGAGCGGCCTCGGCACCGAGCAGGGCGGCCTTGCCGCCGGGTCCGGCGCACATGTCGAGCCACCGTTCTCCGGGTGTGGCGGGGCGGTGTCGACTGAGGAGGAGCGCGGCGAGCTGCGACCCTTCGTCCTGCACGCGGGCACGCCCCTCGCGGACGGCCGTCTGCTGGGCCGGATCGCCCCCACCACTCGTCGCCGCCAGTGGCGACAGGCGCCCGCTCGGGGCGCCGAGCTCGGACACCTCGGCGAGCCCCGGCAGGGCGACGAGGCTGACCTTCGGGGCGTCGTTGTCGGCCGACAGCAGATCGACGAGCTCGCCCTCCCGCCCCTCGGCGGCCAGCGAACGACGGAACGCCCGCACCACCCAGGCGGGGTGCGACCACTCCGCGGCCAGACGGTCGTCGTCCCCGGTCGTGTCGGCGAGGACGCGCTCGCGCCACTCGTCGGGCGTGGACCGTGAGATGGTGCGCAGCACGCCGTTGACGAATCCAGTGCCCGATCGGCTGCCCACCTGACGTGCGAGCTCGACGCTCTCGTCGACGGCCGCGTGGACCGCCACGCGCGTCGAGAGGAGCTGGTGCGTGCCGAGGCGGAGGACGTCCAGGAGTGCCGGGTCGATCGCGTCGGTGCCCCGACGGGCGGCCAGCGCGATGACGCGGTCGTAGTAGCCCCGGAGGCGCAGGGTGCCGTAGGTCAGTTCGGTCGCGAGCCCTGCGTCCTGGGCTCCGAGACGGGCCCGGACGATGCGCTGCGGCAGCAGGAGGTTGGCGTAGGCGTCGTCCTGCTCGACGGCCCGGAGGACGTCGAGGGCGACCTGGCGGGCGGGTTGGACTCGGCTCATGAGGTGCTCTTCGGGTCGGTGTCGGTGGTGATGTCGATGTCAGCCGGGACGGGCGGGGTGGGCGGGGTCACGCGACGGTCGACCCCGCGGGGCAGCCCCCGCCACCAGTCGGCCGCCGACATCTCTTTCTTGCCCGCCGGTTGCACCCGGACCAGCTCGACGGGCGAGGAGGCGGTGCCCAGCAGCACACGGCGGCCCCGGGACTCGAGGCGACCGGCCTCGAGAGGTGCCTCGTCGGTCGACGTCGTCCGCGCCTCCGTGATCTTGAGGCCCGAGCCGTCGAGGTCGACGCGGGCGCCGGGCTCCGGCGTGACGCCTCGGAAACGGGCGATCACCTCGGTCGCCGGTCGCGAGGCGTCGAGGACGCCGTCGGCGAGGGTCAGCTTGGGGGCGAGCGTGACCGCGCCGGTCTGGGGCGTCGCCGTGGCCGTGCCGTCGGCGAGGCGGTCGACGACGTCGACCAGCAGGCCGGCACCGGAACGCGCGAGCTCGGCGAGGAGCTGGCCTGCGGTCTCGGTGCCGTCGAGGAGGCGCTCGAGGGTGCCGTAGACGTCCCCCGCGTCGAGCTCGGGGACGAGCTGGAACACCGCGGCGCCCGACACGGCGTCGCCCGCCATGAGCGACCGCTGGACGGGGGCGGCGCCGCGCCAGGCGGGGAGGAGGGAGAAGTGCAGGTTGACCCAGCCGAGCCGGGGGGCGCCGAGGAGGGGCTCGCGGAGCAGGGCTCCGTAGGCCACGACGACGCCGAGGTCGGGATCGAGTCCCGTGAGCTCGGCCGTGACCTCAGGCGTGATGCGGCGGGCCTTGACGACGCGGAGACCGAGGCGGTCGGCCTCGACGGCGACGGGGGTGGGGGTCAGGACGCGTCTGCGTCCCTGCGGGGTGTCGTCGCGGGTCAGCACGGCGACGACCTCGTGAGGACCGTCGGCGAGGGCGGTGAGCGAGGGCACGGCAGCGGCGGGGCTGCCGGCGAAGACGAGGCGCATGGGGTTCCTGGCGGGTCAGTCGGCGAACGGCTCGACGTCGTCGAACCGCACTCTGAGTGTAGGGACGGCCCGCGCACGCTTCTGACCGAGCGCCTTGCGTCGGTCCGTGGCCGCCCAGATGACCTGGGAGCGGAGAGCCAGCGCCACGTCGTGACCACGCGAGTAGTCGAAGCGGACGATGGCGCGGACGCCGGCGGACTCGACGTCCACCGGACCGAGGGTCTCGGCACGGACCTCGTCGGGCAGGTCGTCGAGCGCACGCGCGACGGTGTCGACCGTGCCGGTCACGGTGGCCACGCGGACGGCCGGGGGGAAGCGCAGGACGCGACGGTCGGCGAGCTCCGAGGAGACGAAGCGGGCGAGCTCCCACGTCGCGAGGGCGGAGGCGATGGCGCCACCCACCCCGACCAGCACGACCGGGGCGCGACGTGCGGCCAGGGCCGTGGCGTTGGCCCACCAGCGGAGGCAGTCCTCCGCGACGCGGAGGCTCTCTCGGGCGAGCATGCGCTCACCGTCGAGCAGCAGCACGGCTCGGTAACCGCCGGGGGCGATCGGCTCGGCCCCGCGGGTCGCGACGACGATCGCCGGGTCGGCGTCGACGTGGGTCAGGGCCCTCGCGCCGTCCGAGACGATGACGCGCACCCCGGGGAACGCCTTGCCGAGTTCGTCGGCCGTCCGCGACGCGCCGGTGCCGACGGCCCGCATGCGCGTTCCCTCGCAGGTGCGGCAGTGCCACGAGACGGCCAGGGCGCCACACCAGGCGCAGGCCGGGGTCGCCCCTCGCTCGCGTTGCTGGAGGGGGCCGTTGCACCGCAGGCAGCGGGCCGTGTCGCCACAGTCGACGCAGGCCAGGCGTGGCGAGTAGCCGGGCGAGGCCACCTGGATCAGGACCGGTCCGTGCTCGACCGCGGCCCGCGCCTCGGCGTAGGCCGAGGAGGGGATGCGGGCCTGCGCGGCGAATCCGTCCGTGGCGGCCTGACGGACGGTCGGCACGACCCGGGGCTGGTAGCGCGGATCGGGACGCACCTCGGCCAGGAAGCCGATCTCGACCAGGCGCTGCACGTCGGTGCTGCGGGAGTGGCCGAGGAACACCAGGGCGCTGTCTTGTTGGGCCTGCCGGAGCAGCGCGGTGTCGCGGGCGTGCACGTACGGGGCGAGCGGCTCGCCGAAGGACGGGTCACCGTCGTCGAACACCACGACGACCCCGAGCCTGGCCGAGGGGGCGAGCAGGACGGACCGGTTGCCGACGACGACCACGGGCTCGTCGCCTCGGGCACGGAGGAGCGCTCGGTAGCGGTCGGCGTTCGACTGTCGGGAGTCGAGCCGGACGACGCGGTCGGGCGGGAGGACGGCGGCGAGGGCCTGGAGGACGTGCTCTTCGTCGCGGTAGTCGGGGACGGCGACCACGGCGTTGTCGCCCGCGCCGACGGCGACCGCAGCGAGCTGGGCGGCCGTGAGGGCCCAATGACCCACCCATGCCCCGTCGGGCAGTTCGACCAGCAGCGGAACGGCGTCGACCGCCGCGCGACCGCGGGCCGCAACGAGCCCGGCGAGGTCGGTCGACCGATAGCCGACGACGACCGGGACGGGTTCGGGGTGGGCGTCGGCGTCGTGGTCGGGAGTCGAGGGTGCCACGGGAGCCACGGTCGGGGCAGTGGGGCCGGTGGGGCCGGTGGCCGGTGAGGACGAGTTGTCGGCGGCGGCCAGGTGGGCCTTCTCGACCCGGACCTGACGCGGTGGGATCGCGAGCCGCACGACGTCGCTGGCCGATCCGCCGGCCCGGTCGGCCACGGCGCGCGCGAGGCGCCACACCTCGGGTGCCAGGACCGACACGGTCGACACGACGTCCTCGATCTCGGACAGGTCGCCGCCGTGCTCGGACGACGACGCGACCTCGACGACGAAGCCGTCGGCGATGCGCCCGGCGGAGCGGAGCGGAACCTTGACGCGGATGCCCGGGGCGATCTGGTCGCGCAGCCGCTCGGGCACGGCGTAGTCGAACAACCGGTCGAGTTGCGGCAGCGGCGATTCGACCATCACCCGGACGACGCGCGGCACGCTGTCGACGGGGACGTCGGCGACCGCCGCCACGGTCAGAGCCCGGCGGCGGCCCGGAGGGCGTCGACGCGGTCGAGCGCCTCCCAGGTGAAGTCGGGCAGGTCGCGACCGAAGTGGCCGTAGGTCGACGTCGCCGCGTAGATCGGCCTCAGCAGGTCGAGGTCGCGGATGATCGCCGCCGGGCGGAGGTCGAACACGCTCTCGATGGCGGCCGTGATGACGTCGTCGCCGACGTGCCCGGTGCCGAAGGTCTCGACGTAGAGGCCGACGGGTGCGGCCCGCCCGATCGCGTAGGCCACCTGGAGTTCGAGCCGGTCGGCGAGGCCCGCGGCGACGGCGTTCTTGGCCACCCACCGCATGGCGTACGCGGCGGACCGGTCGACCTTCGAGGGGTCCTTGCCCGAGAACGCGCCCCCACCGTGACGGCTCGCCCCGCCGTAGGTGTCGACGATGATCTTGCGGCCGGTGAGTCCGGCGTCGCCCTGCGGGCCGCCGATCTCGAACCTGCCGGTCGGGTTGATGATGAACCGGGTGTCCGTGGACGAGAACCCTGCCTCGTCGAGGACGGGGCGGATGACGTGCTCGATGACGTCGGACTCGAGCTGAGCGCTCGAGACCGCAGGCGAGTGCTGGGTCGACAGGACGACGGTGTCGACGGTCGTGGGCACGACCCCGTCGTAGCCGACCGTCACCTGCGTCTTGCCGTCGGGCCGGAGGTAGTCGAGGGTGCCCGACTTGCGCACGGCCGCCAGTCGCTCGGCGAGCCGGTGGGCCAGCCACACGGGGAGCGGCATGAACTGGGGGGTCTCGTTGGTGGCGTAGCCGAACATGATGCCCTGGTCGCCGGCACCCTGGCGGTTGAGCAGGTCGTCGTCGCCGCCACGCGCCTCGAGGGCGGTGTCGACGCCCTGGGCGATGTCGGGCGACTGGGACCCGATCGACACCTCGACGCCGCAGGTACGGCCGTCGAAGCTCACGGCCGACGAGTCGTAGCCGATGCCCACGATGAGGTCGCGCACGATCGTGGGGATGTCGACGTAGCCCTTGGTGGTGACCTCGCCGGCCACGTGCACGAGTCCCGTCGTGACCATGGTCTCGACCGCGACCCGGCTGGCGGGGTCGACAGCCAGCAGCGCGTCGAGGATGCCGTCCGAGATCTGGTCGCAGATCTTGTCGGGGTGGCCCTCGGTGACCGACTCGGAGGTGAAGAGTCGAAGGGAGGTCGATGCCGTCGGGGCGGGGGCGGTCGTCGTGTCGGTCGGGGTCACGGTGTTCCTCTGGGTGTCGTTCTGGGTGGGGACGCGATGAGGCCCCGCGGGATGGACTCCCGGGGGCCTCGTCAGATGATAGGACCGACCACCGTCAGAGGGGCTGGTCGTGTCGCCCCGCTACTCGGAGGGGACGGCGAGCGGCTTCACCTCGAGCTTGTCCTCGTTGATCTCGTGCATCGCGACCGACAGGGGCTTGTCGTCGATGGAGCTGTCGACCAGGGGGCCGACGTTGTCGAACAGGCTGCCCTCGTGCAGGTCGGCGTAGTAGTCGTTGATCTGACGCGCGCGCTTGGAGGCGAAGATGACGAGTGCGTACTTCGACTCGACCTTCGACAGCAGCTCGTCGATGGGGGGATCGATGATGCCCTGGTTCTTGTCGGCCATTGGTTGCTCCTCGTGTCGATGGGGGACGGTGCCGGCTCCGCTCGGGACGAGCGTGGGCACCAAGATGGGGGCGCGGGTCACGCGCGGGTGCGGCCCGGTTCGGGCGCAGTCATTAATTCTACGACCTCCCGGGCCGCTTCGGCCACGTCGTGGTTCACGACACGCGCGTCGAACTCGTCCTGGGCGGCCAGTTCGACCTTCGCGGTCTCGAGTCGGCGTTGCTGTTCGGCAGCGTCCTCGGTACCCCGACCGATGAGTCGACGGACGAGTTCGTCCCAGGTCGGGGGCAGCAGGAACACGAGCACGGCCTCGGGCATCGCGGCCCGGACGAGTCGAGCGCCCTGCAGGTCGATCTCGAGCAGCACGCTGCGCCCCTCGTTCAACGCGGCGTCCAACGGAGGGCGGGGCGTGCCGTAGCGGTACGAGTTGTGCACCGTGGCGTACTCGAGCAGTTCGCGGTCGCGGATCATGCGGTCGAACTCCGCGTCGTCCACGAAGTAGTAGTGGACCCCGTCGACCTCGCCGGGTCGCGGGGCACGGGTCGTCGCCGACACGCTGAGATGCACGTCGGGGTAGTTCTCGCGGATGTAGGTCGAGACCGTGCCCTTGCCCACGGCCGTGGGGCCCGCCAGGACGACCAGCCGGGACCGGAGGCGCCCCTTCGACTCGCGGACGGCCAGCCAGTCGCCGAGGATGCGGCGTTGCCTCACCCCGAGTCCGCCGACGCGCTTCGACTCGGCGATGCCGAGCTCGGTCATGATGCGGGCGACGCGGGTCGGACCGATGCCCGGGATGCTGGTCAGGAGTTCGCGGACCCTGAGCGACCCCTCGGGGCTCGTGGGTTCACCGGCCCAGGCGGACTCCGCGACGTCGAGGGCGCTGCGGGTCCGGGAGGCGACGGCGTTCTTGACGGCGGCGCGACCGCGACGCGCGGCCACGGCGGCTCGGGCCGCCGCGGCACGGTCGACGGGAGGCGGGGTCAGACGAGGCACGAACGCACCTCGTCGGCATCACGACGGACCGCGTCGGCGAACCCTTCCGGACCCGCCGAGAGGAGGGCTCGGGAGGCGGAGACGAGCACGGCACCGGCCGCGGGGCCGAAGAGCCGCGGCAGGTCGGCATAGGTCGCGCCCTGGTGGCCGAACCCCGGGGCGAGCACCGGCGTCGTCGTCAGTCGGGCGGCGTCGATGCCGTAGTCGTCGAGGTCGACGGTCGCGCCGAGCACGAGGCCGACGCTGCCGAACGGAGCGTCGCCCGCCGTCTGGTTGTCATGGAGCACGTCGTCGACGATACCGCTCGCGACGGTGCCCTCCGCGCCGTGGTCGTCCGTCCGGACGGCCGTCTGGGTGGCGAGGGCCTCGACGTTGGACGTCGCGGCCAGCACGAAGACGCCGGCGCCGACGGCCCGTGCCCGGGTGACCAGTCCGGTCATGGAGTCGAAGCCGAGATAGGGCGAGACCGTCAGCGCGTCGACCCGCAGCGGTGACGACGCGTCGAACCAGGCCTCGCCGTAGGCGTCCATCGTCGAGCCGATGTCGCCCCGCTTCGCGTCGCCGATCTGCACCAGGCCCCGCTCGCGACCGGCCTCGAGGACGTCTTCGAGGGCTGCGAACCCCGCGGAGCCCCACCGTTCGAAGAACGCGACCTGCGGTTTCACGATCGTCGCCGAGCCGACCAGACCGTCGAGGACGCGTAGGCCGAACTCACGGACACCCGAGGCGTCGGACGGCAGGCCCCACTGGTCGAGGAGATAGGGATGCGGATCGATGCCGACGCAGAGCGGACCGGTCGCGGCGAAGGCCGCCGCGAGCCGGTCGCCGAACGACGAGCTCACCGTCGGGCCGCCCGGGCGAGGCCGTAGTCCTGCAGGCTCGTCACCTCGAGGTCGCTCTGGACGGCCTCGATCGAGGCGACGGCCGCACCGAGCTGGGCGATGGTCGTGAAGAGCGCCTTGTCGGCTGCGACCGTCGCCGCACGGATCTCGTAGCCGTCGGCCCGGGCGCTCGAGCCGCTCGGGGTGTTGATCACGATGTCGACCTCGTCGGCGTTGATCAGGTCGACGACCGAGTGGCCTCCGGCGCTGAACTTGTCGACGGTGTCGGCGTGGATGCCGTTGCGGACGAGGACGGTGGCCGTCCCCTCGGTCGCCAGGATGCGGAAGCCGAGCTGCTGGAGGCGCAGCACCGGCAACACGATGGCCCGCTTGTCACGATCGGCGACGCTGACGAAGACGGTGCCCGAGGTGGGGAGGCCGCCGTACGCCGCCGTCTGGCTCTTCGCGAACGCCCGGGGGAAGTCGCGGTCGATGCCCATGACCTCGCCCGTGGAACGCATCTCGGGGCTGAGGACGCTGTCGACGACCTGGCCCTCCTTCGTGCGGAACCGCTTGAAGGGGAGCACGGCTTCCTTCACCGAGATCGGCGAGTCGAGGGGGACGTCCGAGCCGTCCTGCTCCGGCAGCAGGCCGGTCTCCACGAGGTCGCGCACGCTGTGGCCGACCATGATGAGCGAGGCCGCCTTGGCCAACGGGATGCCGAGGGCCTTCGAGACGAAGGGCACCGTGCGGCTCGCCCGGGGGTTGGCCTCGATGACGTAGAGCACGCCGGCCGCGATCGCGAACTGCACGTTCAGCAGACCGGACACGCCGATGCCCTTCGCGATGGCGAGGGTCGCGTCGCGGACGCGGTCGATCTCGCCCTTCCCGAGCGTGACGGGCGGAAGGGTGCAGCTCGAGTCACCGGAGTGGATGCCAGCTTCCTCGATGTGCTCCATGATGCCGCCGACGTAGAGCTCGGTGCCGTCGTAGAGCGCGTCGACGTCGATCTCGACGGCGTCGTCCAGGAACCGGTCGACCAGCAGGGGTGCCTCCGGTCCGATGATGGCCTGGTCGGCGACCCGCTCGAAGTAGTCGGCGAGCGAGGGGCTGTCGTAGACGATCTCCATGCCGCGGCCACCGAGCACGTACGACGGGCGCACCAGCACCGGGTAGCCGATCTCTTCGGCGACGGCGACGGCGCTGTCGTAGTCGGTCGCCGTGCCGTTGCGCGGCGCGAGCAGGCCGGCGGCGTCGAGGATGCCCTGGAAGAGGCCTCGTTCTTCGGCCGAGTCGATCGCGTCGGGCGTCGTGCCGAGGATGGGCACGCCCGCGGCCTCCAGGCCCTTCGACAGGCCGAGGGCCGTCTGGCCGCCGAGCTGCACGACGACGCCGACGAGCTCGCCGCTGGCGCTCTCGGCGTGGACCACCTCGAGGACGTCCTCGAGGGTGAGCGGCTCGAAGTACAACCGGTCGCTCGTGTCGTAGTCGGTCGACACCGTCTCGGGGTTGCAGTTGATCATGATCGTCTCGAACCCGGCGTCGCTCAGGGCGAAGCTCGCGTGGACGCACGAGTAGTCGAACTCGACGCCCTGCCCGATGCGGTTCGGCCCGGAGCCGAGGATGATCACCTTGCGGCGATCGCTGGCCACGACCTCGGTCTCGGCGTCGTAGCTCGAGTAGTGGTACGGCGTCAGCGCGGGGAACTCCCCCGCGCAGGTGTCGACGGTCTTGAAGACGGGACGCACGTCGAGGGCGTGCCGGTGATCGCGGACCTGCTGCTCGGAGAGACCGCGCAACTGGCCGATCTGGTCGTCGCTGAAGCCGTGGTCCTTCGCGAGCACGAGCACGTCCGCGTCGAGCTCGGCCGCCGCGGCGACCTGCTCGGCGACCTCGTTGATCAACACGACCTGGTCGATGAACCAGGGGTCGATCTTCGTGGCGTCGAAGACCTGCTCGGCGGTGGCGCCGGCCCGCAGGGCCTGCTGGACGGTGACGATGCGGCCGTCCGTGGGCGTCGACGACAACGCGAGCAGCGCCTCCTCGTCTCCGGGCTCGCCCTGCCAGTGGAAGCTCGAGCCACGCTTCTCGAGCGACCGGAGCGCCTTCTGCAGCGCCTGCGTGAAGTTGCGGCCGAGGGCCATGGCCTCGCCCACGCTCTTCATCGTCGTGGTCAGCGTCGTGTCGGCCGCCGGGAACTTCTCGAAGGCGAACCGGGGCACCTTGACGACGACGTAGTCGAGCGTCGGCTCGAAGGAGGCGGGGGTCACCTTCGTGATGTCGTTCGGGATCTCGTCGAGACGGTACCCGAGGGCGAGCTTCGCCGCGATCTTGGCGATCGGGAAGCCGGTCGCCTTGGACGCCAGGGCGCTCGAGCGCGACACGCGGGGGTTCATCTCGATGACGATGACGCGGCCGTCCGCGGGGTCCACCGCGAACTGGATGTTGCAGCCGCCCGTGTCGACGCCCACGCGACGGATGATGTCGATGCTGATGTCGCGCAGGTTCTGGTACTCGCGGTCGGTCAGGGTGAGCGCCGGGGCGACGGTGATCGAGTCGCCGGTGTGGACTCCGACGGGGTCGACGTTCTCGATCGAGCAGACCACGACCGTGTTGTCGGCCGTGTCCCGCATCATCTCGAGCTCGTACTCCTTCCAGCCGAGGATGCTCTCCTCGAGGAGCACCTCGGTGGTCGGGCTCTGGTGCAGGCCGTCCGTGACCATGCGGACGAGCTCGTCACGGGTGTAGGCGAAGCCCGATCCGAGCCCGCCCATGGTGAACGAGGGCCGGATGACCAGCGGGTACCCGAGGTCTTCGGCGTACTCGACGGCCTGGTCGACCGTCGTGGCGATGTACGACTTGGCGACGTCGGCACCGGACTCCAGCACGAGCTTCTTGAAGAGCTGGCGGTCCTCGCCCTTCTGGATGGCCTCGACCTTGGCGCCGATCAACTCGACGCCGTGCTTGGCGAGGATGCCTTCTTCGTCGAGGGCGATGGCGGCGTTCAGGGCCGTCTGCCCGCCGAGGGTGGGCAGGATCGCGTCGGGGCGCTCCTTCACGATGATCGCCTCGAGCACCTCGGACGTGATGGGCTCGATGTACGTCGCGTCGGCGAAGTCGGGGTCGGTCATGATCGTGGCCGGGTTCGGGTTGACGAGGATGACCCGGACCCCTTCTTCACGCAGCACGCGGCACGCCTGGGTGCCCGAGTAGTCGAACTCGGCCGCCTGGCCGATGACGATCGGCCCGGAGCCGATCACGAGGACGGAGTTGATGTCGTCACGCTTGGGCATCAGTTGCTGCTTTCGATGTCGGAGCCGAAGTCGACGGCCTGGCCGTTCGTGCGGGCGACGACCGCCTCGCGGAAGCGGTCGAAGAGGTGGTTGCTGTCGTGGGGGCCCGCGGCGGCCTCGGGGTGGTACTGCACCGAGAACGCGGGGATGTCGAGGGCACGGAGGCCCTCGACGACCTGGTCGTTCAGGCTGTAGTGGCTGACCTCGACCCGACCGAAGCCGGCCGGGGAGTCGAGGACGCCGTCGATGGGTGCGTCGACCGCGAAGCCGTGGTTCTGGCTGGTGATCTCGACCTTGTTCGTCGTCTTGTCGAGCACGGGTTGGTTGATGCCACGGTGGCCGAAGGGCAGCTTGTACGTGCCGAATCCCAGGGCCCGGCCGAAGAGCTGGTTGCCGAAGCAGATGCCGAAGTAGGGCAGCCCGTCCCGCAGGGCACCCTGCAGCAGTTCGACCTGGGAGTCGCTCGCCGCCGGGTCGCCCGGGCCGTTCGAGTAGAAGAGCGCGTCGGGGGCGAGGGCACGGAGCTCGTCCAGGGTCGTGGACTGCGGCAGCACGTGCACCTCGAAGCCGCGCTGCGCCAGGTAGCGGAGCGTCGAGGTCTTCACGCCCAGGTCGAGCACCGCGACGGAGCCGATGCGGTCGCCCTCGGCGTGCAGGACGTACGGCTCGACCGTCGACACCTGGCTCGAGAGGTTGAGGCCGCGCATGTCCGCCCCGGCGGTGACGAGGGACAGCTGCTCGTCGGGGTCGAGCTCCGCGTCGGGACCGCTGAAGACCCCGCCCTTCATCGAGCCGACCTCGCGCAGACGGCGCGTGACGGCGCGGGTGTCGATGCCGCGGATGCCGACGATGCCGTCGGCGACGAGCTGGTCGTCGAGGCTGCCCTGCGCCCGGTGGTTCGAGACCACCCGGCTCGCGTCCCGCACGACGTACCCGGCGACCCAGATGCGGCGTGACTCGGGGTCGGTGTCGTTCACGCCCGTGTTGCCGATGTGCGGTGCCGTCATGACGACGATCTGCCCGGCGTACGACGGGTCGGTGAGGGTCTCCTGGTAGCCGGTCATGCCGGTCGCGAAGACGACCTCGCCGAGGGTGCGTCCGACGGCGCCGTAGGCACGGCCCGTGTACCGGGTGCCGTCGGCGAGGACCAGCACGGCCCTCTCGGTGGTGGCGGCGTCAGTCAATGGTCTTCTCCTTGGTGGTGCCGGCCCCGGGGGCCGTGGGGACGAGGGGGCGGATCGCGGCGACGACGGGTGCCGGGTCGTCGGTGATGCGCAGGTAGGTGTCGAGGTCGACGTCGCCGAGGCGCCAGCCGACGAGGACGAGGCCGTCCCGCTCGACGACGCGGTCGATGGTCCAGGTCGCACGGTCGACGCCCCGCAACGAGGAGGCGCGGATCAGCACGGCCGGTTCGCCCGCGATCTCCAGGCGCACGCCCTCGGCGTGGACGGACACGATCGCCCGACCGCGGAACCCGAGGCCGTGCACGACGACGCGGTCGAGCGGGTCACCGCCCCGTGACGTGGCGACGTAGAGGGCATCGACGGCGAGGACGGGGGCCGAGAGGTCGTCGGGCGCCCGGTCGGGGGCGGGGATGTCGGACTGACGCCGCCCCCTGGCGCGCCAGGACCGGGCCATCAGACCGATCAGCAGTCCGACGCCGACGAGGATGAGCGCGGCGATGATCCACTGGCTCATCGGGCGGGCGTCCCCTCGGAGGCGAGGGCGGCGGCGCTGTCGACGAGTCGAGCCGCGTGGGCGACGACCTCGCTCTCGACGACGTGCCCGTCGACCACCGTCGCGTAGCCCTGGTGGAAGGTCGCCCGCACCCGTCCGGGCAGGACGCGACCGAGGTAGGGCGAGTTGCGGCTCTTGCCCGCGAGGTGCTCGGTCGAGAACGTGCGGGTCACCCCACGATCGTAGAGCGTGAGCTCGGCGGGCTCGCCCACGGCGAGGGGACGACCGTGGCCGGCGACCTGCCCGATCTCGGCCGGGGCGATCGACATGACGCGGGCGACGTCGGCCCAGCCGACGAGCCCCGTGTCGACCATCGTGTGGTGGACGACCGACAGGGCCGACTCGAGGCCGACCATGCCGTTCGCGGCGGCGTCCCACTCGCAGCACTTGGCCTCGGACGTGTGCGGGGCGTGGTCGGTGGCCACGATGTCGATCGTGCCGTCGGCCAGGGCGGCACGCAACGCCTCGACGTCTTCCGAGCGACGCAGCGGCGGATTGACCTTGAACCGTGAGTCGTAACCCGACACGAGGTCCTCCGTCAGCAGGAGGTGGTGCGGCGTCACCTCGGCCGTGACCTCGATGCCGCGCGACTTGGCCCAGCGGATGACCTCGACGCTGCCCGCCGTCGACACGTGGCAGACGTGCAGCCGGGCGCCGACGTGGTCGGCGAGCAGGACGTCGCGGGCGATGATGGCCTCTTCGGCGACCGCGGGCCAGCCTCCCAGGCCCAGTTCGGCCGACAGTGCGCCCTCGTTCATCTGGGCGCCCTCCGTGAGCCTCGGCTCCTGGGCGTGCTGGGCGAGGACTCCCCCGAACCCCTTGATGTACTCGAGGGCCCGACGCATCAGCAATGGGTCGGCGACGCAGGAACCGTCGTCGGAGAAGACCCGGACGGCGGCCCGCGAGCGGGCCATGGCACCGATCTCGGAGAGGTGGGTCCCCTTCAGCCCCTGGCTCACGGCGCCGATCGGGCGGACGGTCACGAAGCCGGCCCGCTCCCCCAGCGCCTGCACCTGTTCGACGACCCCCGCGGTGTCGGCCACGGGTGACGAGTTGGCCATCGCGTTGACCGCGGTGTACCCGCCGGCGGCCGCTGCGCGCGATCCGGTCAGGACGGTCTCGCTGCCCTCTCCCCCCGGCTCGCGCAGGTGGGTGTGGAGGTCGACGAGGCCGGGGAGCAGGAGCAGGCCGTCGGCGTCGGTGACCGTCGCACCGGCGGCGGTCAGGCCGGTGCCGAGTTCGGCGACGACGCCGTCACGGACGACGACGTCGGTGCGGGTGCCGTCGACGGTCTCGGCGCCCCGGATGAGGTGGGTGGTGGTCACGATGCGTCCTCCCGGTCGCCGGCGAGGGTGAGGTAGAGCACGGCCATGCGGACGGCCACGCCGTTCGTGACCTGCTCACGGACGGTGGACCGCGGCGAGTCGGCGGCCTCGTCGCTGATCTCGAGGCCTCGGTTCATCGGGCCGGGGTGCATGACGAGCGTGGACTCGGGCAGAGCCCGGAACCGCATCGCACCCAGCCCCCAGGACCGGGCGTACTCGCGGGGGTTGGGGAAGAACGCGTCGTTCATGCGCTCCTGTTGGATGCGCAGCATCATGACGACGTCCGGTCGCACCTCGGCCAGGGCCTCGTCGAGGTCGTAGCGGACGGAGACGCCGAAGCGGCTGACGTCCACCGGGATCAGCGTGGGAGGCGCGACCACCGTGACGTGCGCCCCGAGCGTCCGCAACAACCACGCGTTGGAACGGGCCACCCGCGAGTGCAGGATGTCACCGACGATCATCACCTCGACGCCGTCGAGGTCGCGCCCCCGGCTCGCCGCGCCGTGGACGCGCCGGCGGATCGTGAACGCGTCGAGCAGGGCCTGCGTGGGGTGTTCGTGGGTGCCGTCGCCAGCGTTGACGATGCCGGCGTCCACCCAGCCGCTGTCGGCCAGCACACGAGGTGCGCCGCTCGACGGGTGGCGGATCACGATGCCGTCGGCCCCCATGGCGGCGAGGGTCTGGGCCGTGTCCTTCAGGGACTCGCCCTTGGAGACGCTCGACCCCTTGGCGGCGAAGTTGATGACGTCCGCACTGAGCCGCTTGGCGGCGGCCTCGAACGAGATGCGCGTACGGGTGCTGTCCTCGTAGAACAGGTTGACGACCGTGATGCCGCGGAGCGTCGGCAGCTTGCGCACCTCGCGGGTGGCGACGTCCGCCATGTCCTCCGCGACGTCGAGGACGCGGATCGACTCGTCGCGCGAGAGGTCGGCGGTGCTGAGCAGGTGCCTCATCGGTTCGCCCCCGGGGTGGTGACGGGCGCGGAGGCGGCCCCCGCGCCTCCTGCGGTCGTGGCGTCGTCGATGGCGACGAGTTCGTCGTCGTCGACGCCGTGCAGCCGAACGAAGATGCGTTCGACGGTCGAGGTCGGCAGGTTCTTGCCCACGAAGTCGGCACGGATGGGCAGCTCTCGGTGGCCTCGATCGACGAGGACCGCGAGGCGGACGGCCCGGGGTCGGCCGATCGAGCTCAGGGCGTCCAACGCGGCACGGATGGTACGGCCCGAGTAGAGGACGTCGTCGACGAGGACGACGGTCTTGCCGTCGATGCCGCCGGAGGGCACCGAGGTGGGTCGGGGCGACCGGGTGGGCTGGCGCCGGAGGTCGTCCCGGTACATCGTCACGTCGACCGACCCCACGGGAACGGTGCTGCCCGAGATGGACGAGAGGGTCGCGGCGAGCCGATCGGCGAGCACGACCCCCCGCGTCGGGATGCCCAGGACGACCAGGTCGTCGGCACCTTTGTTCGACTCGAGGATCTCGTGCGAGATGCGCGTGAGGGCACGCGCGATGTCAGCCTGACTCAGCACGGTACGGGTGCTCAATCGGACCTCCTTCCCCGCCTCTCGGGACGGAATTTAAAGGATGTCGGTGTGGGTCGCTCAACCCTAACGGTTCGTCGGACGCCCGACGAGCCGGCTGGCGACGACGGCGGCCGGTCGGCGGTCAGTCCGCGGTCGCGATCCGACCGAGCAGTCCGTTGACGAACGAGGCGGAGTCGTCGGTGCTGAGGGTCTGGGCCAGTTCGACGGCCTCGCTGATCGCCACGGCGTCGGGGATCTCGTCGTTGTGACGCAGCTCCCAGATGCCGATCCGGATGATGCCGCGGTCGAGGGTGGGCATGCGCGCGAGGGTCCAGCCCTGAGAGTACGTCTCGATGAGTTCGTCGATCTCGTCGCGGTGGTCGATGACGCCCTGCACGATGTCGCGGGCATAACCCCAGCTCGAACCCCGCTCGGGCTGGTCGAGGGCCCGCTGGGTCTCGGCGACGAGTGCGTCGGTCATGCTGATCTGACGGATGTCGGCGACGTACAGGACGTCGAGGGCGCGCTTGCGCGCCTTGGTGCGTGCGCTCACCGACTAGTCGTTGACGCGGCCGAGGTAGCCGCCGTCGCGGGTGTCGACCTTGACCTTGGTGCCGGTCTCGAGGAACAGCGGCACCTGGATCTCGTAGCCGGTCTCGACGGTGGCGGGCTTCGTCCCGCCGGTCGAGCGGTCGCCCTGGAGGCCGGGCTCGGTGTACGTGACCTCGAGGATGACGGAGGCGGGAAGCTCGATGTACAGCGGGTCGCCGTCGTGCAGGGCCATCTGCACGTTCTGGTTCTCGAGCATGAAGTTCTTCGCGTCGCCGACGATCGTGGCGGGCACGTTGATCTGGTCGTAGTCGCTCGTGTCCATGAACACGTAGCCGTCGGCCTCGGCGTAGAGGTACGTGTACTCACGACGGTCGACGTTGGCGAAATCGATCTTGGTGCCGGCGTTGAACGTCTTGTCGACGACCTTGCCCGACATCACGTTCTTCATCTTGGTGCGGACGAACGCGCCACCCTTGCCCGGCTTGACGTGCTGGAACTCGATGACGTTCCAGAGTTGACCGTCGAGGTTGAGGACGGCACCGTTCTTGATGTCGTTGGTAGTCGCCATGCGCGGATGATCCGTTCGGGGTGGTGGGAGGTCGGCCGGAATCGGCCATCGTCGAGTGTAGCGGACGCCCCGAAGGGCCGAAGGGCTACGAACCGATCTCTTGGTACGCCGCGAAGAGCAGGCTCTGGTCGGGCCCCTGCAGCACGGTGGGCCGACCGATCTCGTCCAGGACGATGAAGCGCAACAGGCCCGCGCGCGCCTTCTTGTCCCGTTGCATGGTCGCGAGCAGGGTGTTCCAGCGCCCGAGCGGATACGAGACGGGAAGGGTCAGCGACTCGAGGATGCGGCGATGACGGTCGACCGCCTCGTCGGACAGTCGGCCGGTCAGGCGGGCGAGTTCTGCGGCGAACACCATGCCCACCGACACCGCGGCCCCGTGACGCCACTGGTAACGCTCGGCGTGCTCGACGGCGTGGCCGAGGGTGTGGCCGTAGTTCAGGATCTCGCGCAGGCCCTGCTCGGTGAGGTCTTCGCCCACGACGCGGGCCTTGAGCCCGATCGCCAGTTCGACCACCCGCCGGAACTCCGGCGTGGTCGGGTCGGTCGCCCGGTCGACGTCCGCCTCGACGATGTCGAGGATCTCGGGTTCGGCGATGAACCCAACCTTCACGACCTCGGCGAAACCGGCGAGGATCTCGTTCTTCGAGAGCGTGTCGAGGTGGTCGAGGTCGGCGAGCACCGCCACGGGCGGGTGGAAGACACCGACGAGGTTCTTGCCCTCGGCCGTGTTCACTCCGGTCTTGCCGCCGACGCTCGCGTCGACGAGCCCCAGCACGCTGGTCGGCATCTGGACCAGCGGGACGCCTCGGAGCCAGGTGCCGGCAACGAAGCCCGCCAGGTCGGTGATCGCCCCGCCGCCGAGACCGATGACGGCGTCGGTGCGGGTGAAGTCGGCCTGGCCCAGCACCTGCCAGCAGAAGGCGGCGACCTCGACGCGCTTGGCGTCCTCGGCGTCGGGCACCTCGGCGATGAGGGCCTCGTAGCCGGCCGCCACGAGGGCGTCGCGCACCTCTCCGGCCTTGCGGCCCAAGGTGGGGGCGTGGACGATCAGGACCTTCTTGGTCTGCGGGTGCAGGACCGCCGGCAGGTGGCCGGTGAGGCCCCGACCGATCAGGACGTCGTACGGGGCGTCTCCCCCGACGTGGATGGTGGTGGTGTCGGTCGCGTCGGTCATGCGGTGCCTCTCTCGGAGTCGAGCCAGGTCTCGATGTCGTCGACGACGGTCGAGACGGGTCGGTGGGACGTGTCGAACACGGCGGACGCCAGTGCCCGGTAGACCGGATCGCGCTCGGCGGCGATGGCCCGCCAGGCCTCGATCCCGCCTCTCTGCAGCAGCGGCCGGGTGCTCCCGGCCAGCCTCGACTCGACGGCCTCCGCCGTCACGGTCAGCAGGACGACGGGCAACCCGGACAAGGAGGCGCGCGTGCGTTCGTCGAGGACGGCTCCCCCACCCAGCGACACCACCCCGTCGCCGGTCAGGGCCTCGACCACGGCCTCGTGTTCGAGTGCCCGGAAGTGGGCCTCGCCGTGACGGTCGAACAGGTCGGCGATGGGCCCGTGCCGCCGGACGACGAGACGGTCGCTGTCGACGAACGGGACGCCGAGACGACGGGAGAGCTTCTTGCCGATGCTCGTCTTGCCCGCCCCCATGGGCCCGATCAGGACGACCGGCCGCGCGACCGTCACTCGGCGGCGGACGCCGGCTGAGTCCGCAGGTTCTCGGGGATGGCGTCGAGGTAGCCCCGCAGGTTGCGCGCCGTCTCCCCCAGCGAGTCGCCGCCGAACTTCTCCAGGACCGAGTTCGCGAGGACGAGGGCGACCATCGACTCGGCGACGACGCCGGCGGCCGGGACCGCGCAGACGTCCGATCGCTGGTGGTGCGCCTTGCTCTCTTCGCCGCTCGTGACGTCGACGGTGGCCAGCGCCCGGGGCACGGTCGCGATGGGCTTCATGCCGGCACGCACGCGGAGGACCGTGCCGGTGCTCATGCCCCCCTCGGTGCCGCCGGCTCGGTCGGTGTCACGCGAGATGACCCCTCCCGTGCGGTGGAGCTCGTCGTGGGCGACGGAACCGCGCCTCCGGGTGGTCTCGAAGCCGTCGCCGACCTCGACTCCCTTGATCGCCTGGATGCCCATCAACGCGGCGGCCAGCTGCGAGTCGAGACGACGGTCCCACTGGACGTGCGAACCGAGCCCGGGCGGCACCCCGTAGGCGAGCACCTCGACGACGCCGCCCAGGGTGTCGCCGTCTTTCTTGGCGGCCTCGACCTCGTCGACCATGAGGGCGCTGGTCGCCTGGTCGAAGCAGCGCAACGGGTCGTCGTCGAGACGGTCCACGTCCGTCGGGACGGGCACCGGGCTGCCGTCGGGCACGCGCACGGGCCCGATCGACAGGGTGTGGCTGACGAGCTCGATGCCGAGCTCGGCGAGGAACGACCGGGCGACGGCTCCGAGCGCGACGCGCGCTGCCGTCTCGCGTGCGCTCGCCCGCTCGAGGATGGGACGGGCCTCGTCGAAGTCGTACTTCTGCATGCCGACGAGGTCGGCGTGGCCGGGACGGGGTCGGGTGAGGGGTGCGCTCCGCCCCCGGGAGGCCTCACTCACCTCGACGGGCTCGGGGTTCATCACCTCGACCCACTTCGGCCATTCGGTGTTGCCGATCCGCAGGGCCACGGGGCTGCCCATGGTCAAACCATGACGGACGCCGCCCGAGATGTTGAGTTCGTCCTGCTCGAACTTCATGCGGGAACCGCGGCCGTAGCCCAGTTTGCGTCGGGCGAGGTCGGCACGGATCGCGTCGAGCGACACCGGCACGCCGGCCGGCAGCCCTTCGAGGACGGCGACGAGCTCGGGCCCGTGAGATTCTCCAGCGGTCAACCAACGAAGCATGGTGTCGATCTTCCCACAGAGAGAGGGGCCGACCGACCGTGTGACGGTCGATCGGCCCCTCGGGACCGGTGGGTCTGCCCAGGGGTCCCGTGGGTCGGTCACTGGTACTCGGGGTGCTCCCGCATCCAGGCCTGCCACTGCTTGACCGCGGCCTGGTGCTCCGCGAACGTGGTCGAGAACGCCGTCTCGCCCGAGTCGAGATCGACCGTGACGAAGTAGAGCCAGGTCCCGTCGGCCGGCTTGAGGGCGGCGTTCAGGGCGAGATCACCGGGGTTCGAGATCGGCCCGACCGGCAGACCCTCGTGGACGTAGGTGTTGTAGGCGTTGTTCGCGTCACCGCGCTCTTCGTCGGTCGTCGTGACCCGGTGGGTGTTGCCGGTGCCGTAGGCCACCGTCGCGTCGGACTGGAGGAGCATGCCCTGGTCGAGACGGTTCTGGAAGACCCGCGCGACCTTCGGGTAGTCGTCGGCCAGACCGGCCTCTTTCTGGACGAGCGACGCGAAGACGATGGTCTTCTGGTATTCGGCGGGCTGTGCGCCGGCGGACTGCAGGTGCTGGGTCATGGTCGTCACCATGTCCTGCAGGTAGTCGTGGGCGGTCTTGCCCGGGTCGAGTTCGTAGGTCGCCGGGAAGAGCCATCCCTCGAGGCTCGTGGCCTCGGCGGGCAGCCCGAACGTCGTGTAGTCCGCAGCGGCGGCCTGGACGTCGGCGATGGGGATCGACGTCGCGGTGGCCAGGAGTTCGTAGACGTCCGCCGCCACGGTCCCCTCGGGGATGACGACCTTGTTGGTGATGCGGTTGGCGCTGTCCTGCAGTGCATCGAGGGCCGACTGGGCGCTCATCTGCTGCTGCAGGGTATAGGTGCCCGGTTGGAAGGTCATCGACGGGTTGGACAGGAGGAGCGAGTAGGCCGACTCGTAGCTCTGCGTGACGCCCGCGTCCGCGAGGTTCTGCGCGATGTCGGAGCCGACCTGACCTGAGACGATGGCGAACTCGACGGGCGTGCCGTTCCCGCTGCCGGCGTAGTCGGCCGGTTCGTCGTCACCCGTGAACTTGGCGATCAGGGGCTGTACCTGCCCCCAGGCGGCGGCGACGCCGGCGGTTCCGCCGGCCAGGACGAGCACGAGGATGGACGCGAGGACGATCGGGCCCTTCTTGGAACGCCGTTCGCGCGGTTCGCGCGTCGTGCGTCCGCGGGGGCGGTCCCCCCACCGTCGGAGGAGGGAACGACGGCGGGTTCGGCCTGTCGCTCGCGCTCACGCTGTTCGCGGCGGGACAGGGCGGGGGCGTCGACGTGGGTGCTGCGGCGGAGGGGTGCACCGTCGGCGTCGCCCGGTCGACCATCACCCGGATCACCCCGTCGTCGTCCGGAGGTGTCGGCAGGGCGGTCGTTCTGGGGTTGGGACGCGAAGATGTCGTCCCAGTCGGGTTCGTCGGCCACGAATCACTGTCTCTCGTCGGTGGCGGGTGCGGCACCGTCGCCGCTCGCCTCTCGGGTCACGTCGACCATCCGCCCGGGCGGTCGACCGCTCGAGCGCTCGAGGTCGAGCGCGTGCTGGACGATGATAACAGCGGCCACTTGGTCGATGACGGACCGCTGGCTCCTGCCCTTCCGGCCCGAGGCCCGGAGGGCGCCCTGGGCGCTCACGGTCGACAGGCGCTCGTCGACGAGGCGCACGGGCACGGCCACGGCCTGGGCGACGGCCGCGGCGAAGTCCCGGGCGTCCTGGGTGGAGGCCGTGTCGCGACCCGATAGGGCGATGGGCAGCCCGACGATCACCTCGAGCGCGTCGAGTCCGACGACGAGGTCCCGGACGGCACCGATGTCGGCCACGCCGTCGGCCGAACGCGCCAGCGTCTCGACCGGGGTGGCGAGCAGACCGTCGGGATCGGTGCGGGCGACACCGACCCGGGCCTTGCCCACGTCGATGCCGATCCGGACTCCGCGCCGCACGAGCGTCCTCAGGACCCGAGCTCGGCGACGATGCCGGCCAGCGCGGTGGGGATGGCCGAGACGTCGGATCCGCCGCCCTGGGCGAGGTCGTCCTTGCCGCCGCCCCCGCCACCGAGAGCCGCGGCGGCGCCCTTGGCGAGACGGCCGGCCTTGACGCCGGCCTGGCGCGCGCCGTCCGTGGTGGCCACGATCACGGCGGGCTTGCCCGCGACGTCGGCTGCCAGGGCGACGACGGAGGCGCTGGACGCGCCCAGGCGTTCGCGGACCGACAGGGCGAGCGACCGCAGGTCGTCGGTCGAAGCGAGCGACCCGACCGATTCGGCGACGACCGTGAGGTCGCCGATCCGACTCGCCGTCTCGGCCAGCGCCGGGACGCGGGTGGCGAGGCGGGCGGACTCGAACTCGGCGATCTTCTTCTCTGCCGTCCGGAGGCTCGTGACCAGGTCGCCGATGCGGTCGGCCAGCTGATCACGGGGAGTCTTGAGCGACGAGGTCAGTTGGGACACGAGAGCCCGCTCGGCGGCGAAGTCACGGAATGCGTCCATGCCGACGAGGGACTCGACGCGGCGGTTGGTCGACCCCACCGAGCTCTCGCTGACGAGGTTGATGAGGCCGACCTGCGAGCTGGTCGAGACATGGGTGCCCGCGCAGAGCTCGCGCGACCAGGGACCACCGATGTCGACCATGCGGACCGTCTCGCCGTACTTCTCACCGAACAGCGCCATGGCGCCCAGCGCGCGGGCGTCGTCGAGGGGCATCTCGCGGGTGACGACCTGCAGGTCGTCGCGGATGGCGTTGTTCGCGATCTCCTCGATCTCGGAGCGTGTCTGCGGGCTCAGCGCCTGGTTCCAGTTGAAGTCGAGCCGCATGTATCCGGCCTTGTTATACGACCCCGCCTGGTGCGCCTCCGGGCCGAGCACCTCCCGGAGGGCGGCGTGGATCAGGTGCGTCGCCGAATGCGCCTGCGTCGCGCCGCGGCGGTAGGCCGGGTCGACCACGCTGGTCGCCGTGTCGCCGACCCCCACCTCGCCGGACGTCACCTGGACGCGGTGGCTGATCAGCCCCTTGACGGGCTTCTGCACGTCGAGGACCTCGAGGTCGAAGCCCACGCCGACGATGCGGCCCGAGTCAGCTTCCTGACCGCCGGACTCGGCGTACAGGGAGGTCTCGGCGAGGATCACCTCGGCGATGTCACCCGCCACGGCCCGGTCGACGTCGGCCCCGTCGACGATCAGGCCCAGCACGCGCGTCTCGGTGTCGAGCTCGTCGTAGCCGGTGAAGACCGTCTCGCCCTGGGCCCGGAACGCGCTGTAGACGCTCAGGTCGGCCAGGGCCACCTTCCGGGACTTGGCATCGGCCTTCGCCCGGGCACGCTGCTCGGACATGAGTCGGTCGAATGCCTCGCGATCGACCGTCAGACCGCTCTCTTCCGCGATCTCGAGCGTCAGGTCGATGGGGAACCCGAAGGTGTCGTGCAGGAGGAACGCCGTGTCGCCCTGCAGCTGCGGGGTCGTGCCCGCCGAGGCACGCTGCTTCGTGTCGTCGACGGCGATGTCGAGGATGTTCGTCCCGGCGGCCAGGGTGCGGAGGAAGGTCTCCTCCTCGGCGTAGGCCAGGCGCGAGATGCGCTCGTAGTCGGTCTCGACCTCGGGGTAGGCGGCCTTCATCGCGTCGCGGGACTCGGGGAAGAGCGAGGGGAACGTGGGGCCGTCGACGCCGAGCAAGCGCATCGACCGGACCGTGCGGCGCAGGAGGCGGCGGAGGATGTAGCCCCGACCCTCGTTGGACGGGCGGACCCCGTCGGACATCAACATGAGCGAGCTGCGGACGTGGTCGGCGATGACCCGCATCCGCACGTCGTCGTCGTGGACGGCTCCGTAGCGCCGTCCCGACAGCTCGGCGGCCTTGTCGAGGACGGGGCGCACCTGGTCGATCTCGTACATGTTGTCGACGCCCTGCTTGAGGAACGCCACGCGCTCGAGACCCATGCCGGTGTCGATGTTCTTGTTCGGCAGCTCGCGGACGATGTCGAAGTCGACCTTCGAGCGCACGTTCTCGATCTGGTACTGCATGAACACGAGGTTCCAGATCTCGACGTAACGGTCGTCGTCCGTCGCCGGGCCACCGTCGGCGCCGTAGGCGGGACCACGGTCGAAGAAGATCTCCGAGCACGGACCTGCGGGCCCCGGCTGGCCGGTGTGCCAGTAGTTGGAGTCCTTGCCGAGTCGCTGGATGCGCTCGTCGGGCAGACCGGCGACCTTCTTCCAGAGGGCGATGGCCTCGTCGTCCTCCTCGTACACCGTCACCCAGAGGTCGTCGGGCGAGAACGCGAGTCCTCCGTCGGCCTCGCTCGAGGTCAGGAGCTCCCAGGCGTAGCCGATCGCCTCTTCCTTGAAGTAGTCGCCGAACGAGAAGTTGCCGTTCATCTGGAAGAACGTGCCGTGCCGCGGCGTCTTGCCGACCTCTTCGATGTCGTTGGTGCGGATGCACTTCTGGACGCTGGTGGCACGCGGGTACGGCGTCGGGACGAGCCCCGTGAGGTACGGGATGAACGGGACCATGCCCGCGACGGTGAAGAGCAGGCTGGGATCGTCGCTGACCAGGGACGCGGACGGGACGACGGTGTGGCCCCGATCGCCGAAGTAGTCGAGCCAACGGCGGCGGATTTCGGCGGTCTGCATGGTTCTCCCGAGGGTGGGTTGGTCGTGTGTCAGGACGAGGAGGCGCGGCGGCGCGCTCAGGACTCGTCGCGGTCGGAACGCAGTTCGGCTTCGCGGGCCTTGTAACCGTCTACCACGGCGGCACGGAACGACTTCACGTTGCCGTCGAGGTCGCCGAAGAACTGCTGACCCCGAGATGTCTTGTTGAACTGGTGGGCGACGGCGAAGCCGCCGACGACACCGACGGCGAGCAGGAACAGGCTCTTCACGGGGACTCCTCTTGGGGCTGGTGCCGCGACGTGCGAGCGCGACGACTCGACAGCTTACCCGGCCCCGGGAACGCGAAAGGAGCGGGCCACGACCGTGGCCCGCTCCTGACGGGGTGACGAGTTCTAGCGCGCGGCGTAGTACTCGACGACGAGCTGGACCTCGCAGGTCACCGGGACCTCGACGCGCTTCGGGCGACGCACGAGGCGGGCCTGCAGCTTGTCGATCTCGACCTCGAGGTAACCGGGCACCTTGGGCAGCAGGTCGACGTGACCGCCGGCCGCGGCGACCTGGAAGGGCTCGGTCTTCTCGCTGCGCTCCTTGACGTGGATCATCTGACCCGGCTTGACGCGGAACGAGGGGCGGTCGACGAGCTTGCCGTCCACCAGGATGTGGCGGTGGACGACCATCTGACGGGCCTGGGCCGTCGTGCGGGCGAAGCCGGCACGGAGGACGAGGGCGTCGAGACGGGTCTCGAGGAGCTCGACCAGGTTCTCACCGGTCAGGCCCGAAGCCTTGCGGGCCTCGTTGAAGACGATCTTGAGCTGGGCCTCGCGGATGCCGTACTGGGCGCGCAGGCGCTGCTTCTCACGCAGACGGACGGCGTAGTCGCTGTCGGTCTTGCGCTTGGTGCGGCCGTGCTCGCCGGGAGCGTAGGGGCGCTTCTCGAGGTAACGAGCAGCCTTCGGGGTCAGGGCGATGCCGAGGGCACGCGAGAGACGGGTCTTGCTGCGGGTACGTGACTTGGTGGACACTTGTTCCTTTTTCTTGTCGGTGGTTCGTCAGGGACCGCCCCAGCGCGCGAGCGCCGGGCGGCGTAACAAGAGGGGTGAGTGCCGCGGTGGCGACCGGCTACAGGTCGTCGCACCTTGATCGGGTCGTCGTCAGCAGCCGCGCGTCGACGCCCGAGAACAGGCAACCCCCCGAGCATACAGGAGCTCGGGCGCCGATGCGAGCAGCCGGTCGGTCGTGCCGTCAGTGCCCGCGGGTGATCCGGCGCAGCTTCTCGAGACGGGCCGCCACGTCGCGTTCGTTGCCGTTGGCGGTGGGATCGTAGTACTCGTGGCCGACGAGTTCGTCGGGGAGGTACTGCTGCTCGACCACCCCGAACTCGGAGTCGTGGGCGTAGCGGTAGCCCTTCCCGTGCCCGAGGCGCCGTGCCCCGGGGTAATGGGCGTCGCGCAGGTGCTTGGGCACGCGGCCCGCCTTGCCGGCCCGGACGTCCGCGATCGCGGCGTCGAGGGCGGAGTAGGACCGGTTCGACTTGGGTGCGGTCGCCAGGTAGACGACGGCCTCGGCCATCGGGATGCGTCCCTCGGGCATGCCGATCATCTGCACGGCGGTCGCGGCCGAGACCGCGACGGTGAGTGCGTTCGGATCGGCCATGCCGATGTCCTCACCCGCCGACACGATGATCCGACGGCAGATGAAGCGGGGGTCCTCACCCGCCTCGATCATGCGGGCGAGGTAATGGAGCGACGCGTCGACGTCGGACCCCCGGATGGACTTGATGAAGGCGCTGATGACGTCGTAGTGCTCGTCGCCGTTGCGGTCGTACCGCAGCAACGCCCGGTCGACCGACTGGGCGACGATCTCGGACGTGATCGTCGGACGGTCGTCGTCGGGATCGTTCTCGTCGTACTCGGCGTCGGGATCGAAGTCGGCGTCGGACGCGTCGTCGGCCGAGGCCGCCGGCACCGCGTCGGCCTCGAGCTTCGTGGCCCACGCCGACTGGGCGGACGCCTCGAGGGCCGTGAGCGCACGTCGGGCGTCACCGGAGGCCAGTCGGACGATGGTGGCCAGGGCTTCGTCGTCGAGGCGCACGGATCCGTCGAGACCGCGGGGGTCGCCGACCGCCCGCTGGACCAACTGGGCCAGGTCGTCGTCGCTGAGCTGTTCGAGCGTCAGCAGGAGCGAACGGGACAGCAGGGGCGTGATGACCGAGAAGGACGGGTTCTCGGTGGTGGCGGCGATGAGGATGACCCAGCCGTTCTCGACGCCGGGCAGCAGGGCGTCCTGCTGCGCCTTGGTGAAGCGATGGATCTCGTCGAGGAAGAGCACGGTCGTCGTGCCGTAGAGGTCACGGTTCGACAGGGCCTTCTCCATCACCTGTCGGACGTCCTTGACTCCCGCGGTCACGGCTGACAGCTCGATGAACTGTCGGCCGGAGCTGCGGGCGATGGCCTGGGCGAGGGTGGTCTTCCCCGTACCCGGCGGACCCCAGAGGATGACGGAGACGGCCCCCTGGTCGGCACCCGTGCCGGACGCCAGGGTGACCAGAGGCGAGCCGGGCCGCAAGAGGTGCCGTTGACCGGCGACCTCGTCGAGGGTGGTGGGACGCATGCGGACCGCGAGAGGGGTCGAGCTCTGCGGGAGCGGGCTCATGGTGACCCATGCTAGACCGGCCCTCCGATACAGTGCAGGCTGGACATCACCGAGCTGGAGGACCCGTGGCACCGAGCAAGAACCCGGACCGTGAGAGCCGGGACCGGCTCCGCAGGTACACCGCTCGTCAGCAGGTGCACGCGACGCAGGTCGCCCGACGCCGTCGGGACAACGTCCTCGCCGTGACCGCCGTCGTGGTCGTGGTCGGAGTCGCGGCCGTGTCCCAGGTGTTCTGGTCGACCAGCGGTCCCGGTGCCCCCGCGGCGGCTCCGTCTGACGCGCCCAGCGCCTCCTCGACGCCCGCCGCCGGCGAGAACGTCGGGGACGTGCCCAGCGAGGCGATCGCCGACGGCCGCTCCTGGACGGGCGGCCTCACGCTCAATGACGGCGTCGAGCTCGGGATCGAACTGGACGGGGCGAAGGCCCCGCAGGCGTCGAGCGTCGTCATCGACCTCATCCAGAAGGGCTTCTACACGGGGACGACCTGCCACCGCATGAGCGACGCCGCGACGGCGAAGTTCATCCAGTGCGGGTCCGCCAACGGCGACGGGACGGGCGACGCCGGTTTCACCTTCGGCCCACTCGAGAACGTCCCGTCGGACGGCGTGTACCCGACGGGGACGATCGCCATGGCTCGGAGCACCGACCCGTACTCGCAGTCGACGCAGTTCTTCATCACCTACGGCGACACCACCCTCGACGGCTCGACGGGTGGTTACACCGTGGTCGGACGCGTCACGAGCGGACTCGACCAGCTCGAGGCGCAGATCACGGACGCGGGCCTGACTCCCGGTACGAGCGAGACCGACGGCGCTCCCGTCGTGCCGACGACGATCACGGGCGCGACCATCGAGTAGTCCGCCGCGGTCCGCTGTGCAATAGGCTGAGCACCCATCGTGGTGGCCTGTCCTGGTCCCGCGACGAGCACGTTCAGCAAGGGATAAAAGTGGCTACTGACGATCAGGCACCCTGGGGCCGCGTCGCCGACGACGGCACGGTCTACGTCCGCGAGGGCGACGGCGAACGCGCCGTGGGGCAGTACCCCGACGCGACGCCCGCCGAGGCTCTCGCGTACTACGAACGCAAGTTCATCGAACTCGCCGGGCAGGTGACGTTGCTCGAGCAGCGCATCAAGCGCGGCGCATCGGCGGGCGACGTCGTCAAGACGGTCACCCACCTGCGCGAGCAGCTCGTCGAACCGAGCGCGGTCGGGGATCTCGAGGCCCTGCGCCTTCGGGTGTCGGCACTCGACTCCACGGTCGACGAGCTGACGCAACAGCAGAGCGCCGAGGCACAGAAGGCCCTCACCGAAGCGGTCGCCTACCGCACCGCTCTCGTCACGGAGGCCGAGGCCCTGGCGGCCCAGGACCCCGCCCGCGTCCAGTGGAAGCAGGTCACGGCCACCCTCGACGACATCTTCGCCCGGTGGCAGAAGCATCAACAGGACGGTCCTCGCATCCCGAAGGGCGAGGGCAACGACCTCTGGAAACGATTCCGTGCTGCGCGCACCACCATCGACCAGCACCGCAAGGCCTTCTACGCCGAACTCGACGCGACCCACCGTGACGCTCGTCAGCGCAAGCAAGCCCTCGTCGAAGCGGCCGAGGCCCTGGCGCCGAAGGGTGTCGACGGCATCTCGGCCTACCGGGGGCTGCTCGACGACTGGAAGCGCGCCGGCCGTGCCGGGAAGAAGTACGACGACGCCCTCTGGGCGAAGTTCAAGCGTGCAGGCGACGTCCTCTACGCAGCCAAGTCCGAGGTCGTCGCGCAGGACACCGCCGAGTACGAGGGCAACCTCGAACAGAAACTCGAGCTGCTCACCGAGGCCGAGAAGATCCTGACGGTCACGGACCGGGTCCCGGCGCGCGAGGCCCTCACCTCGATCCAGCTGCGATGGGACGAGATCGGTCGCGTTCCTCGCGAGCAGGTCCGGGTGGTCGAGGATCGCCTCCGCAAGGTCGAGTCCCACGTGCGTCAGCTCGACGAGCAGTTCTGGGAGAAGAACAACCCCGAACGCCAGGCACGGTCCCAGGGGCTCGCGAGCCAACTGCACGACGCCATCAGCAAGCTCGAAGACGAACTCGCGACGGCCGAGGCCAGCGGCGACGCTCGTCGTGTCCGCGAGGCTCGTGAAGCTCTGGACGCCCGGAAGGTCTGGCTCGACGCCCTGGGCTGACCGTCCGGGGCCGACCGCCCACCGACGTCGCGAACCGTCCGATTCTCCACAGGGAGGGTCGGGCGGTTCGTCGTCGTCGGCAGGGTCGGCCAGGCTGGGCGCATGCCTGCTCGTCTCCCCCTGGTCCTGACCGACGACGACCTGCCCGAGCCCGAACTGCGTGCGGCTGCACTGGACGGGCAGGTCTACGCAGTCGGTGGCTCGTGGCGCAGCGTGGCCGAGATCGACGATGCCGGGGGCCGGGCGATCGCGATCGGGATCGCCCTCGGCGCCGGAGTCGTCGCGGCCGAACGGAGTGCCGCCTGGGTCTGGGGTGCCCGAGGCCCGGCACCACTCCCCCACTCCGGGCTGGTGGTGTCGCCGGCCAGGGTGAAGCATCGTGGTCGGGGTTCGATCGTCCGACAGGTCGTCATCGACGAGGGCGAGATCGTCACCGTCCAGGGTGTGGCCGTCACCACACCGGCCCGGACCGTCGTCGACCTCGCTCGCTGTGAGGGCTGGGCGTCTCAGGACGAGACGGCCGCGCGGGACGTCGTGTCTCAGCAGGGCGTGACGTACGCCGACGCGATCGCCGTCCTCGATCGACGTGGACGGCTCCCCCATCGAACGCGAACCGTGGAGCGGCTCGGTCGAGTCTGTTCAGCCGGCGCCGACGCGGCCCTCGTCGACGACGAGGTGCGACGAGACGCAGGCCCACCCGGTCCGTCGGAGGAGGCAGCGTCTCAGCCGGCGCTGACCCGGTAGACGTCGTACACGGCGTCGATGCGTCGGACCGCGTTCAGGACGCGATCGAGGTGGGTGGTGTCACCCATCTCGAACACGAAGCGGCTGAGGGCCAGGCGTTCGTCAGAGGTCGAGACGCTCGCCGACAGGATGTTGACGTGGTGCTCGCTCAGGACCCGGGTGACGTCCGACAGCAATCCGCTGCGATCGAGGGCCTCGATCTGGATCTGCACCATGAACACGCTCTTGGACGACGGAGCCCACTCGACCTCGATCATCCGCTCGGGCTCTTTCAACAGACCTTGGACGTTGTGGCAGTTCGCCTGGTGGACGCTGACGCCCTGGCCGCGGGTCACGAATCCGACGATCTGGTCGCCCGGCACGGGCGTGCAGCACTTGGCGAGTTTCACCAGGATGTCCGGGGCCCCTCGGACCAGCACGCCCGAGTCGCTGTTGCGCAACGGCCGTGCTCGACCTTGGCTGGGGAACTCGAACTCGCCTTCGTCGACCTCGGTCTGCGTGTGGACCGCGGCGAGGATCTTCTCGATGACGGACTGGGTCGAGATGTGGCCCTCGCCGACGGCCGCGTAGAGACTCGACACGTCGTCGTACCGCATGGTGGCGGCGACTTCGGCGATGCTGTCCTGGGTCATCAGCTTCTGGAGCGGCAGGTTCTGCTTCCGCATGGCACGGGCGATGGCGTCCTTGCCCTGCTCCATGGCCTCGTCGCGGCGTTCTTTCGTGAACCACTGCCTGATCTTGTTCCGGGCGCGGGGGCTCTTGACGAAGGCGAGCCAGTCCTGGCTCGGCCCCGAGTCAGGATTCTTCGAGGTGAAGACCTCGACGACGTCGCCACTCGACAGGACGCTCTCGAGGGGCACGAGGCGACCGTTGACCTTGGCGCCCATCGTGCGGTGTCCGACCTCGGTGTGCACGGCGTAGGCGAAGTCGACCGGGGTCGCTCCCGACGGCAGGCCGATGACCTTGCCCTGAGGCGTGAAGACGTAGACCTCCTTCGCGCCGATCTCGAAACGGAGGCTGTCCAGGAACTCACTGGGGTCCGCCGTCTCGGCCTGCCAGTCCGAGATGTGGGCGAGCCAGGCCATGTCCGTCTCGGTCTTCGCTCCGCCCTGGTCGTCGCGCCCGCCGTTCATGCGCTGCTTGTACTTCCAGTGGGCGGCCACGCCGAACTCGGCCCGCTGGTGCATCTCGTGCGTGCGGATCTGGATCTCGACGGGACGTCCCTTGGGACCGATGACGGTCGTGTGCAGCGACTGGTACAGGTTGAACTTCGGCGTGGCGATGTAGTCCTTGAAGCGGCCGGGGATCGGGTTCCAGCGGGCGTGGATCGAGCCCAACACGGCGTAGCAGTCGCGAAGCGAGTTGACGAGGATGCGGATGCCGACGAGGTCGTAGATCTCGTCGAACTCCCGACCCCGGACGATCATCTTCTGGTAGATCGAGTAGTACTGCTTGGGCCGACCCATGACGTCGCCGCGGATCTTCGTTGACTTGAGGTCGGACTTGACGGCGTTGATGACGTTCTGCACGAACTGCTCGCGTTGCGGCGTGCGCTGTTTGACCAGGTTGTCGATCTCGACGTAGAGCTTGGGGTGGAGCACCGCGAACGAGAGGTCCTCGAGCTCCCATTTGATGGTCTGGATGCCGAGCCGGTGCGCCAGGGGGGCGTAGATCTCGAGGGTCTCGGTGGCCTTGCGGGTCGCTGACGCCGACTCGACGAAACCCCAGGTGCGAGCGTTGTGCAGCCGGTCGGCGAGCTTGATGACGAGGACCCGGATGTCTTTCGACATGGCCACGACCATCTTCCGGACGGTCTCGGCCTGAGCGCTGTCGCCGTACTTGAGCTTGTCGAGCTTGGTGACCCCGTCGACGAGCATCGCGATCTCGTCCCCGAAGTCGCGCTGGAGCATGGCCAGTGTGTAGTCGGTGTCCTCGACGGTGTCGTGCAGCAGTGCAGCCGCGACGGTCTTGGCGCCGATGCCCAGATCGGCGAGGATCTGCGCCACCGCGACGGGATGGGTGATGTACGGTTCGCCGCTCTTGCGCAGTTGACCCGTGTGCGCCTTCTCGGCCACCGAGTAGGCCCGCTCGATGATGACGATGTCGGCCTTGGGATGGTGCATGCGCACGGTCTTGATCAACCGGTCGACGGCGCCTGCCGGCTGGCTGCGCGAGAAGAGTCGAGGCAGGAGCGTCCGCAACGAGGCCGTGTTCTGACCGCCGGGCGTCTCGGGCGGTGCGGAGTTGTTCCGTGTGGTGATCTCGGTCACGGCTGCACCTCGTTCTCTCGGGTCGGAGCGCCACCGCCGGCCGTCGTGGTCGGACGTGGACTCCGTGGGGTCAAGGGTACCCGTCGGCCGTCAGTCGACCGACGCCCCGGGGTGGCCGTCGTCTGCCACGACCGTGCCCCCCGCGTCCCGCCAGGCGAGCATCCCACCGACGACGTTGCGGGCGTCCACGCCGACGCCTCGCAGGGCGTCCGTCGCGCGAGCCGACCGCATGCCGGAGTGGCAGACGACGAGGACGGGGCGGTCGGTGGGGACCTCCCCGACCCGTTCGTTCAGCTCGGACAGTGGGATGGACGTCGCGCCGGGCGCATGACCTTCATCCCATTCGTGCGGTTCTCGGACGTCGAGCACGTAGGTGCCGTCGGACAGGGCGCCGATGGCGGCGTCGGCCCCGATCTCGGGTCGACGGTGGTCGCCGATCATGCGCCCACCGTCTCGTCGACGGTGAGGGGCTCGGTCTTCTGTGCCTCGAGCTTGCCGGCATCGCGTTTCGCGATGTCCGGCTCACGGAGGCGGAGCGTGGCGTAGAGCGGTGAGGCGATGAAGATCGTCGAGTAGGTCCCGACCAGGATGCCGATGAAGAGCGCCAGGGAGATGTCGCGGAGGGTGCCCGCTCCCAGGACGAATGCCCCGATGAAGAGGATCGCCGCGACGGGGAGGAGCGCCACGACCGACGTGTTGATCGACCGGACCAACGTCTGGTTGACGGCCAGGTTCACGGACTGTCCGAACGTGCGTCGTGAGCCCTCGCCGTCGTCGGCGGTGTTCTCGCGGATCTTGTCGAACACCACCACGGTGTCGTAGAGCGAGTAGCCGAGGATCGTCAGGAAGCCGATGACCGCCGCCGGGGTGACCTCGAAGCCGACGATGCCGTAGATGCCCGCGGTCAGCACGAGGTCGTGCAGCAGGGCTGCCATGGCGGCCAACGACATCTTCCAGGTTCGGAAGTACAGCGTCATGCCGATCGCGGCGAGGATCAGGAAGATCACGAGACCCTTGATGGCCTGGCTCGTGATGTCGGCACCCCATGAGGCACCGATGAAGGACGAGGTCACTCGATCGTCGGGGACGTCGTACGCGGTGGCCAACGCCGCCGCCACGTCGTTCGTCTGAGCGGCTTCCAGCTGCGAGGTCTGCACGCGGATCGTGTCGGTGCCGACCTGGGTGACCCGCGGGTTCGAACCGGGTACGACCTCGTCGACGGTCGTCGTGGCGACGTCCTGGTCGAGTTCGGCCGGCTGGGCGACCTGGAACTCCGACCCGCCCGTGAACTCGATGCCGAAGTGGAAGCCGCCGCGGAGGAACGGGACGGTGACCGAGATGAGGATGACCAGGGCGGCGATCCAGTACCAGCGGCGGCGGTGGCCGATGATGTCGTACGACCGGGCACCCGTGTAGAGGTCGTTGCCGAATTTCGAGAAACTGGCCATCAGGAGTCCTTCTTCCCTTCACCGGCGGTCGACGAGTCGACGCGCTCGGTGTTCTTCTCGGCGGCTTTGCGCTCGGCGATGGTCTGACGCTTGACGGCCTCGCGACCGCCCGCTTGCTTGCGGCCGACGACGGCCGGGGTTCGGAACTGCGCCCGCCCCCGGTAGACGGCGCCGAGGGCGCGTGGGTTGAGCCCGCTGAACGAGTGGCCTTCGCCGAAGAACCGCGTCCGGGCGATGAGCTG
Source organism: Frigoribacterium sp. SL97 (assembly GCF_026625765.1). Classification (NCBI taxonomy): domain Bacteria; kingdom Bacillati; phylum Actinomycetota; class Actinomycetes; order Micrococcales; family Microbacteriaceae; genus Frigoribacterium; species Frigoribacterium sp. SL97. Next base: position 2,015,013 of record NZ_CP113062.1, read on the forward strand.
GAGCATGGGGTGGGTGAACAGCGAGACCACGATCAGGTCGATCACCGTGGTGATGCCCAAGGTGAGCGCGAAGCCCTTGACGTTGCCGACCGCGAGGATGAAGAGCGTGATGGCCGCCAGGAAGTTCACCGTGTCGGACGCGATGATCGTGCGGATGGCGCGCTTCCAGCCCGATTCGACGGCGCTCTCGAGGATGCGACCGTCGCGGAGTTCGTCCCGGATGCGTTCGAAGTAGACGATGAATGAGTCGGCCGTGATGCCGATGGCCACGATCAGACCGGTCACCCCCGCCAGCGAGAGGCGGTAGCCCTCTCGCCAGGACAGGATGGCGATCACGAGGTAGGTGAGCACGGCGGCGATGACCAGCGACAGGACGGTCACGAAGGCGAGGGCCCGGTACTGGATCAGCGAGTAGATGACCACCAGGATCAGGCCGATGAGGCCGGCGATCAGGCCGCTGATCAGCTGGGTCTGTCCGAGGGTCGCGGTGATCGTCTCGTTGCTCTGGACCGAGAAGCTGAGCGGGAGGGCACCGAACTTCAGCTGGTCGGCGAGGGTCTTCGAGGAGTCCTGCGTGAACTGGCCCGTGATCTGGGCCCGGCCGTCGGTGATGGCGGCGTTCGCGGACGGCGCCGTGATGACCTGGTTGTCGAGGGTCACGGCGAACTGGTTCTGCGGCGCCTGCAACGAGACGAGGCGCGAGGTGACCTGGGAGAACCGGTCGGTGCCCTGGCCGTTGAACTCGAGGTTCACGGCCCAGGTGTTCGTCGAGTTGCCCTGCGAGTCGGCGGCGAGACCGTTCGTGGCGTCGCTGATGTCGGAACCCTGCACCTCGACCGGGCCGAGGATGTACTTGGCCGTGCCGTCGGTGGAGCAGGTGACCAGTGGCTCGTCGTCACGGGCCGTGGCCAGGTCGTTCTCGGCCGCGCAGTCGTAGTTCTGGTAGAGGTCGGCGAGCTGGGGGGTGATCCACGCCAGGTCGGACGCGTTCGTCGGGGACGCGGTCGGCGTGCTCTCGAGCTCGGGGTTGGGGGTGTAGGGCGTGGCGCTCGGGCTGGCCGTGGCGCCGTCGCCTTCTCCGCCGACCGCGGCGTTCGAGACCGCCTCGGTGTAGAGCACGGGGCGGAAGGTCAGCTTGGCCGACGCCTCGATGCGTTCGAGGGTCGCGTTGTCGGGTCGTCCGGGGATGGACACGACGATGTTCTGCGTGCCCTGCTTGGTGATCTCGGATTCCGAGACGCCGGCCGAGTCGATGCGCTGCCGGATGATCGTGACCGCCTGGTCCAGCTGCTCCGACGACACCGTCTCGCCGCTCTGGAGCTGGGCCGCAAGGGTGATCTGCGTGCCGCCCTGCAGGTCGAGGGCCAGTTCGGGCACCCAACTCGCTCCGTTCCACCACCCGTCACGACCGGAGTCGTTCAGGAACGTGGCCGTGCCGTTCAGGGCCGTGAGGCCGGCGATGATGACCAACAACCAGGTCAGGGATCGTATTGCTTTCTTCACCGGCGTCGAGCGTGCCACGGAGGAACTCTGCTTTCTCATGGGAGCGCGCGCTCACGTGGAGCGCGCGCCGTGGATCGGACCCGGCCGCGCAAGGCGGCCGAGGCGGTCGTCGGGTCAGGCCTTGGTGTCGGAGTCCTTGGCGACCGTCGAGTCGACCGGTGCGGACGTGGCGCGTTCACCGAACTCGGGAGCGTCGTCGATGACGCGGTCGTGCTTGGTGGAGCCGTCGGCCAGCGAGTCGGCGTCGTCGGCGACGGGCTCGTCGATGACCGGTTCGACGACGCGACCCAGGGTCTGACGGTGGACCTTGAGGACGGTGCCGGGCGAGACCTCGACCTCGGCGACGTTGTTCTCGTCGTCGATGGAGACGACGGTGCCGTAGACGCCGAACGAGAGCATGACCTCGACGCCGGGGACGAGCTTGTTCTGCAGTTCTGCCTGCTGACGGTCGCGCTTCTTCTTGTTGCGGAACATGAAGACGACGAGGACCACCAGGAGGAGGACCATGATGAGGGTTGCGGGATCCATGCGGAACTCCCTTTCGCTGTTGGGGGTGTGGGCCGAGCGGGACTCGCTTCAGCGAGCGAAGGCCTCGGACCTGCAGGAATTATAGGTCATCGCCGAAGAGCGCCCCTGAGGCGTGCGCCAGACCGAAGTGCCGCCAGGCCTCGGGAGTGGCGATGCGTCCCCGCGGCGTCCGGGTGAGCAGGCCCACCCGGACGAGGAACGGCTCGACGACCGACTCGATCGTGTCGGCCTCTTCTCCCACCGAGACCGCAAGGGTGTTGAGGCCGACGGGTCCGCCGCCGAACCGGGTCAGCACCGTGCGGACGACCTCACGGTCGAGCCGGTCGAGCCCCAGCGAATCGACGTCGTAGAGATCGAGCGCTTCGCGCACGGTCGTCAGGTCGGCATCCCGCCCGTGGACGAGCGCGTAGTCGCGGACGCGTCGGAGCAGGCGGTTCGCGATGCGAGGCGTGCCCCGGCACCGTCCGGCGATCTCGGCCAGGGCGGCACCGTCGATGACGATGCCGAGGAGGGACGCCGCCCGGCGGAGGACCTCGGTCAGCTCGGCCTCGTCGTAGAACTCGAGGTGCGCCGTGAAGCCGAACCGGTCGCGCAGGGGGTTGGGCAGCAGCCCGCTGCGGGTGGTCGCACCGACGAGGGTGAAGGGCGACAACTCGAGGGGGATGCTGGTCGCTCCTGCCCCCTTGCCCACCATGATGTCGATCCGGTAGTCCTCCATTGCGAGGTACAGCATCTCTTCGGCCGGCCGCGCCATGCGATGGATCTCGTCGATGAAGAGCACCTCCCCCGGCACGAGCGCAGAGAGGACCGCGGCCAGGTCGCCCGCGTGCTGGATCGCGGGACCCGACGACATCCGCAACGGCCGAGCCCCTTCGTGGGCCACGATCATGGCCAGGGTCGTCTTGCCGAGCCCGGGCGGTCCGGCGAGCAGGATGTGGTCGGGGGTGCGGCCCTGCATCGTCGCGGCCTTGAGCAGCAGCTCGAGCTGGCCCCGCACCTTGGACTGCCCGACGAACTCGCCGAGCGAGGTGGGCCGCAGCGCCCCTTCGAAGGCCAGCTCGGCCTCGGACTCGAGCGTGGGACGGGTCAGGTCGTCGTCGCTCACGCTCGGGCCCCGGTGGACTTCTGCGGACCGAGGTGACCGAGTGCGGCACGCAGCAACTGCGGCACGGCCACCGCGACGGCGTCGCCACGGTCCGCCACGACGGCGTCGATGGCGGCCTGCGCCTCACGGTCGGACCACCCGAGCCCGACCAACGCGACGAGCACGTCGGCAGCCGTCGTCGACGCCGCCGTGACGGTCGGCGCGGTCGGTGCCACGTCGAGCTTGCCGGTCAGCGAGAGGACGATGAGCTTGGCCGTCTTCGGCCCGATGCCCGAGACGCGTCGGAACGCGGCGTCGTCGTCGTCGGCGACGGCGGTGGCGACCTGATGGGGCGTGAGCGTCGACATGACGCCCTGGGCCGACTTCGGACCGACGCCGGTGACGCTGCGGAGCAGGTCGAAGACCTCGAGTTCTTCGCGGTCGGCGAAGCCGAAGAGCGAGAGGTCGTCTTCTCGGACGATCAACGCCGTGTGGACGAGCGCCTGCTCGCCGACGCGGACCGTCAGTGCGAGCTGTGGGGTGACCGAGACACGGAGGCCCACCCCGCCGACCTCGACCACGACCGATGTGCCGGACGCGGACAGGACGGTACCGCGGACACTCGAGATCATGCCCCCAGCCTAGGAGTGCGCACCGACTTCTCGGCGTCGCGCCACGCTCGCTGGGCCGGCGTGAGGGAACCCGAGGAGGCGCGGGCAGCGACGGGCGCACCCCGCCAGGCATGGCAGATGGCCAGGGCCAGGGCGTCGGCGGCGTCCGCCGGCCGGGGCGCCTCGGCCAGCCCGAGCAACCGGGCGACCATCGTGCCGACCTGCTTCTTGTCGGCCGACCCGTACCCGGTCACGGCAGCCTTCACCTCGGACGGCGTGTGCAGCGTGACGGGGATCTCGCGTTCGGCTGCGGCACGCAGGGCGAGGCCGCTGACCTGTGCCACCCCCATGACGCTGCGGACGTTCTGTTGGGCGAAGACCCGCTCGATCGCCATGGCGTCCGGCCGGTGCTCGTCGATGAGCGCCTCGAGACCGCGACCCAGGGCGAGGAGACGCAACTCGAGGGCGAGGTCGGGGGCGGTGCGGATGACCTGCACGTCGACCAGGGTCGCACGCCGCTGGGCGTCGACCTCGACCACCCCGACCCCGCATCGGGTGAGCCCGGGGTCGATGCCGAGCACCCGGAGCGTCACCGCGGCGGCCTATTCTTCGTCGTCGAGCGCGGCCTGCACGTCGGCGGGGACGTCGTGGTTCGCGTAGACGTTCTGCACGTCGTCGTCGTCGTCGAGGGCGTCGATGAGTCGGAAGACCTTGCGTGCCGTCTCGAGGTCGACCTCGATCTTGAGCCCGGGCACGAACTCGATGTCGGCCGAGTCGTAGTCGATGCCGGCGTCCTGGAGGGCCGAACGGGCCGGGACCAGGTCGGAGGCCTCGGTGACGATCTCGAAGCCTTCACCACGATCGGTGACCTCTTCGGCTCCGGCGTCGAGGACGGCGGCGAGGACGTCGTCTTCGGTGAGGTCGTCCGTCTTCATGACGGCGATGACGCCCTTGCGGCTGAAGTTGTAGGCCACGCTGCCGGGGTCGGCCATGGTGCCGCCGTTGCGCGACATCACCGTACGGACGTTGGCGGCCGCGCGGTTCTTGTTGTCGGTGAGGCACTCGATCAACAACGCGACGCCGTTGGGGCCGTACCCCTCGTACATGATCGTCTGGTAGTCGACGCTCTCGCCGCTGAGACCGGCACCGCGCTTGACGGCCCGGTCGATGTTGTCGTTGGGGACCGAGGTCTTCTTGGCCTTCTGGACGGCGTCGACCAGCGTGGGGTTGCCGGACATGTCGGCCCCGCCCTGCTTGGCCGCGACCTCGATGTTCTTGATGAGCTTGGCGAACGACTTGGCACGTCGACTGTCGATGACGGCCTTCTTGTGCTTGGTCGTTGCCCACTTGGAATGCCCGGACACGGTGCTCCTTCAGACTGCTGACGTGGATCGCGACGAGTCTACCGCGACGCCCGCGCGCGGGCCTTGTCGAGGAACCGCGAGTGGAACCGCAGGTCGTCGGTGACCTCCGGGTGGAACGAGGTGCCCATCAGGAGACCTTGCTCTACGGCGACGACCCGGCCGTCCTCGAGGACGCCGATCGCCGTCGCGGCCGGCCCGACCGCGTCGACCACCGGGGCGCGGATGAAGACCGCGTGCACGGGTGGACCGTCGAGCACGGGGACGTGGACATCGGTCTCGAACGAGTCGGTCTGGGAGCCGAACGCGTTGCGCCGGACCGAGACGTCGAGGCCCCCGATGCTCTGCTGGCCGGGGATGCCGTCGACGATGCGGTCCGCGAGCATGATGAGGCCGGCGCAGGTGCCGTAGACGGGCAACCCCGACCCGATCGCCCGTCGGAGCGGCCCGTCCAGGTCGAACGTCCGGGACAGCTTGTCCATGACGCTGGACTCGCCACCCGGGATCACCAGACCATCGATCTCGTCGAGCTCGGTGGCTCGGCGTACGGCGACGGCCTCGGCCCCCAACGAGGTCAGGACGGCCAGGTGTTCACGAAAATCGCCTTGCAGGGCCAGGACGCCGACCCGGGGCGTTCGTTCGGGCATCACCGACGATCGACCCCCGAGGTCACCAGCCGCGCTCGGCGAGGCGGTGCGGTGCGGGGAGGTCGGGCACGTTGATGCCGACCATCGCCTCGCCGAGACCGCGCGACGCGTCGGCCACGACCTGGGGGTCGTCGAAGAAGGTGGTGGCCTTGACGATCGCCTTGGCACGCTCGGCGGGGTTGCCCGACTTGAAGATGCCCGAACCGACGAAGACGCCGTCGGCACCGAGCTGCATCATGAGAGCCGCGTCGGCGGGTGTCGCGACGCCGCCCGCGGTGAAGAGGACGACGGGGAGCTTGCCGGTCTCGGCGATCTCTTTCACGAGCTCGAAGGGAGCCTGCAGTTCTTTCGCGGCGACGTAGAGCTCGTCGGACTTGAGCCCACGGAGCTGGGCGATCTCTTTCGAGATCGTGCGGATGTGCTTGGTGGCCTCGGACACGTCACCGGTGCCGGCCTCGCCCTTGGAGCGGATCATGGCCGCGCCCTCGGTGATGCGACGCAGCGCCTCGCCCAGGTTGGTGGCCCCGCAGACGAAGGGGACGGTGAAGTTCCACTTGTCGATGTGGTTGACGTAGTCGGCCGGGCTCAGCACCTCGGACTCGTCGATGTAGTCCACGCCGAGGGTCTGGAGGATCTGGGCCTCGACGAAGTGGCCGATGCGGGCCTTCGCCATGACGGGGATCGAGACCGCCGCCACGATCTCGTCGATCATGTCGGGGTCGCTCATGCGGGCGACACCGCCCTGGGACCGGATGTCGGCGGGAACGCGCTCGAGGGCCATGACGGCCACGGCCCCGGCGTCTTCGGCGATCTTCGCCTGCTCGACGTTGACGACGTCCATGATGACGCCGCCCTTGAGCATCTCGGCGAGACCGCGCTTGACGCGGCTCGAACCGGTGGTGGAGGACTGGTGGGAGGCAGAGGTCGTGTCGCTCATGATGGCCCCTATCTTAGGCCCGATCAGACCGCCGACGCCGCCGTCGGCGTCGTGCCGTCGCCGTCCCTCGGCCAGGCCTCGGAGACGGCGACGCGGACGTCGCCGAGCAGCTGCGTGACGGCCTTCGTCTGAGCGATGATCGGGAAGAAGTTCGAGTCGCCGCCGTAGCGCGGCACCACGTGTTGGTGCAGGTGGGCCGCGATGCCGGCTCCGCCGACCTGCCCCTGGTTCATGCCGATGTTGAAGCCCTGCGCGTGGGACACCTGTGTGAGGACCCGCATGGCGGTCTGGGTCAGGGACGCGATCTCGGCCACCTCGTCGGAGGTGGCGAGGTCGTAGGTGGAGACGTGCCGGTACGGGCAGACCAGCAGGTGCCCCGGGTTGTAGGGGTAGAGGTTGAGCAACACGTAGGCGTGTTCGCCCCGGGCCACGATGAGCGCGTCGTCGTCCGACCTCGAGGGGGCGCTGCAGAACGGGCAGGAGTCGTCGTGGGCGCCCTGGCCCGCCTCGACGTAGACGGCGCGGTGCGGCGTCCAGAGTCGCTGGAACGCGTCCGGGACCGCGGCGAAGTCGGCGGAGGACTCGGCCGCAGACCCGTCGGCGACCACGCTCAGACCTGGGCCTTGGTCTCGATGGCGGCGACGATCTTGGCGATCGCCTCGTCGAGCGGCACGCCGTTCTCCTGCGAGCCGTCCCGGTAGCGGAAGCTGACGGCCCCGGCCGCGCGGTCGTCCTCGCCGGCGATCAACTGGAACGGCACCTTGGCCTTGGTGTGCGTGCGGATCTTCTTCGGCATGCGGTCGTCGCTGTGGTCGACCTGCGCCCGGACGCCGACCTCGCGCAGACGCGCCACGACGCCGTCGAGGTAGTCGCCGTATTCGTCGGCGACGGGGATCGCCACGACCTGGACGGGCGCCAGCCAGACCGGGAAGGCCCCGGCGTAGTGCTCGGTGAGCACGCCGAAGAAGCGCTCGATCGAACCGAACAACGCCCGGTGGATCATGACCGGACGCTGACGCGAGCCGTCGGCCGCCGTGTACTCGAGGTCGAAGCGCTCGGGCAGGTTGAAGTCGAGCTGCACCGTCGACATCTGCCAGGTGCGTCCGATCGCGTCACGTGCCTGGACCGAGATCTTCGGCCCGTAGAACGCCGCGCCGGCCGGGTCGGGAACGAGTTCGAGGCCGGTCTCTTCTGCGACCTGCCTCAGCGTCGCCGTCGCCTCGTCCCAGGTGGCGTCGTCGCCCACGTACTTCTCGGGGTCCTTGGTGGACAGCTCGAGGTAGAAGTCGTCGAGGCCGTAGTCGCGCAGCAGGCTGAGGACGAAGTCGAGCGTGCCCTTGAGCTCGGCCGCCATGTCGTCACGGGTGGTGAAGATGTGCGCGTCGTCCTGGGTCATGCCGCGCACGCGGGTGAGCCCGTGGATGACGCCGGACTTCTCGTTGCGGTACACGGTGCCGAACTCGAACAGGCGCTGTGGCAGGTCACGGTAGGACTTGGCCGACGAACGGTACGCCAGGATGTGCATCGGACAGTTCATCGGCTTGAGGTAGTAGTCCGCACCCTGACGGGTGATCTCGCCCTCGTCGTTGCGTGCCTCGTCGAGGTGCATCGCCGGGAACATGCCGTCCTTGTACCAGCCCAGGTGGCCCGAGGTCTCGAACAGGGCCGCCTTGGTGATGTGCGGCGTGTAGACGAACTCGTACCCGGCCTTCTCGTGGCGTTCGCGCGAGTAGTCCTCCATCTGGCGACGGATGATGCCGCCCTTCGGGTGGAAGATCGCGAGACCCGAGCCGATCTCGTCGGGGAACGAGAAGAGGTCCAGCTCGGCGCCGAGCTTGCGGTGGTCGCGCTTGGCGGCCTCCTCGAGTCGGGCCTGGTAGGCGCGCAGGTCGTCCTTGGTGGGCCACGCCGTGCCGTAGATGCGCTGCAGCTGGGGGTTCTTCTCGGACCCGCGCCAGTAGGCGGCCGCCACGCGCATCAGCTTCGTGGCGTTGCCGAGGAGGCGCGTGCTGGGCACGTGGGGACCGCGGCAGAGGTCGAACCAGACGACCTCGCCGGTCTTCGGGTCGAGGTTGTCGTAGACCGTGAGCTCGGCCCCGCCCACCTCGACCGACTCGCCGTCGGCGCCGAGCTCGTCGGCCGACCCGCCCTTGAGCCCGATGAGCTCGAGCTTGAACGGTTCGTGGGCGAGCAGCTCGCGGGCCTCGTCGTCGGTCACGACGCGACGACGGAAGCGCTGGCCCTGACGGATGATGCGCTCCATGCCCTTCTCGATGGCCTTGAGGTCGTCGGGGGTGAAGGGCTCCGCGACGTCGAAGTCGTAGTAGAAGCCGTCGGTGACGGGCGGTCCGATGCCGAGCCTGGCCTCGGGGTTGATCTGCTGCACCGCCTGGGCCATCACGTGCGCAGCCGAGTGCCGGAGGATGGCCAGGCCGTCGGGCGAGTCGATCGTGACCGGCTCGGCCACGTCGCCCGCGTGCAGTTCGGTCGCGAGGTCGCGGAGCTCGCCGGACACGCGGACGGCCACGACCGACTTGTCGGTGAACAGCTCGGAGCCGGTCGTCGTCGCGGTGGCCTCGACGGCCGAGAGGCCGGTCGCGGCTGAGGAGGCGGTCGGGTCGATGTCGGTCTGGTCGGACACGGCGGTGGTTCCTATCGTCGAGGGGCGGGGACCACTTTAGTCGCCGACCGACCGCCGACCGGTCGACCAGGGCCTCGACGGGCGACGAGGCCCGGGTCGGCTCAGACGGCGCGCAGTTCGGTCGAACAGGCCTCCGCCGCGACCCACGCGAGCACGCCGCACTTCACCCTCATGACGAACTTCGAGACCCCGTGGAACACGACCGCGTCGCCGAGGACCTCGTCGTCGGGCTCCCCGGCGCCCCGGGACCGCATCATCTCGCGGAACTCCCCGACGAGTGCGTCGAGCTCGGTCAGCGTGCGACCCGGAGCCAGCTGCGCCAGCACCGAGGCGGAGGCCATCGAGATGCTGCAGCCGGCGCCCTGCCAGCGGAGGTCGGCGATGCGGTCGGTCCCGGGCTCGAGGGCGACGCGGACGGTGATCTCGTCACCGCAGGTCGGGTTGCGTTCGTGGTGCTGCGCGTCGGCCCCGGGCAGCTCGCCGTCGCCGTGGCGCGCCTTGGCGTGGTCGAGGATGACCTGCTGGTACAGGCCGTCGAGGGCGGCGCTCACCGCGCCTCCTCGGCCTTCTCGTCGACGGGCTCCGGGCCGACGACGCCGAAGTAGCCGCGGACCTCGGCGACCCCGGCGACCAGCCGGTCGACCTCGTCGCTCGACGAGTACAGGTAGGTGCTGGCCCGCGTCGTGGCCGTCACCCCGAGACGCCGGTGCAGTGGCTGGGCGCAGTGGTGGCCGACCCGCACGGCGATGCCGAGCGCGTCGAGGAACTGGCCCACGTCGTGGGCGTGCACCCCGTCGACGACGAAGCTGGCGAGTCCCGATCGCGGCACGCCGGCGGGCGGGCCCACGACCGTGACGCCGTCGACGGCCTCGAGGCCGCGGACGAGCAGGTCGGCGAGGGCCTCCTCGTGGGCGCGCACCCGGTCCATGCCGACGGCGTCGAGGTAGCGCACGGCCTCGGCCAGGGCGACGGCCTGGGACACGGGCTGCGTGCCGGCCTCGAAGCGCTGCGGAGCGGGGAGGTACTCGGAGCCCTCCATCGTCACCGTCGTGATCATCGAGCCGCCGGTCCGGAACGGCGGCAGGGCGTTCAGCAGTTCCGCCCGGCCGTAGAGGACGCCGATGCCCGTGGGCCCCAGCATCTTGTGGCCCGAGAAGGCGGCGAAGTCGACGTCGAGGTCGTGGAGGTCGACGGGGCGGTGCGGGACCGACTGGCAGGCGTCGAGGACGACGAGGGCGCCGACGTCGTGCGCCAGCGCCACCAGCTCGGCGACGGGCGCGACGAGGCCGGTGACGTTCGAGACGTGGGCGAAGGCGAGGAGGCGCGTGCGGGGTCCGATCACGGCGGCCGCGTCGGCGGTGGTCCAGGTGCCGTCGTCGCGGACCGGCACGAATCGCAGGCTGGCACCGGTCGTCGCGGCGAGTTCTTGCCACGGGACGAGGTTCGCGTGGTGTTCGGCCTCGGTGACGACGATCTCGTCGCCGGGCGCGAGGGCGAAGCGTCGCGCGGCCTCACCACCCCGCCCGTGCGTCGCGTTCGCGACGCCGTACGCGAAGAGGTTGAGGGCGTCGGTGGCGTTGGAGGTCCAGACGATCTCGTCGACGTCGGCACCGACGAAGCGGGCGACCGTCTCGCGCGCCTCTTCGTAGGCCTCGGTCGACAGGGCGGCGAGCGTGTGGGCGCCCCGGTGCACGGCCGAGTTCGTCGTCTCGAGGAAGCGCCGCTCGGCGTCGAGCACGGATGCCGGCCGTTGGGCGGTCGCCCCCGAGTCGAGGTAGGCGAGCGGCTCGCCGTTGACGTCCTGCCCGAGGAGCGGGAAGTCGGCGCGCAGACGGCGGGCGTCGTCGTCGGACAGCCCCGGACGGTGGGTGGATGGTGCGGAGGAGGTGGTGGTCACGGTGTCCCTTCCCGTCGATCGTACCGAGGCCCCCCGAGGGGCCCGGCTCCGGCCGACACGGGACGCAACGGCTGACGGCCGCGCGGTGTTCCCGACCCCGTGGCTGTGACGCCCCGTGTCGCGGACGTCGCATACGTCGGGGGTCGGGGCCAGAGTGGTGGCGACGAACGGAGCACACCATGACGACCACCCCCGGCCGCATCGAGACCACCCACGCGGGAAGCCTGCCGCGCACGCCCGAGCTGATCGCGGCGAACGACGCGCGCGCGCTCGGCGTGGACGGCTTCACCCTCGAGCGCACGCCCGAGTTCGACGCCCTGCTGACCGACGCCGTCGTCGATCTCGTCCGGCGCCAGAACGATCTCGGCATCACCATCGTCGGCGACGGCGAGTACGGCAAGGCGATGACGAGCGCCGTCGACTACGGCGCCTGGTGGTCGTACTCGTTCCAGCGCGTGAGCGGTCTCTCGTTGACGGGGTCGGACATCTTCAGCCAGCCGGCCGTGCGGTCCTCCCCCGGCGACGTGCGGCTGACGTCGTTCCCCGACCGTCGCGACTGGCAGACGTTCCACGACGCCTACACCGACCCGACCTCGGGCATCGGCACGGGCTCGGGCGCGACGCCGTTCCCGAGCACGACGGGCCCGCTGGCCTACGTCGGACACGCCGCCATCGCCTCGGACATCGCCAACCTGAAGGCCGGCCTCGAGGCGAGCGGTTCGCGCTCGGGCTTCATCACCTCGCTGTCACCGGGAAGCGGAGCCCGCATCGCGAACGACTTCTACGCCACCGACGAAGAGCACATCTGGGCCTGGGCCGAGGTGCTGCGGGAGGAGTACACGGCGATCGTCGAGGCCGGCCTGACCGTGCAGATCGACGACCCCTCGATCGCCGAGAACTGGGACCAGATCAACCCGGAGCCGAGCGTCGAGGACTACCGGGCGTTCACCCGAATCCGCGTCGAGGCGCTCAACCACGCCCTCCGCGGCCTGCCGCCGGAGCAGGTGCGCTTCCACCTCTGTTGGGGCTCGTGGCACGGTCCCCACACGACCGACGTCGAGTTCCGTCACATCGTCGACCTCATGCTCGAGATCGACGCCGGCTCGTACTCGTTCGAGGCGGCCAACGTCCGTCACGAGCACGAGTGGAAGCTCTGGCGCGACGTCGAGCTGCCGACCGGCAAGACGATCGTGCCGGGTGTCGTCAGCCACGCCACGAACGTGGTCGAACACCCCGAACTCGTGGCCGACCGCATCGAACGGTTCGCCTCGCTGGTCGGCCCCGAGAACGTCGTCGCCTCGACCGACTGCGGCCTGGGCGGTCGCATCCACCCGCAGATCGCGGTGGCCAAGCTGGCCTCGCTCGGCGAGGGCGCGCGCATCGCCTCGCACCGCCTGTTCGGCTGAGCGTCCGCGGCGGAGTCGACCCGCGCCTCCTGGTCCCCGATCGAGGAGGCGCGGGTCGCTCGTCGCGTGGACGTCCCGTCAGTCGTCGAGCGGCTTGAGCACCCGTTGCAGGAACTGCTGCGTGCGGGCCTCGCGGGGGCGGGACAGCACGTCGGCGGGACGGCCCCGCTCGACGACGACGCCGGCGTCCATGAAGAGCAGCTCGTCGGCCACCCGGCGGGCGAACTCGAGCTCGTGGGTGACGACGATCATCGTCCAGCCCTCGTCGGCGAGTTCCTTCACGACGGTGAGCACGTCACCGACCAGTTCGGGGTCGAGGGCCGAGGTCGGCTCGTCGAAGAGCAGGAGTTCGGGCCGCAGGGCGAGCGCGCGCACGATGCCCACGCGCTGCTGCTGGCCGCCCGAGAGCTCGGCCGGGTAGGCGTCGGCCTTCTCGACGAGGCCGACGCGCGCGAGGAGTGCCTCGGCCTCGGCCCGCGCCTCCTTCGGATCGCGTCCCTGGACGCGCACCGGTCCCTCGACGACGTTCTCCAGCACCGTGAGGTGCGGGAACAGGTTGAAGTGCTGGAACACCATCGACGAGCGATCGCGGAGGGCCAACAGGTCGCGCTTGCCGACCGTGGTGCCGAAGTCGATCGAGCGGCCGTCGGAGAGCGTGACGACTCCGCCGTCGGGCACCTCGAGGCTGTTGAGCGACCGCAGCACGGTCGTCTTGCCCGAGCCCGAGGGCCCGATGATGGCGACGACGCGTCCGCGGCGCACCTCGAGGTCGATGCCGCGCAGCACCTCGTTCGAGCCGAACGCCTTGTGCAGCCCCCGGACGGTCAGCACGGGGGCACCGGTCTCGTCGGCCGGCCGGGGCGGGGTGACGTCAGCGGGCAACGTGGCGGTCCAATCTCTTCTCGAGGGCGTCCTGCCCGAACGACAGGATCAGGCAGATCACCCAGTAGACCAGGGCGGCCTCGAGGTAGATCAGCAGGAACTGGTTCGAGACGGTGGCGATCTGCTCGGCCTGACGGAACAACTCGACGACGAGGATGACGCTCGCCAACGAGGTGTCCTTGACCAGGCTGATGAAGGTGTTCGACAGCGGGGGCACCGAGACGCGCGCCGCCTGCGGCAGGATGATCCGCCGGAGGGCGAGCCCCCGCGACATGCCGATCGTGTGGGCGGCCTCCCACTGGCCCTTGGGCACCGAGAGGATGGCCGCGCGGATGACCTCGGCCGCGTACCCACCGACGTTCAAGGAGAACGCGATGATGGCGCTGGGCCACGGATCGAGCTTGACGCCGATCGACGGAAGGCCGTAGAAGACGACGAAGAGCTGCACGAGCAGCGGCGTGCCCCGGATGATCGAGATGTAGACCCGGGCGATGCCCGCGAGCGCCGCCTTGCCCGACAGGCGCATCAGCGCGATGACGACGGCGATGACCAGCCCGATCGCCATCGATGCGAAGGCGAGCGGGATCGACGCGACGAGCGCCCCCGACACGATCGGCCAGAGCGACCGCCAGAAGAGGTCGAGGGAGGACTGCACGCCTACTCGCTGACGTCCTGGCCGAAATACTTCTCGCTGATGGTCGCCAGCGTGCCGTCGGCCTTGAGCTCGGCGAGGGCGTCGTCGATCGCCGACACGAGGTCGTCGCTGCCCTTCGTGGTGACCAGGGCCGAGCGCGAGACGTCGTCCGTGGTCGCCGCGATCTTGATGCCGGCGGCCTGGTCGGGGTTGGTCTTGACGTAGTCGAGGAAGGTCAGTTCGTCGTTGACGGTCGCGTCGATGCGACCCTGCTCGAGGAGCGCGACCGACTGGGCCCAGCCGTCGACGACCTGCACGTCCGCGCCCGCGTCCTTGGCGGTCGTGTAGAAGTTGCTCGACTGCGACTGGGCCGTCGTCTTGCCCTCGAGGTCGGAGAGCGAGGTGATGTCGGTGTTGTCGGCGGCCGTGATCACGACACCGCGGCTGACCGTGTAGGGCGTCGAGAAGTCGTACGTGGCCTCACGCTCGTCGGTGATCGAGATCTGGTTGGCCACGAGGTCGAAGCGGCCGGCGGTGAGTCCGGCGAGCAGGGCGTCGAACTGCGTCTCCTCGAAGGCCGGGGTGACGCCGAGCTTCTCGGCGACGGCCGTGGCGACGTCGACGTCGTAGCCGGTCAGCGCGCCGGCCCCGCCCTCGTGGTAGGTGAAGGGCTGGTAGGTGCCCTCGGTGCCGATGACGAGCTCGCCGGCCGCCTGGATGTCGGACAGGCTCTTCGCCGCGCTCGTGTCGGCGGTCGCGCTGCCGGTGGACTGGACGACCCCGTCGGTGGAGGCGGGCGCGCAGGCGGCCAGGGCGACGGCGGCGGCGGCGACGACGCCGACGGAGGCGAGGCGACGGACGGTGCGGACGGCGGTGATCTTCACGAGGGTTCCTTTGCTGCGGCTCGGGGGTCGGACGAGCCTCCCGACACTAACGCCGCGGGGGCGGGCGTGATTCCCGATGACTCCGCATGACCTTGCGGCCACGGAGGCCGGGCGTCGTCGCACACCCGTCGGCGTCGCCACGCGCCCGTCAGCGTCGCGCGATCGCCTCCCCCACCGAGGGGGCGCCGTCGAGCCGCACGTGCCGGTGGGCCACGTCGTCGGCCGAGACGGCGACGGTGCTCAGCGACAGCGAATGGAAGAGGCGTCCGTCGACCAGGTCGGCCCGCACGAGCGCGTCGTCGTCGTCCGTCGGCAGGGCGCTGCTCTCGCGCAGCAGGTCGAGCCACGGCGTCCAGCTGCCCTCGCCCTCGGCCCCCGTCGGCAGCGGACCGGTCGGAGGCGCGACGTCACGGAACCGGGGCAGCCAGCGGTCGACGCGCGGCACGGACCGGTCGTCGGGGGCGGCGTGCGTGAGCAGGTGCACCCCGGCGGCGAGGCGGGCCGTATCGGTGGCGGTGCCGTCCCAGACGGAGTGCACCGCGCCTCCTGCGTCCGCGGTGAGCAGGTTGAAGGTGCGGGTCGTCTGCGGCCCGTCGGGCAGGACGCCGTCGGCGGCCGCCCGGAGGGGCAGGGCACCGCGGGTGGTCCATCCGCCGGGCGGCGACGCGGGCGCCTCGTGACGGTTGAGCACGACGCTCGCCCGGCTCGGGCCCCGGGCGGTCGCCAACCAGGCCCCGCCCGCCTCGCGGTCGTGCACCCCGGTCACCCGCTCACCGAGGTCGGGCCACCAGGCGCCGGGCTCGTCCCAGGGGCGGTCGGGTGACTCGTCCCGGAGCCCGAGGAAGACGACGGGCCAGGGCGCGTCCGGCTGGACGGCGACGACGACGGTGCACATGGGGTCCTCAGGGTGGGGGCTCGTCGGGACGGGTGCCGACGCTCGACCGCGGGATGCGGCATCGTGGTGGGCAACGCTACCGACCCGGCACCGGGTCGGCCGACCGACGCATCGATCGACGAGGCCCACCGTGACGCACGACCACCCCCGCTCCTCCCCCGCCGACGCCCCGCGTCGCCTGTCCGTCGTCGTCGGCGTCTCGGGCGGCATCGCGGCGTACAAGGCCGTCGGGGTCGTCCGCGGCCTCGTGCTGCGGGGGCACGACGTCCACGTCGTGCCGACCGAGGCCGCCCTGCGCTTCGTCGGGGCGCCCACCTGGGAGGCCACGAGCCGCAACCCGGTTCACACGTCCGTCTTCGACGACGTCGCGGAGGTGCGGCACGTGGCCCTGGGGCAGCGCGCCGACCTGATCGTCGTGGCCCCCGCGACCGCCCACACCCTGGCGAAGATCGCCCACGGCCTGTCCGACGACCTGCTCGGCACGACGATCCTCGCGAGCACCGCGCCGCTCGTCGTCGCGCCCGCCATGCACACCGAGATGTGGCGGAACCCGGCGACGGTCGCGAACGTCGACCTGCTGAGGTCGCGCGGGGTGACCGTCGTCGGGCCGGACGACGGGCCGCTGACCGGGGGCGACGTGGGGCCCGGCCGGCTGAGCGAACCCGACGAGATCGTCGCCGCGGCACTCGCCCTCGTGACCGGCCCGGGCTCCCCCGACGCCCCGCGAGCCGTCGCCCCGGGTGCTCGGGACCAGGAGGCGCGGGTCGGCGACCTGGACGGCCTCCGGTTGGTCGTCTCGGCCGGCGGCACCCGTGAGCCCCTGGACCCCGTGCGGTTCGTCGGCAACCGGTCGAGCGGTACGCAGGGGGCGGCGCTCGCCCTCGGGGCGGCCCGCCGCGGTGCCCACGTCACCGTCGTCGCGGCCGCACTCGACGGAGCCGTGCGGCAGACGCTCGAGACGGAGGGGACGATCGACGTCGTCGAGGTCGGCACCGCCCTCGAGCTCGACGCCGCGATGGGCGAGCACGCCCCGGCGGCGGACGTCGTGATCATGGCGGCCGCGGTGGCGGACTACCGGCCGTCGTCGGTGGCCGACGGGAAGATCCGGAAGGACGACTCGGGCGACGAGCTGACCGTCCGTCTCGTCCGGACCCCGGACGTCCTGGCCGGGCTCGTCGCCCGTCGGGCCGTGGGGCAGGTGGTCGTCGGCTTCGCGGCCGAGACGGCCGCCGACCGGGACGAACTGCTCTCGCTCGGGCGCGCCAAGCAGCGGCGGAAGGGAGCGGACCTGCTCGTCCTCAACACGGTGGGCTGGACGACCGGCTTCGGCAGCGACGACACGGCCGTCGTCGTGATCGACGCCGACGGTGACGTGGTGTCCGAGGCCGAGGGGTCGAAGACCGCCGTGGCCGAGACGGTGCTCGACGCCGTGGTGTCCCGTCGGGTCGCGAGTCGGGGGTCGGGTGGCAGCACTCCTCCCGTGCTCCCCGGCGCGTCGACGGGAGCGGGCGCATGAGCCCCCGCGAGCAGGCCGATCCCCGCCTCGGCACGACCGTCGGCGGTCGCTACCGCCTCGACGCGATCGTCGGGCGCGGAGGCATGGGGGCCGTCTACCGGGCGAGCGACCTCGAGCTCGGCCGGGTCGTCGCCGTCAAGCTCTTCTCCTCGGACGGGCACGACGTCCACGACCTCAGCCGCCAGGTCAGCGAGGTGCGCCTCCTCGCCTCCCTCAACCACCCGGGGCTCGTCACGCTCTACGACGCCCGGGTCGAGGGCGACGGCCACGACGACGACGCCTACCTCGTGATGGAGTACGTCGACGGCCCCACCCTGCAGACCGTGCTCGCCGACGGTCCGTTGTCGCACGCCGAGGCCGCGGCGGTGCTCGGCGACGTCGCGGACGGCCTGGCGGCGGTGCACCGCGCCGGCGTCGTCCACCGGGACGTCAAGCCCGCGAACATCCTGCTCGCCGCGCCGCACCACGAAGGCGACCCCCGACGGGCCAAGCTCGCCGACTTCGGCATCGCCTACCTGATCGACTCGACGCGGGTGACGGCCACGGGAACCCTGATGGGCACCGCCGCCTTCGTCAGCCCGGAGCAGGCCGAGGGGCGTCCGCCGGCCCCCGCGTCCGACGTCTATTCGCTCGGGTTGGTGCTGGTCGAGGCGCTGACCGGGCGGCGCGTCTTCACGGGGTCGGTCGTCGAGTCGGTCATGGCCCGTCTCACCCGCGACCCCGAGATCCCGGCCTCGATCGGCTCGGGGTGGGCGGAACTGTTGACGCGCATGACCGCGCGAGCACCCGACGACCGTCCGGCCGCCGCCGAGGTCGCCCGAGCGGCCCGCACGCTGGCCGTCGAGGGCGCCGGGTCGACCGAAGCCGTCACGCGCGTCATGGCCGCTCCCGACGTGCCGACGGCTGCCCTGCCCGGAGGCGACGCCCCCACTCGCGTCCTGGCCCGGGACGATGCCCGCACGCAGGTGTTCGGGGCGGGGGCGGCCTCCCGCGCCGACGCCACGGACCTGGTCGCCGACGTCACGGCGGACGACGGGACCCGGAAGCGTCGGCGTTGGCCCCTCGTGCTGGCGGCGATCGTCGTCGCCGGGCTGCTGGCGGCGGGCATCGGTTGGGCCGCCACCCGCGACGGTGGGACGGTGGACCCGACGGAGAGCACGAGTCCGAGCGTCGAGACGGATCCGTCGACGACGCCGTCCGAGTCGTCGGACGTCGACTCGCCGTCACCGTCCGACGACTCCACCGACGACTCACCGGTCGACCCGGCTCCCTCGGACGAGGTGAGCCCCACCCAGGAGGCGCCGGTCGAGCCGACGACGCAGCCGACCGTCGACCCCGTGACGCCCCCGACGGTCGACGTCCCTGGCGTCGACGTCCCCGGAGGGAACAGCGGGCCCGGCAACAGCGGCAACGGCGGCCCGGGCACCAACGGGAACGGGAACGGGAACGGCCGGGGCAACGGGGTCGGTCTCGGGACGGGGACCGACACCCCCTAGGCGGATGCCGCGGGACGTCACGACCCGTCGCTCGCATCGTGAGGTGGGCGACAGGTCGTGGCCTCTCGGCAGGAGAGGCGGGCCACCCCGTGAGAGAAGAAGCCCGGACATGACGAAAGCCCCGGCCGAGGCCGGGGCTTTCTGTGTGTGAGCGATACTGGGATCGAACCAGCGACCTCTTCCGTGTCAGGGAAGCGCGCTACCGCTGCGCCAATCGCTCATGTCTCAACGATCCGAGAATCTTCCCTCGAACCGCACTATTCAATTGCAACATAGAGTCTAGACCTAGGTCTAGATCGAATGGAGGTGGAGACGGGATTTGAACCCGCGTGAACGGCTTTGCAGGCCGGTGCCTCGCCTCTCGGCCACTCCACCATACGAGTAGCCCCCCAGAGGGAGGCCACCAGTCGGTGGACCACCCTCTGGTGAGCATTACACTCGAGCGGATGACGAGATTCGAACTCGCGACCCTCACCTTGGCAAGGTGATGCGCTACCGCTGCGCCACATCCGCATTTCGCTTTGCATTTCTGCGTGCAAAAGAACAATACCCACACCCCGGGGCAGAAACCAAATCGAGGGAAGTTCGTGTCTTGATCGATCACGGGGCAGCTCACGACGGTGACCTCGACGACCGGCCGAATGGCGTTCGAGCACCGCGATGCACTAGCATCGTCGAGTCCCACACGGGCGATTGGCGCAGTTGGTAGCGCGCTTCCTTCACACGGAAGAGGTCATCGGTTCGAGCCCGGTATCGCCCACGATCACCATCGAAAGGCCCTGCTCCTGCAGGGCCTTTCGTCGTTCCTGGCCCGCGATCCCCGGCCCGGTGCCGCCGTCGGAGCATCGACGCCGCCCACTGCCGAGACGTGGCATCCTCGCCCCATGACCGACTCCCCCACCTCCCGCGCCGCCGCGACCCGCCCCACGCCCGTCCCCGACGCCGACTGGTGGCGGCAGGCCGTGGTGTACCAGGTGTATCCGCGCAGCTTCGCCGACGCGAACGACGACGGCATCGGTGACCTGGCCGGCGTGACCTCGCGCGTGCCGTACCTGCAGCGGCTCGGGGTCGACGCCGTCTGGCTGAGCCCCTTCTATCCGTCACCGCTCGCCGACGGCGGGTACGACGTCGCCGACTACCGCGACGTCGACCCCCGCCTCGGCACCCTCGACGACTTCGACGAGATGGTCGCCGCCCTCCACTCGGCCGGGCTGAGGGTCGTGGTCGACATCGTCCCGAACCACACCTCGAGCGACCACGAGTGGTTC
The DNA here is from genome assembly GCF_026625765.1 of Frigoribacterium sp. SL97. NCBI lineage: Bacteria > Bacillati > Actinomycetota > Actinomycetes > Micrococcales > Microbacteriaceae > Frigoribacterium > Frigoribacterium sp. SL97. The sequence continues at coordinate 2,035,203 of NZ_CP113062.1, forward strand.
CGTGAGGCGGTGGCGTCCGAGCCCGGCAGCGCCGCCCGTGGCCGGTACGTGTTCCGGGACGGCCTCGGCGAGGGAGGAGACACTCCCCCGTCGACCTGGGTCTCGAACTTCGGCGGTGGCGCCTGGACCCGCCTGCAGCGCCCCGACGGCACGCCCGAACAGTGGTACCTGCACCTGTTCGCCCCCGAGCAACCCGACCTCGACTGGAGCAACCCCGAGGTCCGCACCGACTTCGAACGCACGCTGCGGTTCTGGTCGGACCGTGGCGTCGACGGATTCCGGGTCGACGTCGCCCACGGGCTCGCGAAGGACCTCACCGAGCCCCTCCGCGACGCGGCCGAACGTCAGCTCCTGCCGGTCGACGGCAGCGATCCGCTCTACGACCGTGACGAGGTGCACACGATCTTCGAGGGGTGGCGCCGGGTCCTCGACGAGTACGACCCGCCCCGGAGCGCCGTGGCCGAGGCCTGGGTGCAGCCCGAGCGGGTGCCGCTCTACGCCCGCCCCACCGAGCTCGGCCAGGCCTTCAACTTCGCCCTGACGCGCGCCGACTTCGACGCCGACCAGTACCGGACCATCATCGCGTCGACCCTCGAGCAGGCGGCCGTCAGCGGGGCGACGAGCACGTGGGTGCTCTCGAACCACGACGTCGTCCGTCACGCCACGCGCTACGGCCTGCCGAAGGGGCAGGACCTCGACGCCTTCGTGCTGAGCGACGGTCGCCGACCCACTCTGAACCCCGATGCGGGCCTCCGTCGGGCCCGTGCGGCGACGCTGCTCATGCTCGCCCTCCCGGGTTCGGCCTACGTCTACCAAGGAGAAGAACTGGGCCTCTTCGAGGTGGCCGACCTGCGTCCCGACGACCTGCAGGACCCGGTCTGGGTCCGCACGGGCCACCGGCGCAAGGGCCGTGACGGCAGCCGGGTGCCGCTGCCCTGGGACACGAGCGAGCCCGCCCTGGGCTTCGGGGACCACGCCCCGCACCTGCCGCAACCCGAGTGGTTCGAGGACCTCGCCGTCTCGGTGCAGGACGACGAGGACGAGTCCACGTTGTCGATCTACCGACGCGCCCTCGCCCTCCGCCGCGAGCTGCAGCGCGGTGAGGCCTTCCTCTGGGCCGACGACACCTCGGAGGACGTCGTGCGCTTCTCCCGCCACGAGGGGTGGCACTCGCTGACGAACTTCGGCGGCGGCCCGGTCGACCTGCCCACCGGGGCACGCGTCCTGGCCTCCAGCGAGCCGTTGCACGACACGCTCGCCGGCGTCACCGAGGTGCCGGGCGAGACCACGGTCTGGTTCTCGCTGACCTGAGACCCGGGCCCGGTCCGACCGGGCGACCACCCGCAGGAGGCGCGGTGCGACGCGGTCGCGCACCGCGCCTCCTGCGTTCTGCCGCGGTCGGGACGCAGAACGGCCCCGGTCCGAGGACCGGGGCCGTTCGTCGTGCGACGTGGGTCAGGCGCGCGAGTTCTCGAGGACGTAGCCCTCTTCACCGTGCAGGGCGAGGTCGATGCCGGCCACCTCGTCCTCGTTCTTCACGCGGAAGCCGATGGTCTTCTCGATGACGAAGCCGATGACGAAGGCCAGGACGAACGAGTAGAGCATGACGGCCAGGGCCGAGAGGGCCTGGATGCCGAGCTGCGTGAAGGTGTGCGAGAAGATGAGGCCGGTGTCGTTCGCGAAGATGCCGAGGTACAGCGTCCCGATGAGGCCACCGACGAGGTGGATGCCCACGACGTCGAGGGAGTCGTCGAACCCGAGCTTGAACTTGAGGTCGATGGCGAGGGCGCAGACGGCACCCGCGACGACGCCGAGGACGACGGCCCACCCCGGGGTGAGGGCGGCGCAGGCCGGGGTGATGGCGACGAGGCCGGCGACGGCACCCGAGGCGGCGCCGACCGAGGTGGCCTTGCCGTCCTTGAGCTTCTCGACGACCAGCCAGCCGAGCACGGCGGCGGCCGGTGCGGCGATGGTGTTCAGGAACGCCAGGGCGGCCACGCCGTCGGCCGCGAGCTCGGAGCCGGCGTTGAAGCCGAACCAGCCGAACCAGAGCAGCCCGGCACCCAGCAGGACGAAGGGCGGGTTGTGCGGCTTGTCGGCACCCTTGGCGAAGCCGACGCGCTTGCCGAGGACGAGTGCCAGGGCGAGGGCCGCGGCACCGGCGTTGATGTGGACGGCCGTGCCGCCGGCGAAGTCGATGACGCCCATGGCGGCGATCCAGCCACCGACGGTGTTGCCGTCGGCGTCCTTCGTGAAGTTGAAGACCCAGCTGGCGACCGGGAAGTAGACGACCGTGGCCCAGACGCCGGCGAAGATCATCCACGCCCCGAACTTGGCGCGGTCGGCGATGGCGCCCGAGATGAGGGCCACCGTGATGATCGCGAAGGTGGCCTGGAAGGCGGCGAAGGCGATCGTCGGGTAGGCGCCGGTCGGGTCCAGGCTGTCCTCGAAGGCGGCGCCGAGGCCGAGGTTCGCGACGTCGAGGCCGATCAGGCCCTGGACGCCCACGAAGCTCTCGCTCCCACCGGGGATCGAGGTCGGGTTGCCGAAGGCGATCGCATAGCCGAAGAGCACCCACAGGACGCCGATGAGGCCCATCGCGCCGAAGCTGAGCATCATCATGCTGATGACGCTCTTGGCCTTGACGAGGCCGCCGTAGAAGAAGGCCAGGCCGGGGGTCATGAGCAGCACGAGTGCCGCGCAGATCAACATGAAGGCGGTGTTGCCTTGGTCCATGGGTGGGTCACCTCTCGAGTTTCGGAGCCGGGGAGGCACCGACGTCGAGGTCGACCGTGTGGGTTCACGGGCTGTGGTGACGAACGCTCTCGTCCGGTGCGGCCCCCAGTGTCGCGGGGAGAGGTTTCGGGCCGTGTGCGGGATTGTTTCCCCGATGTAACACGATTCGGGCGCAGGTAAACAACGTGTTACCGGATGCCCGGTGCGGGGTGGGGATCCCGTCAGAGCGAGGTCAGGGCCACCAAGCGCGACACGGCGCGCAGGTACTTCTTGCGGTAGCCGCCGGCGAGCATCTCGTCCGAGAAGACCTGGTCGAGGGGCGTGCCCGAGGCGACCACCCGGATCTGCGCGTCGTACAGGCGGTCCACGAAGGCCACGAGGCGCAGGGCGTCCACCTGGCTCGTGAGGACGTGGACGTCACGGAGCCCCACCGCGTCGAGGTCGTCGACGAGCTTCACGTACTTGCTGGGGTGGACCGTCGCGAGGTGGGCGACCACGCCGTCGAAGTCGTCGAGCGACACGGTCCCGCCGAGCGCGGCCGCCGCCGCGTCGACGTCGTCGACCACGTGCGCCCGGGCCTCGACCTCGCGACGCCGGTAGTCGTCCCCGTCGATGCGCAGGGTGAAGAACTTGTCGCTGAGCCCTTGGATCTCGCGGAGGAAGTCGGCGGCGGCGAACCGGCCCTCACCGAGGGCGTTGGGCGGCGTGTTCGAGGTGGCGGCGATGCGCGTGCCGTCGTCGGCCAGGTCGCCGAGCAGTCGGGTCATCATCATGGTGTCGCCCGGGTCGTCGAGCTCGAACTCGTCGATGCAGACCAGGGCGGCGCCCTTCAGCTGCGACGCGGCCCCGGCGTAGCCGACGGCGCCGACCAACGCGGTGAACTCGATGAAGGTGCCGAAGTACCGCCGGCCGGGCGTGCGGTTCCAGAGGGCGGCGAGCAGGTGGGTCTTGCCCACGCCGAAGCCGCCGTCGAGGTACAGGCCGGGACGCACGGCCGGGGCAGCCGGCTTCTTGCGGAACAGGCCCCTCCGCGGCGCGTCGGGACCCGCGCCTCCGAACGCCGTCACGGCGGCCACCGCCTCGGCCTGGGAGGCGAAGGCCGGGTCGGGCCGGTAGTTCTCGAGCGAGGCCTCCGCGAACTGACGAGGAGGCACGAGTTGCGTCACGATCTCGGCCCCCGTGATCGTCGGGGTGCGGTCGCTCAGCGAGACGAGGGTGCTGACGGATTCGGGGGGCATGGGCGCGGCCTCGCGGTGGGGTGGGCGGGGATCTGTGTCAGAGTCGTACGGTTCCCGGGCGACGGTCACGCGGCATGCGTAACCTCGACGGGGCCGACCAGAGGCGATCCTACGCCGCCGGGCACCACGCGTCGCCCGGCGTCGGCTCCACCCCGACCCCCGCACAAGGAGACACCATGGCCGTCGAGCACGACACGTCCGCCCGCTTCGGCGAGTACGCCCATCCCGAGCGTCTCGTCGGCACCGAGTGGCTGCAGCAGCACCTCGGCACCCCCGGGCTCGTCGTCGTCGAGTCCGACGAGGACGTCCTCCTGTACGAGACCGGCCACATCGCCGGCGCCGTCAAGATCGACTGGCACCTCGACCTCAACGACCCGGTGCAGCGCGACTACGTCGACGGCGAGGGCTTCGCCGCGCTGATGAGCCGCAGCGGCATCACGCGCGACAGCACGGTCGTCATCTACGGCGACAAGAACAACTGGTGGGCCGCGTACGCGCTGTGGGTCTTCTCGCTCTTCGGGCACCAGGACGTCCGTCTGCTCGACGGCGGCCGCGCGAAGTGGGAGGCCGAGGGACGCGACTACACGACCGAGGCGCCCGAGGTCGAGGCCACCGACTACCCCGTCGTCGAGCGGGACGACAGCGTCATCCGCGCCTACAAGGACGACGTGCTGGCGCACCTCGGCAAACCCCTGATCGACGTGCGCTCGCCCGAGGAGTTCTCCGGCCAGCGCACCACGGCCCCGGCCTACCCCGACGAGGGCGCCCTGCGTGCCGGTCACATCCCGAGCGCCCAGAACGTGCCGTGGGGCAAGGCCGCGGCCGACGACGGCACCTTCCGGCCTCTCGCCGAACTCGACGCCATCTACCGCGACGGGGCGGGCCTCTCCGACGGCGACGAGGTCGTCGCCTACTGCCGCATCGGTGAGCGGTCGAGCCACACCTGGTTCGTCCTGACGCACCTGATGGGCTTCGAGGACGTGCGCAACTACGACGGCTCCTGGACCGAGTGGGGCAGCGCCGTGCGGGTCCCCATCGTGCAGGGCACCGAGCCGGGCGAGGTGCCGGCCCGGTGACCGACGCGGCCCTGCCCGAGGCGCTCGTCGAGATCCGCGAGGAGTTCCTCGCCCTCGACGTGCGGAACCGTCTTCAGTTGTTGCTCGAGTTCTCGAACGAGCTGCCCGAGCTGCCCGCCCGGTACGCCGACCATCCCGACCTGTTCGAACGGGTGGTCGAGTGCCAGTCCCCCGTGTTCCTGTTCGTCGAGGTCACCGACGGTCGGGTGCACCTGCACGCGACGGCACCGCGCGAGGCGCCGACGACCCGGGGCTTCGCCTCGATCCTCGCCCAGGGGCTCGACGGACTGACCGTCGAGCAGGTGCTCGACGACGTCCCCGACGACTACCCGCAGACGATCGGCCTGACCGAGGCCGTGAGCCCGCTGCGCATCCGCGGCATGACCGCGCTGCTCGGCCGCGCCAAGCGTCAGATCCGCGAACGGACCGCCGTCGCGTGACGCTCCGGGTGCTGCACGCCCTCGGACGTCCCGGCGACGTCGGGCTCGAGCTCGAGATCGACGAGGACTCGACCCCCGCCCGGATCCGCGAGCTGTACGCCCCGCCGAGCGAGACGTGGCTGCGACTCAACCTGATCGCGGCGGTCAGCGGTGACGCCGCGGGGTCCGACGGCACCTCCGAGACGCTGAGCAACGCCACCGACCGCACGATCCTGGCCGCCATCCGCTCGCTCGCCGACGGTGTCCTCGTCGGTGCGGCGAGCGTGCGCGCCGAGGGCTACCGGGTGCCGAAGTCCTCGCGACTCGTCGTCGTCACGGCGTCGGGCGACCTCTCCGGCCACCGGATGGACCCGGCCGAAGCCGAGCGGGTCGTCGTGGTCTGCCCCGAATCCGCGCGGGCACGGGTCCGCGAGACCCTCGGTGAGGCGATCTGGGCGGCCGCCCGCGTGTTGTCGGCGACCGACGACGGCGGCCGGTTGGAGCCCGCCGCGATCCTGCGGTGCCTGCGCGAGCAGCGCCTCCGTTCGCTCGTCTGCGAGGGCGGTCCCTCGCTCGCCGGGCAGTTCCTCCGGGACGGCCTCGTCGACGAGCTGTGCCTGTCGACCTCGCCGGTCGTGATCGGCAGCGGCCTGCCCGTCTTCGGTCGCGAACGTTTCGACCCGGCGTCGCTCGTGCTCGGCCAACTGCTGGTCGACGAGCAGAGCACGCTCTACGCGCGGTGGTCGGTGGACGGTGGCCCCGCGAGTCGGTGACGGTCGAGCCATCGACCGATCGCCCCCTCGAACCGCTCGGGGTCGAGGTTCCAGAGCTTGGTGTGCCGGGCGACGTCGAACACCTCGAAGGTGACGATGTCGGGCCGCGCCTCGGCCAGCGCGTGTGACGCGGTGGACGGCACGAAGCCGTCGTCGTCGCTGTGCAGCACCAGCACCGGGAGGTCGAGCTCGCCCGCGCGTGAGACGAGGTCGAGCCGGTCGAAGTCGATGGGCTCGGCGCTGCCGGCCAGCCGGCAGAGCAGGGGCGATCCCAGGAGGCGCAGCACCAGACCCTGGACGACCCCCGGCACCCGCATGGCCGCGCCCTGGTAGGCGAGCGTCGTCCGCCAGTCGACGACGGGCGACTCGAGCACGAGACCCGAGACGGAGCCGCGCAGGGTGGAGCGGGTGGCGGCCTGCAGCACCAGCGCTCCACCCATGGACCAGCCCATCAGGACGACGGACCTCGCCCCGTGGTCGAGGGCGAACCGGATCGCCGCCTCGACGTCGCGCCACTCGGAGTCGCCCAGCGCGTAACGGCCGTCGGGCGAACGGGGCGCCTCGCCGTCGTTGCGGTACGACACGAGGAGCGAGGTGAAGCCCTCTCGCCGGAAGACCGGTGCCGCACGGATCGTCTCGGCGCGCGTCACCCCGCGACCGTGAACCCCGATCATCCACGGGCCGTCGAGCCCGCCCTCGGCGGGGACCAGCCAGGCGGGGGCCGGACCGACCTCGGTGTCGACCACGACCTCGTCGGCCGTGAGGCCCGCGTCGTGCGGCGTCGGGTACAGCCAGCCGCCGATGCGACCCCGGTGGGCGCGCCGCAGGCCGGATGCCTCGACTCCTTCGACGCCCCCGACGCCGTCCTCGTGTTCGACCCGACGTTCGACGTACCGGCCGTCGTCGTGCACCACCTCGCCGATGCGGGCGTGCCCTCGGCCCCTGTCGTACCAGAAGCTGTAGCGACCGGGGAGGCGCGTGTCGGGCGTCGAACGCAGGGTGATCGTCCCGGCCACGGCGTCGTGGGCCTCGATGCGCACGTCGTCGCGTCGCCTCCGGGCAGGGGTGACGATCTTCCGGGCCATGGCGACGATCCCCGAGACGAGGGCTGTGGACGACACCACCACGGTGCCCCCGACCGCGATCGAGACGACGGCGAGCGGGCCGACGCCCCGTCGACCGGTGGATGCGGGGCGGTTCACGGGCGGCTCCTCGGACGGCGTGAGACGGAGCGGGGAGACCTGTGGATCTGCTGAGCCGGGCGCGGCGTGCCGCGGGGGTCGCCCTCGGGATCGACCCTAGTCTTCCAGGGTGTCCGAGATCCCCCCGACGTCGACCCGCCCGCCCGCGTTCGCCGCGGCCGTCGAGTCCGTCCACCGTGCCGCCGCGCGGGACGCCCTCGCCGTGACCGAGATCCCCGCTCCGAACGGCCTCGCCCCCCACGCCCTGGCCCTCGCCGGGGACGTCATCGGCGCGTCCGGTCGCCCGGACCCCGACCTCGGCACCGGACGCTTCGTGCTGCTCTACGACGACGACGAACCCGAGGCGTGGGGCGGACCCTTCCGGGTCGTCAGCTTCGCGCAGGCGCCCCTCGAGACCGAGATCGCCCTCGATCCGTTCGTGGCCGACGTCGCGTGGTCCTGGCTCGTCGACAGCCTCGACGCCCGCGGTGCCGTCTACGACCGGGCATCGGGCACCGCCACCAAGATCCTCTCGACCGGATACGGTGAGCTGGCCAACCACGGTGACGGGGCCCAGCTCGAACTCCGGGCGTCCTGGAGCCCCGCCACCACCGACCTGGCCCCGCACATCGAGGCCTGGAGCGAGCTGATCTGCACGCTCGCCGGCCTGCCCCCGACCGTCGAGGGCGTCACCCTCCTCGCCTCGAGGCGGGTCGGACGAGACTGAACCACCGGAACAGAACAGCGCCCCCGGAGAGAACAGCGGAGACATGACCACAGCGACACCAGACGAGGCCGCACCAGACGCGGCGGCGGCCGACGCGGCAGCACCCCACGGCTCCGAGCCGCGCGACACCCGCCCCCGGGTCTCCGTCCGACCCGTCGTCGAGACCGCCGACTCGCAGCACGGCGAGGTGACCGTCATCGACGACCGCGAGGGGTACCTGGCCGCCGTCGAGGCGATCCGCGCCGGGACCGGGCCGGTCTCGATCGACGCCGAGCGCGCCTCCGGCTATCGCTACTCGCAGCGGGCCTACCTCATCCAGGTGTTCCGACGCGGCTCGGGGGTGTTCCTCCTCGACCCACCCGCCATCGGCTCGTTCGCCGAACTGCAAGCCGTCATCGGCGACGAGGAGTGGGTGCTCCACGCCGCCAGCCAGGACCTCGCGTGCCTGCGCGAGGTCGGCCTCGATCCGAGCCGCATCTTCGACACCGAACTGGGTGCGCGCCTCGCCGGGCTCCCCAAGGTCGGGCTCGGAGCCGTCGTCGAACAGCTCCTGGGCGTCCACCTCGCGAAAGAACACAGTGCCGCCGACTGGTCGACGCGACCGTTGCCGCAGAGCTGGCTCGTCTACGCCGCTCTCGACGTCGAGCTGCTCGTCGACCTCCGGGACGCCATGGAGGCGGTCCTCGCGGACGCGGGCAAGCTCGAGATCGCGCGCCAGGAGTTCGACGCGACCCTGAGGCGGGAGGCAAAGCCCGCGAAGGTCGACCCGTGGCGTCGACTGACCGGGCTGCACAGCCTGCGCGGGTCCCGGTCCCTCGCCGTGGCTCGTGAACTCTGGCAGGCGCGGGACGACTACGCGCGCGAGATCGACACGGCCCCGGGCCGTCTCGTCCCGGACTCCTCGCTCCTGGCCGCCACGAAGGCGATGCCCACCGACAAACGGTCCCTCGCCGGCATCAAGGAGTTCGTCGGCCGGGCCAGTCGCAGTGAGCTGGACCGCTGGTTCGCGGCGATCGAACGCGGCCGTGAGACGACGGACCTGCCCTCGCACCGGGGGCCGGCGAGCGACACCCTCCCCCCGCCCCGATCGTGGGCGGACAAGAACCCGCTGGCCGACGCGCGCTACAAGGCCGTCCGCCCCAAGGTGACCGAGATCGCCGAGGGGCTCGACCTGCCGGTCGAGAACCTGCTCACACCCGAGACCCTGCGCCGGCTGTCCTGGGACCCGCCCATCCCCTTCGACGCACCGACCATCGCGGCCGCACTCGTCGAGCTCGGTGCGCGGACCTGGCAGGTCGAGGCCGTGGCCGAGGCGGTCGCCGAGGCCTTTGTCGATGCCCACCAAGAGCCCGAGGCGACGGGCGACGGCGCTTCGTAGGATTGCTCGAACGATTCTCGGGCCCCCGGCGTCGTCCCTAAGATCAGGACCAGATCCTGACACTGGAGGCACTGTGGCCGAGAGCAACGATGTCGTGTTCGTCGACGGGGTACGCACCCCGTTCGGTCGGGCCGGCGACAAAGGCATGTACTGGCAGACCCGCGCCGACGACCTGGTCGTCAAGGCGATGAAGGGTCTGCTCGAACGCAACCCGTCCCTGCCGCCCGAACGCATCGACGACGTCGCCATCGCGGCGACCACGCAACAGGGCGATCAAGGCCTCACCCTCGGACGCACGACGGCGCTCCTCGCGGGTCTCCCCCAGTCCGTGCCCGGGTACGCCATCGACCGGATGTGCGCCGGTGCCATGACGAGCGTGACGAGCGTCGCCGGCGGCATCGCCTTCGGCGCGTACGACGTCGCGCTCGCCGGCGGAGTCGAGCACATGGGGCGTCACCCCATGGGGTTCGCCGCCGACCCCAATCCGCGCTTCGCCGCCGAGAAGCTCGTCAGCGGCGAGGCCCTGAACATGGGCAACACCGCGGAGCGCATCCACGACCGGTTCCCCCAGCTCACCAAGGAACGCTCCGACCGGTACGCCCTGCGATCGCAACAGAAGCTCGCAGCGGCCTACGACGCCGGCCAGATCCAACCCGACCTCGTCCCGGTGGCCATCAAGACGGACCAGGGCTGGGGGCTCGCCACCCGAGACGAGGCGCCTCGACCCGAGACCACGATGGAGGGTCTTGCCGGGCTACGCACTCCCTTCCGGCCGCACGGCCGCGTCACGGCGGGCAACTCGTCGGGTCTCAACGACGGGGCGACGGTCAGCCTGATGGCGTCGGGTGCCGCCGCGAAGGAACTCGGGCTCACCCCCAAGATGCGTCTCGTCAGCTTCGCCTTCGCCGGCGTCGAGCCCGAGATCATGGGCATCGGTCCCGTGCCGTCCACCGAGAAGGCCCTCCGCAAGGCGGGGCTGTCGATCGACGACATCGGCCTCTTCGAACTGAACGAGGCGTTCGCGGTGCAGGTCCTCTCCCTGCTCGACCACTTCGGCATCGACGACGACGACCCGCGCGTGAACCCCTGGGGCGGGGCCATCGCCGTCGGTCACCCCCTCGCGTCCTCGGGCGTGAGGCTGATGATCCAGCTCGCCCGCCAGTTCGAGCAGCACCCCGAGGTGCGGTACGGCCTCACGGCCATGTGCATCGGCCTCGGTCAGGGCGGCAGCGTCATCTGGGAGAACCCCCACTACTCGAAGAAGGCGGCACGCGCATGAGCACGGCGACCGAACAACTGACCGAGCTGTCGGCCGACGAGGTCGTCACGCACTCTTACGTCCGCGACGTGCCGTTGCCCTCTGGCGGCGTCATGGCCCTCATCACCCTCGACAACGGCCGCGACCACACCCGGCCGAGCACGCTGGGGCCCGCGACGCTGCACGAGTTCGGCGCGACCCTCGACGCCGTCCGCAGCCGCGCCTCCTCGGGTGAGATCGCGGCGATCGCCGTCACGGGCAAGCCGTACTTCCTGGCGGCGGGTGCCGACCTCAGCAAGGTGAGCGCCATCCCCAGCCGCGAGGTCGCCTGCGAGCTCGCCCGGCTCGGCCACGCCGTGCTCGGCAAGCTGCACGACGCCCCGGTGCCCACGTTCGTCTTCGTCAACGGGCTCGCCCTGGGCGGTGGCGTCGAGATCGGGCTGCACGCCGACTACCGGACGGTCGACTCCTCGGCCGCCGCCATCGCCCTGCCGGAGGTCTTCCTCGGCATCATCCCCGGGTGGGGTGGCGCCTGGTTGTTGCCGAACCTGATCGGCATCGAGAACGCCCTCAAGGTCGTCATCGAGAACCCCTTGAAGAACAACCGCACCCTGAAGCCCGCCCAGGCGCTTGAACTCGGCATCGTCGACGCGATGTTCGGCCCCGCGTCCTTCCTCGAGGACAGCATCCGGTGGGCCGACGGGGTGCTGACCGGCCGCGTCGGCGTCAAGCGGCCGAACGTTCCGGGCAGGCTCGAGCGTGCCGTCAAGTGGGACGTCGCGATCTCGGTGGCGCGCAAGTCGCTCGAGTCGAAGATCGGCACCGTCGCGAAGTCGCCCTACGCCGCTCTCGACCTGCTGAAGGCCGCGAAGAACACCGACCGGACGACCGGCTTCGCGGCCGAGGACGAAGCGCTGGCCGACCTCGTGGCAGGCGACCAGTTCCACGCCAGCATGTACGCCTTCGATCTCGTCCAGAAGCGGGCCAAGAAGCCCGCCGGTGCGCCCTCCCCCGACCTCGCCCGGAAGATCGGCAAGGTGGGCATCGTCGGCGCCGGACTCATGGCGAGCCAGTTCGCGCTGCTCTTCGTGCGCCGTCTGCGCGTCCCGGTCGTCATCACCGACCTCGACCAGGCTCGGGTCGACGCGGCACTCGCCCGCATCAGAGGCGAGATCGACGAGTTGCAGGGCGGGGGTCGGATCTCGCGGGACGAGTCCAACCGCCTCAAGGCACTCATCACGGGCACGACCGATCTCGCCGACTTCGCCGACGCCGACTGGGTCATCGAGGCCGTGTTCGAAGAGCTGTCGGTCAAGCAGGAGGTGTTCGCGAACGTCGAGGCCGTCGTCTCGGACACCACGGTGCTGGCGACCAACACGTCGTCGCTCAGTGTCGAGCAGATCGGGGCGCGCCTCGCTCATCCCGAGCGACTGGTCGGATTCCACTTCTTCAACCCGGTCGCGGTGATGCCCCTCGTCGAGGTCGTCAAGACCCCGGCGACCGACGACGAGACGCTGAGCACGGCGATGGTGACGGCGAAGGCCCTGCGGAAGAACGCCGTCATCACGGCCGACACCCCGGGGTTCGTGGTCAACCGCATCTTGGCCAAGCTGCTGGGCGAGGCCATGCACGCCGTCGAGACGGGGACGCCGTTCGAGGTCGTCGATCGGGCGACGGCGCCGTTCGGCCTCCCGATGACGCCGTTCGAGTTGCTCGAGCTGGTGGGACTGACCGTCGGGGCGCACGTCCTGGACACCCACCATGCCGCCTTCCCCGACCGGTTCTTCGCCAGTGACGGACTGCACCGCCTGGCCGAGCACGGCACGATCTTCGAACGCGACTCGAAGGGCCGTCGCAAGGGATTCGACAAGAAGGCCGTCGCCCTCGCCGCCGGACCGGGAACGGCCCTGACCGACGACGAGTTGCGCGTCCGCATCGAGGACGGTCTCGCCGACGAGGTCGGGCGCATGCTCGACGACCACGTCGTGGCCGCGGCCGAGGACGTCGACCTCTGCCTGATCCTCGGCGCCGGGTACCCGTTCCAGATGGGCGGGGTCACGCCGTACCTCGACCGGGTCGGTGCCTCACGTCGGGTGCGGGGACGCGACTTCCACGAACCCGCGATCCGCGGCGTCGAGTAGACCACCCACGCCGAACGCCCCGTCTCGAGAGGGACGGGGCGTTCGACGTCTGTCGTGTGGCGTGACACCGCACCGGGGCTCAGTCGTGCCGGGCATCCTCGTGCCGAGACGCGGCAGCGGTCTCGTCCAGTGGCCTCGCCACCGGGATTCGGCTGCCGAGCACCTGGGCGACGACGTCGCGAGCGATGTGCTGCGGCGTGAGGCCGGCCTCGTCGAGGATCTCGGCCCGGGACCCGTGTTCGAGGAACTCGTCGGGCAGTCCCAACTCGGTCACGGCCGTGTCGACGCCTGCGCCACGGAGGTCCTGTCGCACACGGGTGCCGATCCCGCCCACCCGCACGCCGTCCTCGATCGTGATGACGAGCCGGTGGGCCGCCGCCAGCTCGATGATGCTGGCCGGGACGGGGACGACCCATCGAGGATCGACGACCGTGGCACCGATGCCCTGGGCCTCCAGTCGTTCGGCGACCTCGAGTCCGATGCCGGCCATCGGGCCGACGCAGACGATGAGGACGTCGTCACGGCCGGTGCGTCGCAGCACCTCGACACCGTCCTCGAGTCGTTCGACGGCGTCGTGCTCGACGCCGACGGCGCCTTTCGAGAACCGGATGACGGTGGGAGCGTCGTCGACCGCCACGGCCTCCCGGAGCTCTTCGCGGAGTCGCGTCGCGTCACGAGGGGCGGCCAGACGGATGTGCGGCACGATCTGCAGGAGGGCGAGGTCCCACATTCCGTGGTGGCTCGGGCCGTCCGGTCCGGTCACACCGGCGCGGTCCAGGACGAAGGTGACACCGGCCCGGTGGAGGGCGACGTCCATCAGCACCTGGTCGAAGGCTCGGTTCACGAAGGTGGCGTACAGCGCGACGACGGGGTGCAGTCCACCGAACGCGAGACCCGCGGCACTCGTGACCGCGTGCTGTTCGGCGATGCCGACGTCGAAGACCCGCTTCGGGAACCGTTCGGCGAGCTTGTGCAGGCCCACCGGACGCAGCATCGCCGCCGTGATGCCGACGACCTTCTCGTCGTGCTCGGCGATGTCGACGATCTCGTCGGCGAAGACCGACGTCCACGACGGCGAGGTGGCCGCCTCGAGGGGTTCGCCCGTCTCGGGGTCGATCTGCCCGACCGCGTGGAACTGGTCGGCGACGTCGGCGCGCGCCGGATCGAATCCCCGGCCCTTCTCGGTGATGGCGTGCACGATCACGGGCGCCCCGTAGTTCTTCGCCTGGAGCAGCGCTTCTTCCATGGCGACCTGGTCGTGACCGTCGACCGGCCCGATGTACTTGATGTCCAGGTTCGAGTAGAGGGCCTCGTTGTTCGTGAACCGGCTCAGGAAGCCGTGCAGACCACCCCGGACGCCGCGGTAGACCGCACGACCCGGATGTCCGAGTCGGTCGAAGACGGCCCTGCTGCCGACGTGGAGCTCGCGGTAGGCCTGGCGGGTGCGGACCGTGTTGAGGAAACGGGCCATTCCTCCGATCGTCGGGGCGTAGGACCGGCCGTTGTCGTTGACCACGATGGTGAGGCGGCGGTCGTTGTCGTCGCTGATGTTGTTCAGGGCCTCCCACGTCATGCCCCCGGTCAACGCGCCGTCGCCCACGACGGCTACCACGTGCCGATCGTCCCGGCCCGTCAGTTGGAAGGCCCGGGAGATGCCGTCGGCCCACGAGAGCGAACTCGAGGCGTGTGAGCTCTCGACGATGTCGTGCTCGGACTCGGACCGCTGAGGGTATCCGGCGAGACCGCCCCGGAGCCGGAGCCCCGAGAAGTCCTGGCGACCGGTGAGGAGCTTGTGGACGTACGACTGGTGGCCGGTGTCGAAGACGAAGGCGTCGTGCGGCGAGTGGAACACCCGGTGCATGGCCAACGTCAACTCGACGACGCCGAGGTTCGGCCCGAGGTGGCCCCCGGTCTTCGACACTTCGGTCACGAGGAACCGGCGGATGTCGGCGGCCAGTTCGACCATCTGTTCGTTCGTCAGGCGGTCGAGGTCACGAGGCCCCGTGATCGTCTGCAGCAGGCTCATGCTGGCCTTCCCTCTCGGCCCTCTCGGGCATCACGCAAGTCTAGGCACGCGACCGGCGAGAACGCCGTGCGACCCCCGGACGACGCGGGCGATCGTCCGGGGGCCTGGTCACTGCGGGGTCCGTCGCTCAGACCAGGCTGCGCAGGACGTACTGCAGGATGCCACCGTTGCGGTAGTAGTCGGCCTCGCCGGGGGTGTCGATGCGTACGACGGCGTCGAACTCGACCGGCTGCTTGCCCGCGGGCGAATGGGTGGTGGGGGTCGCCGTGACGTGGACCGTCTTCGGCGTCGTGCCCTCGTTGAGCTGCTCGATGCCGACGATGTCGATCTGCTCCGTGCCGTCGAGACCGAGCGACTCCCAGCTCTCGCCCTGCGGGAACTGCAGGGGAACCACTCCCATGCCGATCAGGTTCGACCGGTGAATGCGTTCGAAGCTCTCGGTGATGACCGCCTTGACCCCGAGCAGGCTCGTGCCCTTCGCGGCCCAGTCCCGGGACGAGCCCGAGCCGTACTCCTTGCCGCCCAGGATGACCAAGGGCGTGCCCTGCTCCTGGTAGCGGGCACTGGCGTCGTAGATGAACGACTGCGGCCCCTCGGCCTGGGTGAAGTCGCGGGTGTAGCCACCCTCGACCCCGTCCAGCAACTGGTTCTTGAGGCGGATGTTCGCGAACGTGCCCCGGATCATGACCTCGTGGTTGCCTCGACGGGACCCGTACGAGTTGAAGTCCTTGCGGTCCACGCCGTGCTCGTCGAGGTAGTGGCCGGCCGGGCTGTCGACCTTGATCGACCCGGCGGGGCTGATGTGGTCGGTCGTGACCGAGTCGCCGAGCTTGGCCAGCACGCGGGCGCCCTGGATGTCGGTCACCGGCGTGGTCTCGATCGTCATGCCCTCGAAGTACGGAGGTTTGCGCACGTAGGTCGACTCGGAGTCCCACTCGAAGGTGGCGCCCGTCGGGGTCGGCAGGGAGCGCCAGCGCTCGTCGCCGTCGAACACCCCGGCGTACTCGTGGGTGAACATCCCCGTGTCGATGGACGAGTCGATCGTCTGCTGCACCTCGGCCGCGTCGGGCCAGATGTCGCGGAGGTAGACGTCGGAGCCGTCGTCGGCGGTGCCCAGGGCGTCGTTCTCGAAGTCGAAGTTCATCGACCCGGCGAGGGCGTACGCGATGACGAGCGGCGGGCTGGCGAGGTAGTTCATCTTGACGTCGGGGTTGATGCGACCCTCGAAGTTGCGGTTGCCCGACAGGACGGCCGTGACGGCGAGGTCGTTGTCCTGCACCGCCGTCGAGATCTCGTCGAGCAGCGGGCCCGAGTTGCCGATGCAGGTCGTGCAGCCGTAGCCGACGGTGTAGAAACCGAGGTCCTCGAGATAGGTGGTCAGGCCGGCCTTCTCGTAGTAGTCCGTGACGACCTTCGACCCGGGCGCGAGGGTCGTCTTGACCCACGGCTTGGCCTTGAGCCCCTTCTTGCTGGCGTTGCGGGCGAGCAGGCCCGCGGCGAGCATGACGGAGGGGTTCGACGTGTTCGTGCACGACGTGATGGCAGCGATGGCCACGGCGCCGTGGTCGAGCGTGAACGTCGAGCCGTCGCCGAGTGCCACGGAGGTGGGCTTGGAGACCTTGGCCGGTGCGTGCGACGTGTGCGAGATCGAGTGCGGCTGGGCGTCGTCGTCGTCCTCGGCCGTGAAGCCGATCGGGTCGGAGGCCGGGAACGTGCCCTCTACCGCGGCGTCGACGTGCGAGTGGTCCGTCGTGGCGTAGTTCTCGAGGTCGACCTCGAACTGCGACTTGGCCTCGGTGAGCTCGATGCGGTCCTGCGGACGCTTCGGCCCGGCGATGGACGGGACGACCGTCCCGAGGTCGAGCTCGAGGTACTCGCTGAACACGGGTTCGGTCGAGGGGTCGTGCCACAGGCCCTGCAGCTTGGAGTACTGCTCGACGAGGTCGATCTGCTCCTCGGAGCGCCCGGTCAGACGCAGGTAGTCGAGGGTCACGTCGTCGATCGGGAAGATCGCCGCCGTCGAACCGAACTCGGGGCTCATGTTGCCGATGGTCGCCCGGTTGGCCAGGGGCACCTCGGCGACGCCTTCGCCGTAGAACTCGACGAACTTGCCGACGACGCCGTGCCGGCGCAGCTGCTGCGTGATGGTGAGCACCACGTCGGTCGCCGTCACGCCGGTCGGGATCGAGCCGGAGAGCTTGAAGCCGACGACCTTGGGGATCAACATCGACACGGGCTGACCGAGCATCGCGGCCTCGGCCTCGATGCCCCCGACGCCCCAGCCGAGCACGCCCAGGCCGTTGACCATCGTCGTGTGCGAGTCGGTGCCGACGAGGGTGTCGGGGTACGCCTGCAGCACTCCGCCGACCTCGCGGCTGTAGGTGACCCGCGCCAGGTACTCGATGTTGACCTGGTGGACGATGCCGGTGCCCGGCGGGACGACCTTGAAGTCGTCGAAGGCCGTCTGCCCCCAACGGAGGAACTGGTACCGCTCGCCGTTGCGCTCGTACTCGATCTCGACGTTGCGTTCGAGCGCGTTCTCGGAGCCGAAGAGGTCCGCGATGACGGAGTGGTCGATGACGAGCTCGGCCGGTGCCAGCGGGTTGATCTTGGTCGGGTCTCCGCCGAGCTCGGCGACGGCCTCTCGCATGGTGGCGAGGTCGACGATGCAGGGCACCCCCGTGAAGTCCTGCATGACCACGCGCGCCGGCGTGAACTGGATCTCGGTGTCGGGCTCGGCGGTGGGCTGCCACGAGCCGAGGGCCCGGATCTGGTCACCCGTGACGTTCGCACCGTCCTCGGTGCGGAGCAGGTTCTCGAGCAGGACCTTGAGGCTGAACGGAAGCTTCGAAGAACCCTCGACCGCGTCGATGCGGTAGACCTCGTAGTCGGTGGACCCGACCGTGAGGGTGTTCTTCGAGCCGAAACTGTTGATTGCAGACACGTGCCGTCTCCCTTGCTGACTACGCCCTCATCTTGGCCGGTGCGCGCGACGCCCACCAGCGAGGTCAGCCTAAGTCCGCGGGGTGTCCCCGGGGCCGATCCCAGCGATTTGTCTCGATGTCAAGACAAAACATAGCACCAGGAGGCGCGGGTCAGGCCGAGGGGCCCCGCGCGTCGTCCGCCGCCTCGCGTCCGCGGTAGACCGTCCGCACGAGGAGCCAGGTCACCCAGAGCAACCCCGCGTAGAGCGGCACGCCCATGACGAGCTTGAGCGTCCCGAGAAGAGCGACGTCCCCGGCCAGCCACAGCGGCACCTGGACGGCGAGGCGGGCGGCGAACAGTCCGGCCCACAACCAGGTGGCCAGGACGAGGACGCGTCGTTTCGCCCGGTCCCCCCGCCAGCCCGTGCCGTCGTTCGTGAGGAGTCCGACCACGATGCCGATGAGCGGCCAGCGCACGGCGATGCTGACGAGCATCGCGGCGAGCGACGCGGCGTTGATCAGGAGGCCGGGCACGAAGTTGTTCTCGGCACGGCCGGAGAGCAAGGCGATCCCCGCGGAGAGGGCGATGCCGAAGACGCCCGCGAGGGCCTGGGCGACCGGACCGCGCTGGACCGCGCGCGCGACGACGAACGCCACGGCCAGGACCAGCGGGATGAGGACCGACGGGACGACGTCCTGCGTGATCGTGTAGACGACCACGAAGCCGAGCCCGGGCACGATGGACTCGACGAGCCCCCGCACCCCGCCGATGGCGGTGAGCAGCGCCGACGCCGTCGGGACCTCGCCAGGGGCGACCTGGCCGATGCCGGCCCGTCGGGCGGCGGCCTGCAACTGGGCCGCGAGCGACACCCGGGGGTCGTCGAGCGGCGACGGATCAGCCGGATCGGGCCGGTCGTCGGACGCGGACACGTCGGGTCAGACGACCGAGGGCGTGGTGCCCGGGGCGTCGGTCGGGCCGGCCTTCGGCATCGACAGCGGGATCAGCTCGCGCGGTGGCATCGGGGTCGTCCCGCGGACCACGACGATGCTGCGGAAGAGTTCTTCGATCTTCTCGGCAGCGTCGCCTTCGTGAGCCGCGTCGCCCGCGATCACGCCGCGGAGGAACCAGCGGGGCCCGTCGACGCCGATGAAGCGTGCTCGTCGGGTCGTGCCGGGGTCACCGCCCATCACCGGGATCTCGGCTCGGACCTCGGGACCGAAGGGCCCCTCGACCTCGGCCGTCGTGCCGCCCTGCTTCTCGATCTGCTCGCTGATCTGACCTCGGATCTCGTTCCAGAGTCCGGTCGTGCGCGGCGCCGCGAACGGCTGCACCTGCAGCGTCGACTTGGCGAAGTCGAGACCGACGGCGACGACCCTCTTGCTTCCCTCTTCGACTTCGAGTCGGAGGTGGAGCCCTTCGCGGGGCAGGATCTTGACGCCACCGAGATCGACGTACGGGCGGACGGGGTTGGCCTCGGTCTCGTCCAGCGGGCCCACCTCGGAGCGGTCCGCGGGTGCCGACTTGGAATCGTCGAACACCTCGACCTCGGCGTCGTCGAGGGACTCGATGTCGATCTCGACGTCGGCGACGTCGGCCGACTCGACGTCGATCTCGACTGCGGCCAGTTCTTGCTCGCGGCGTTTGGACTTCCTCACGCGGTGCCTCCTGGGTTGTGTGCGTATCCGGTGGATCCGTGACCGTCGGCCCCTCGGACGCTCTCGGGGAGCGTCGCGACGGGAACGAAGGTCGCGCGGACGACCGGCATGATGACGAGCTGGGCGATCTTGTCACCGACGGCGACGTGGTGCTCGGCCTCGAGGTCGGTGTTGAGCAGCGAGACCTTGATCTCTCCGCGGTACCCCGCGTCGACGGTGCCCGGGGCGTTCACGACGGTGATGCCGTGCTTGGCGGCGAGGCCGCTGCGGGGCATGACGAACGCGGCGAAACCCTCGGGAAGGGCGATGGAGACGCCCGTGCCGACCAGGGCGCGGTGGCCGGGCCTCAGCACGAGGTCCTCGGTCGAGACCAGGTCGGCGCCGGCGTCGCCCGGGTGGGAATACACGGGCACCGACATCGCCTCGGCGGCGATGAGGACGTCGAGGGTCTGGATCACGTGTCGAGGGTAGTGCAGAAGTCTGGTCGAATGGACGTCATGAACCCCTACCGTGAGCGCCTGCTCCCGCCGCTCTCCGTCTTCGTGGCCTGCGCGCTCCTCGTCCCCGCCACCCTCCTGGTCTTCCTGCCGATCAACTCGACGGTCGGCGTGGTGATGGCCGTCGTGTTCTACGCGGCCGCCGTCGTCCTGCTCGTCCTGACCTCGCCCGTGCTGACGATCGACGACGAGGGCTTCACCGCGGGGCGGGCCCGTCTGTTCCCCCACGAGATCGGTGACGCCGAGGGGTTCACCGGCGCCGACGCGACACGAGAAAGAGGGCCCCGGCTCGACGCGCGAGCCTGGACCCTCTTCCGGGGGTGGGTGCGACCGGTGGTCAAGATCTCGTTGACGGACCTCGACGACCCGGCGCCCTACTGGTTGGTGTCGACCCGTCGACCCGACGAGGTCGTGCGACGGTTGGAGGCGCTCAGGCGGCGCACTCCCGGCAGATAGCGCCCAGCTTGGTCTCGTGGTCGAGCTGCGAACGGTGCTTGACCAGGAAGCACTCGACACAGGTGAACTCGTCGACCTGCGGGGGGAGGACGACGACGTCGAGGTCGAGGTCCGAGAGGTCCTGCCCGGCGAGCTCGAACGAGCCCGGGTTGTCGGCGTCGTCGTCGACGACGCCGGTCATCTTGTCGGGGACCCTCTCTTTGAGCCCCTCGATCGACTCCGAGCCGTCGTCGTCGTTCTTGCGAGGTGCGTCGTAGTCGGTGGCCATGCCCATCCAGTTCTTCGGTGATTCGTGTGCCCGATTCGGCGGGTGCAGTTTGCATCACTCGTTGTCGAATAGCAAACCAGTTCCCACGGCCTTTCAGCCGCCTCGGAAGAACTGACGGCACGCCCGTCGTATTCCCGTGAGAACGGCCGCCGACGTGCGACTCTTGGCACCGGATCACGACGGTGAAAGGCGTGGAAAATGCAGGATCTCAGGGTCATCGGCGTCCAGAGCGGAGCTCTGCTCGTCGCCACCGACGCCGGTGGCGAGTACCGCCTTCCCGTCACCCACACCCTCCACTCCCAGCTGAGGGCGGCCAGCCCCGGCGACGCCCCGGTCGAACGGAAGGCACCGCCCCGTGAGATCCAGGCCCTGGTCCGGGCGGGCAAGACCCCTCAGCAGGTGTCCGACCTGACCGGCGCCGACCTCGACTACGTGCACCGGTTCGAAGGGCCGGTCCTCGCCGAGCGCGCCTTCGTGCTCGAAAGCGCCAGGGCCGTCCCGGTGTCCGTCGACGACGACGCGGCGTCCGGTGTTCAGGCGACCACCTTCGGGGCCGTCATCGACGAGCGACTGGACGGTGCCGAGACCTCCCAGCGCGAATGGAGCGCCTACAAGGACGCCGAGCACGGCTGGGTGGTCCACCTGGCCTTCGTCACGCACGAGGTCGAGCGCGACGCGACGTGGCGCTTCGACCCGAAGAAGTCGGTCCTCGCCCCCCTCGGCGGCGACGCCCATCGCCTCTCGCAGCACGGCGAGGACGTCGGTCCACTCGTCCCTCGTCTCCGGGCCGTCTCCCGTGAGCCGCGCCACGACGACACCTCGGGCCGTTTCGACAGCGGCGCCTTCCTGGTCGAGCAGGCCGACGCGGTCGAACTGCCGGCCGAGACCGCGACCGACCGGTTGCGTCCCGGCGTCCGCAGCACCGCCTCCTTCGCCGCCGCCAACCGGGCACCCGACGACGAGAGCGGGCACGACCAGACCGCGGACCTCCTCGAGGCGCTGAGACGCCGACGCGGAGAACGCGAGGCCGCCCGGTTCTCCGACGACGACGGGCGCCCGGACCACCAGGCCACCGGGGCGATCCGCGTGATCGACGTCCCCCTGGACGACTTCGACCTGCCCGAAGGGGCCACCAAACCCACACCCGTGCTGCCCGACCGGTCGACCCGAGGTGACGCCCCGGCGGGCGACGCACCGGTCCAGCCCACGGGCATCCGGGGCAGCCGGGGACGCGCTGGCCGACGCGAGATGCCCAGCGCGGCCCAGTCGACCAAGAAGGCGCGGGGGCGCACCTCGATGCCGAGCTGGGACGAGATCGTCTTCGGAGCGCGTACGGACGACGACCCCGCCTGACCCTCCTGGCCCGCCCCGGCGGCCACGATCACCGCCGGTAGGCGCCGAACGTCCTCAAGGGCACGAGCGTCTCGTCGTCGGACCACGATCCGTGGTGACCGACCATGGTTCCCGGAGCACCACCGCGATCTCGTCCGTCGTAGTAGGCGACGCCCCGCCGGGCGGCGACGATCACGTCGCCGATGCGGGGCAGGACCGCCGGGTCCACGGCCCCGAACCAACCGGCGTCGACGGCCTCCGACCGGGACAACACCCAGGCTCGGTCGCCTTCGGCTGCTCGCCACGCGTCGAGCACCGCATCCCGGCGGCCCTCGTCGGCATCGGGCTCGAGGTGCAGTTGCAGGCAGCGGGGCTCCCCCGCCACGTGCCTCACCCCGTCGACCAGGGCGGGCATGCCCCCGAAGACGATGCGCCTCCGTTCGGCCACGTCGACGATGCCGTGGTCGGCCGTGACGATCACCCCGACGTCGGGCGCGACCGAGGCCTCCAGCCTCCGGACCTCGCCGTCGACGCCTTCGAGGGCATCGATCCATTCGTCCGATTCCCAGCCGGCACGGTGAGCGATCATGTCGAGCTCGGGGACGTAGAGGTACACCAAGGAGGCGCGGGTCGAGTCGACGAGCATCGCCGCGGTCGCGAAGCGGTCGGCCACGCTCTCCGCCACGTCGTAGGTGGCGCCCCGGAGGATGGCCTCGGTCAGGCCGGACGATCGGTAGCGCTTGGGGCCGACGGCGTGGGACTCCACGTCGGTGGCCGTCTCGAACAGCGTGGGACGCCGCTGCCACTCGTCGGGCCGCATGCGATCGTCCCACCCCGAGAGCTGCTTCACCACTCGATCGTTCTCGGGGTCGAGGGCCGAGTAGCCGACGAGGCCGTGCTCGCCGGGGAGCACCCCGGTCGTCAGCGTCGTGAGCGCCGCGGCGGTGGTCGTGGGCCACCCGGACCACAGGCTGCCCTTCACCCCCGACAACGTCCGGGCGTGGCCCCGACGGGCGCCGAGGGCCGCCTGGCCGAGACCGTCCACCAGGACGACCACCGCGGCCCGCGCGGCGGGCAGGCGGAGCGCGTTCGGCTCGCCCCGCAGGGACGCGAGACTCGAGGGCACCACGTCGGCCAGGCTCACGGCCCCTCTGGGGCGCGCCGGTACGATGGAGGACACCGGCCCCAGTCTGGCACAGCGACGATCGGGTGCCCCGTCCACCCCGATCCGTGAGAAGTGCATGACCACCACCGAGAACACGAGCAGCTCCGACCACGGCGAACGCATCGAGGACATCGACGTCTCGCTCGAGATGCAGGGGTCGTTCCTCGAGTACGCGTACTCGGTCATCTACTCCCGAGCGCTGCCCGACGCCCGGGACGGCCTCAAGCCCGTCCAGCGTCGCATCCTCTACCAGATGTCCGAGATGGGCCTCCGGCCCGACCGGGGCCACGTCAAGAGCGCGCGCGTCGTCGGTGAGGTCATGGGCAAGCTCCACCCGCACGGCGACACCGCGATCTACGACGCCATGGTCCGTCAGGCGCAGCCCTTCACCATGCGGGTGCCGCTCATCGACGGGCACGGCAACTTCGGCTCGCTCGACGACGGGCCGGCCGCACCGCGGTACACCGAGGCCCGTCTCGCCGAGGCGTCGCTGGCCATGACCCAGGGACTCGGCGAGGACGTCGTCGACTTCGTCCCCAACTACGACAACCAGTTGATGCAGCCCGAGGTGCTTCCGGCAGCCTTCCCGAACCTGCTCGTGAACGGTGCGAGCGGCATCGCGGTGGGCATGGCGACCAACATGGCGCCCCACAACCTCGTCGAGGTCGTCGGTGCCGCCCGGCACCTGATCGACCACCCCGACGCCAGCCTGGACGACCTGATGGCGTTCGTGCCGGGTCCCGACCTGCCGACCGGCGGCACGATCGCCGGGCTGGCCGGGGTCCGCGACGCCTACGCCACGGGTCGAGGCAGCTTCAAGACCCGGGCGCGGGTCGGCGTCGAGAGCATCACCGCACGGAAGAACGGTCTCGTGGTCACCGAGCTGCCGTACCTCGTGGGGCCCGAGAAGGTGATCGAGAAGATCAAGGACGGGGTGCAGGCGAAGAAGCTCACCGGCATCACGGACGTCACCGACCTGACCGACCACAAGCACGGTCTCCGTCTCGTGATCGGCATCAAGACGGGTTTCAGCCCCGAGGCGGTCCTCGAGCAGCTCTATCGCTACACCCCGCTCGAAGACGGCTTCAGCATCAACAACGTCGCCCTGGTCGAGGGGCAGCCGCGGACCCTCGGCCTGAAGGAGATGCTCGAGGTCTACGTCGCGCACCGCCTCTCGGTCGTCACACGTCGCAGCCGCTACCGGCTGGCCAAGAAAGAGGACCGCCTCCATCTCGTCGAGGGCCTCCTCGTCGCCATCGTCGACATCGACGAGGTCATCCAGGTGATCCGGACGAGCGACGACACGCCTGCCGCCCGGGCACGCCTGCGCGAGGTCTTCGACCTCAGCGAGATCCAGGCCGAGTACATCCTCGACCTGCAGCTGCGCCGACTCACCAAGTTCAGCCGCATCGAACTCGAAGCCGAGCGCGACGAGCTGCTCGCGGCCATCGCCGACCTCAAGGACCTCCTGGCCGACCCCGCCCGCCTCCGGGCCCTCGTCTCGAGCGAACTCGCCGACATCGCCGAGCAGTTCGGCACGCCGCGTCGGACCCTGCTCACGGAGGCCAAGGCGAGCGTCGCGACGACCGGTCGCGGCAGCAGGTCGGCACCGGTGCTCGAGATCGCCGACACCCCGACCCGGGTGTTCCTCTCGACGACGGGCCGCGTCCTGCGGGTGGACCACCTCGACCCCGACTCCGCGGCCCCCACTCCCCCGACCCGGCGCACGAAGCACGACGCCGTCCTCTCGTCGATCGACACGACGACGCGGACCGAGATCGGCGCCGTGACGAACCTCGGCCGCCTCGTCCGGTTCACCCCCGTCGACCTCCCGTCCGTGCCGCCCACGTCCGTCCAGCTGGGTGCGGGGGTGCCCATCCGGGACTACATCGGCGTGGTCGACAAGAAGGAGCGCGTGCTCGGGCTCGTCTCGCTGACCGCCGACCGGAGCATCGCGCTCGGCACGGCCCGCGGGGTCGTCAAACGGGTCGCGACCGGCCAGTACCCCGCCCGACCCGACTTCCCGGTCATCACCCTGAAGAAGGGCGACCAGGTCGTCGGCGTCGCCCAAGGGGTCGACGAGGACGAACTCGTCTTCGTCACGTCCGCCACGCAGTTGCTCCGGTTCACCGCCTCCGCGGTCAGACCGCAGGGGCCCGCGGGCGGCGGGGTGGCCGGCATCAACCTTCCGGACGACGCGACCGTGATCTTCTTCGGTGCCGTGCCCGCGGGCCGCGAGGCCGTCGTCGCGACGGTCTCGTCGAGCAGCTCGACGATCGCCGGCACCGACCCCGGACGTGCCAAGCTCAGCGCGTTCGACGAGTACCCGGGCAAGGGGCGTGCCACGGGCGGCGTCCGGTCCCATTCGTTGCTGAAGGGCGAGGACGCCCTGTCGCTGGCCTGGGTCGGCCCGGCTCCCGCTCAGGCGGTCGGGCCGGACGGTTCGGTCCGCACTCTGCCCGCCGAGCTCTCACGCCGTGACGGATCGGGCACGCCCCTGGACGCGCCCGTGGGCTCGGTCGGCGCCTCGGTGGCACACATCGCCGATTCGGCCACCGGCCTCGAGGCAGGTGCCGAACCGGACGAGTGACCCCTCGACGGACCGACCGAGGCGGCGGCCTCGACGTCGAGACAGGGCGTCCTCGTTCTCGGTGACGGCCTGATCAGGACTCAGACGTCGATGCGGTCCCGGCTGAGACCGGCGCCGTCGATGATGAACTCCTTGCGAGGAGCCACGTCGTTGCCCATCAGCAGTTCGAAGACGCGGGCGGCGTTCTCGGCGTCGTCGACCTTGACGCGCCGCAGCATGCGGTTCTGGCGTTCCATCGTCGTGGTGCGGAGCTGTTCGGCGTCCATCTCGCCGAGTCCCTTGTACCGCTGGATGGGGTCCTGGAACTTCTTGTTCGTGCGCTTGAGCCCTGCGAGGACACCGTGCAGCTCTTTCTCGGAGTACGTGTAGATCGTCTCGTTCGGCTTGCTGCCGGGGTGCATCACGACCACTCGGTGCAGAGGGGGGACGGCCGCGAAGACGCGACCGGCTTCGATCATCGGTCTCATGTACCGAAAGAACAGCGTCAGCAGCAGCGTCCGGATGTGGGCACCGTCCACGTCGGCGTCGCTCATGATGATGACCTTGCCGTAGCGGGCCGCCTCGAGATCGAAGGACCGTCCGGACCCGGCTCCCAGCACCTGGATGATGGAGGCGCACTCGAGGTTCGAGAGCATGTCGCTGACCGAGGCCTTCTGCACGTTCAGGATCTTGCCGCGGATGGGCAGGAGTGCCTGGAACTCGCTGTTCCGGGCGACCTTGGCCGTGCCCAGCGCGGAGTCCCCTTCGACGATGAACAGCTCGCTGTTCGCCACGTCGTTCGACCGGCAGTCGACCAGTTTGGCCGGCAGGGTCGAGTTCTCCAGGGCGTTCTTGCGACGCTGGGTCTCTTTGTGCGCCCGTGCGGCGATGCGGGTCTTCATCTCGGCGACGACCTTGTCGAGCACGAGGGCGGTCTGCGCCTTGTCTTCTCGCCGGGTCGACGTGAACAACGCGCCCAACTCGTTCGCCACGACGTTCGCGACGATCGCGCGGACGGCCGGTGTGCCCAGGATCTCTTTCGTCTGGCCCTCGAATTGCGGCTCGGGCAGGCGCACCGTCAGGACCGCCGTCAGACCGGCCAGGACGTCGTCCTTCTCGATCTTGTCGGTGCCCACCTTGAGGCGACGGGCGTTGGCCTCGACCTGCTGCCGCACGAACTTGAGCAGCCCGGCCTCGAAACCGGTCTGGTGCGATCCGCCCTTCGGCGTCGCGATGATGTTGACGTAGCTGCGGAAGACCGTCTCGTACCCCCCGCCCCAGCGCAGGGCGATGTCGACGTCGCACTGGCGTTCGAGTTCGGTGGCGATCATGGCACCACCGTCGGTGAGCACGGGTACCGTCTCGGTGTAGGTGCCCGACCCGGTCAGACGCCACGTGTCGGTCACGGCGGTGTCGGGAGCGAGGAACTCGACGTATTCGCTGATGCCTCCGTCGAAGCGGAAGGTGCTCTCGAGGGGGAAGCCGCCGTCCGTGAGCGAACCCACGCGTTCGTCGCGCAGGGTCAACGTCAGCCCCGGGATGAGGAAGGCCGTCTGCCGGGCCCTGGCCGACAGCTCATCCGTCTGGAACGAGGCCCCTCGGGTGAAGATCTGGCGATCGGCCCAGTAACGCACCCGGGTGCCGGTGACGCCACGCTTGGTCTTGCCCACTTCTCGGAGCACGCTGCCGGACACGAAGGGGGTGAACGGTGAATCGGGGGTGGGTTCGTCGACGTCCTCGAAGGTGCCGGGTTCACCGCGTCGGAACGACATGGCGTACGTCTTGCCGCCCCGGTCGACCTCGACGTCGAGCCTCTCGGACAGTGCGTTGACGACGGAGGCACCGACGCCGTGGAGGCCGCCGGACGACGTGTAGGACCCGCCGCCGAACTTCCCGCCGGCGTGGAGCTTCGTGAACACGACCTCGACACCGCTCAGACCCGTCTTGGGTTCGATGTCGACGGGCACCCCGCGTCCGCTGTCGCGGACCTCGACGCTGTCGTCGGGGTGCAGAACGACGTCGATGGTGTCGCCGTGCCCGCCCAGCGCCTCGTCGACCGAGTTGTCGATGATCTCCCACAGACAGTGCATCAGGCCCCGGGAGTCGGTCGACCCGATGTACATGCCGGGGCGTTTGCGCACGGCCTCGAGGCCTTCGAGCACCGAGAGGTGCCGGGCCGAGTAGTCGGAGGCGGGGGCGGACGAGGTGGGGGGCATTGTTCTCCTGAGGGGCCCGCCGCCATCTCTCGACGACGGGAATGCGGGGAGGCGGTGACCGCGTTACAGCCTACCGAGGGCCGCCGACACGGCAGTCCCGACACTCGACCGGCCCCTCGCCGCTACGCGATGAGCGAAATCCGGTGCCGATGGCACGCGATACCGACGTCGGCGTGTTTTGATGAGTGTCTCACCCACCGCACCACCGTCAGGAGGAGCATCACATGACTCAGATGGCCACCGACCAGACCGCCGTCGACGAGCTCGGCTCCCGTTACCAGTTGAGCGCCGCGGACCGCTGCGACAGCTGCGGAGCCCAGGCCTACATCCGCGCGACCATGGCCACCGGCGAACTGCTCTTCTGCGCCCACCACGGCGCGAAGTTCAAGGAGAAGCTGCAGCCCACCGCCATCGAGTGGCTCGACGAGAGTTCGAAGCTCCTCGCCCACTGAGACGCCGCGCCTCCCCGGACCACAGCCCGGGCCGGCGGTACGACGAAGGCCCCGCATCCGATCGATGCGGGGCCTTCGTCGTGTCTGCGGACCGACGTCGTCACATGGCCTTGAACGAACGCTCGAGGTTGTCGGCGATGACCTTCTGCGACGCGGCGGCGTACTCGTCGAGCTTCGCGTGCCCGGGGCCTGCCGAGTAGGAGATCATCCGGCGGCTCAGGGCGACGCGGAGCACCCGGTCGGTGAGGGCGGGGTTGAGCGGCAGGACCGGGCCCTTCAGCTGCGTGCCGAAGGAGACCCCGCGTCGGACGCCCTCGCGCCCGTCACCGTTCCCGCCTCCGTGGACGACGGTCCCGAAGGGCTCCGCGTCCACGCCGAGTTCGAGATGCGCGGCATGATCCTCGAAACCGAAGAGGGTGACCTCGTCGCCCTGGTAGTCGGTCGTCACCTGCAGGTAGTTCGTCCGTCGCGGAGCCCCGCGGCGGACCACGGCGTCGAAGAAACCGACTCCCTCGACCGTCGCCCCGTCGACGTCCTCGACGCCCCGACTGAGGAGCTCGAGACCGCCCCCCACCGCCACGACCGGCACCCCGGACGCCGCGAACGACTTGAGCGTCGGCGCGAGGCGGCGAGCGTCGGCGGCGACGGCTCGCACGCCGGACAGGGGGCCGTGCCCCACGACGACCACGTCGGCGACGGTCGGCACGTCGTCGCCCACGCGGTACTCGAGCACGCGGCTGTCGATCCCGGCCCGGTTCGCGCGCACCGAGAGCGACGTCACGTTGCCCCGATCGCCGCTCACGCCGAGCTCTTCCGGGTAGAGGTGGACGATTCGGAGGACGTCGTCGCTCACGCGGTCTTCTCCAGGTCGGGGTGGCCGAGGATGCGACGGGCCAGCATCATCTGCTCGTAGTTCGTCACGAAGTGCTTCGTCTTGTCGCTCGGGGACGGAAGGGCTCGCATCAGACGGATGGCCTTCGAGATGTCTTCTTCGATCACGTGGACCGGGATGCCCTCGTGCTCGAGCCTCAAGGCCAACTGCCAGGCCTTCGCGCCGGCGAGGACGTCGACGTGGTCGAGGTGCGAGAAATCGATGTCGTAGATCCACGAGATGTCGGGCGTGCCCTCGTCGATGGCCAACATGACCTGCTCGACGCCCTGCGGGAGTGCGTCGAGGTTCATCTGGAGGCT
Source organism: Frigoribacterium sp. SL97 (assembly GCF_026625765.1). NCBI lineage: Bacteria > Bacillati > Actinomycetota > Actinomycetes > Micrococcales > Microbacteriaceae > Frigoribacterium > Frigoribacterium sp. SL97. Next base: position 2,064,882 of record NZ_CP113062.1, read on the forward strand.
CGCCGCGTTCTTGAACATGATGAACTCGGCTTCGTCGGCGCCGAGGGACATGCGCTCACCACGGCCGTAGGCCGGCTTCATGCTCTCGAACGCCCGCCGGACGGCGGCCGGGTCGACCGGGTGCCCCAGGACGACCGAGGCCGTCTGGAGCGCCGCTGCCGCGTCGACCGCGTAGTGGAGACCACGGGCCGGCAGCCGGACGTCGATCGGAGTGCCCGAGACCGTGATGGTGGCACCGGTGCCCGTGAGTGCGGTCACCTCGGTCTCCGCGGTCAACGAGGAGTCGGCCTCACGCCTGAAGTCGTGCGCGTTCTGCAGGCCGTTGGGTGACGCGGAGACGACCTCGGAGGAAGCGCCGAACCGGGTCACCGTCTGGCGACCGACCGGCTGGTAGGGGCCGAGGTGCTGGTCGTCGCGGTTCGTGACGACCGCGACCGTCGCCTCGGCGGCGGTGTCGGTCATCATCGTGCCGACCCGCTCGGTCTCGAAGAACCGGTACAACTGGTCGACCTGCACGTTGAGCATGAGCACCGTGGAGGGGTGCAGGGACTTCGTCAACTCGACCGCGAAGGCCTCGTCGACCTCGATGACCCCGATGTCGTCACGGACGCGACCGAAGGGCGTCACCTCACGGAGGAAGGCCGACGCGATGCCCTGCGGGAGGTTGGCACCCGTGGGGTTCGTGAACACCTTCAACCCGTGGGCACGAAGCGTCTCGGTGAGCATCATCGTGGTCGTCGACTTGCCGTTCGACCCGAGCACGAACACGACGCCGCGATCGAACTGGGACGACACATGGGTGAGGAAGTCGGGCGCGAGCTTCAGGACCGTCTGCCCCGGGTACGCCGACCCGCCACCACGCAACCGGGCGACCGCCCGGACGAGACGGCCGGCCAGCACGGGGACCAGGTAACGCACGGGCCTACTCGAGGTAGTCGCGGAGCGACTGTGAACGCGACGGGTGGCGAAGTTTCGCCATCGTCTTGGACTCGATCTGGCGGATGCGCTCGCGCGTCACGCCGAACGTGTCACCGATCTGGTCGAGGGTCTTCGGCATGCCGTCACCGAGCCCGAAGCGCATGCGGATGACACCGGCCTCGCGCTCGGACAGGCTGTCGAGCAGCGATTCGAGCTGTTTCTGCAGCATCGTGAACCCGACGGCGTCGGCCGGCACGACGGCCTCGGTGTCCTCGATGAGGTCGCCGAACTCGCTGTCGCCGTCCTCACCCAGGGGCGTGTGGAGCGAGATGGGCTCGCGGCCGTACTTCTGGACCTCGACGACCTTCTCGGGCGTCATGTCGAGTTCACGCGAGAGCTCTTCGGGCGTGGGCTCGCGTCCCAGGTCTTGCAGCATCTGACGCTGGACACGGGCGAGCTTGTTGATGACCTCGACCATGTGCACCGGGATGCGGATGGTGCGAGCCTGGTCCGCCATGGCCCGCGTGATGGCCTGACGGATCCACCAGGTGGCGTAGGTGGAGAACTTGAAGCCCTTGGTGTAGTCGAACTTCTCGACGGCGCGGATCAAGCCGAGGTTTCCCTCTTGGATCAGGTCGAGGAACTGCATGCCACGGCCCGTGTAACGCTTGGCGAGGCTGACCACGAGTCGGAGGTTGGCACCGAGCAGGTGGCTCTTGGCCCGCTGACCGTCGCGCGACACCCAGCGCAGCTCACGCTCGAGCTCGCGGCTCAGGCCGGTGCTGTTCGCGAGCTTGTCGTCGGCGAAGAGACCCGCCTCGATCCGCATGGCGAGCTCGACCTCTTCGGCCGCGTTCAACAGGGCGACCTTGCCGATCTGCTTCAGGTAGTCCTTGACGGGGTCGGCCGTCGCACCCGTGATCGTCGTCGAGTAGACGGGCATCTCGTCGTCGTCGTCCTGCGAGATGACGAGCGCGCCGGTGGGGAGGATCTCGGGGACGGGCTTGGCGCCCTCGCCGTCCGCGTCGTCGGCGGCAGCCGGGTCGACCGCGGCCTCGGCGTCGACCTCGTCGTCGGCGGGTTCGGCTGCGGCGGCCTTCTTGGCCGCGGCGGTCTTGGCCGGAGCCTTCGTCGCCGCCTTCTTGGCGGGAGCCCTCTTGGCCGGCGCCTTCTTGGCGGGAGGAGCCGTGGTCTCGGCCTCGACGGCCGTGTCGTCGGTCACGGCCTCGTCGGGGGCCGTGGTCGCCTTGCTTCGTGTAGCCATGCGAACACCTTTCAGTTCTCGGTACGTTCCGGACCGGACGCGATCGTCGCGTTCACGTGCGCCGGTGGGGACGTCGACCGGCACTGGGCGTCGGCCGAATTCGGGCAGTACTAGGACCCATGTCAAGTCCTCGATCGAATGCGCGTCGACGACGTCGACGCGGTAACTCGATCGATGGACATGAACGGGTCCGTATCCCATTATTGCACGTCCGACCGGTGCCGAGCGACAAGGGCGACCTCAGGCGGTCGGTCCCCTCCGGGCCCGGGTGCGTGCGGCATGCCATCTCTTGTTGAGGGCAACCCAGAGCGGCGCCACCTCTATTCCTTCCTCCAGCCGCAGGCCCCGGCGGGTGCGCCGACGCTCGACGAGCAGAGCCACCACGCCACCGCCGATCACCACGTACTGCACGAGCAGCGCGATGCGGAACGACTCGAACGCGAAGAGGTCGCTCGGCTGGCCCGAGGCGATGCGGGCGGCATCGAGTCGATCGAGCACGACGCCGATGAGGAACATCATCACGAAGCTCGCCAGGAAGCCACCGACGTTGACCACCCCGTTGGCCACGCCGAGGCTGCGAAGCGGGTTGAAGGTCCGCGCGAAGTCGAAGCCGATCAGGGAACCGGGCCCGCCCACTCCGAGCACGACCACGAGCACGTAGGCGAGCCAGTGCGGGGGTATCCCCGGCCACGCGAGCAGCGTCGTCCAGACCACGGCCAGCACCGTGACGATGCCGAGGACCAGGTTGGAGCGTCGCATCGGGTACCGGGCGACCAGCACCCCGAGGACCGGCCCCGCCACGACACCGGACAGCACGAGGAGGGAGAGCATGCCCGAGGCCTCGGCGGTCGTGAAGCCCAGACCGCCCACCAACAGGGGGACGCCCCACAGCAGGCTGAAGACCGTGCCCGACGACTGCGTCACGAAGTGCGACCAGAACCCCAGCCGGGTCCCGGGACGCCGGACGCTCTGTCCGAGCTGTCGCCCCGCGTCGGCCCAACTGACGACCGTCTCGGAGCGGACGCGACCGGTCGGCGACTCCTTGACGACCATGAGCACCACCACGGCGGCCACGACCGACAACGCCGCCGCGCTGAGGAAGGCCGGGCCCCACCCCGCCCCGTGCAGGACGATCGACAGCGGCACGGCCGACAGCACCTGACCCAGTTGTCCGACGTTGCCGGTCCACTGCGACACCTGCGGCAGGATCGGACCACGGAACCACGAGGGCAGCAGACGGATCACCGAGATGAAGGTCATCGCGTCGCCGGCGCCGACGAGCACGCGGCCCACGACGGCCACGCCGATCGTCGGGGGCGAGAGCGCCACGACCAGCTGGCCCGCCGCCAGCATGACGGCCCCTGCGACGATGAGCCTCTTGGGCCCCACCCGGTCGAGCAGGACGCCGACCGGGATCTGCAGCCCGGCGTAGACGACGAGTTGGACGACGGCCAGGGTCGACAGGCTGGAGGCGGAGACGCCGAAGAGCTGCTGGGCCTCGACGCCCGAGACGCCAAGTGACGACCGCTGCAGGACGGCGACGACGTAGGCGAAGACGGCGGCGCCCCAGACGAGCCAGGCGCGTGCGGAGTTCACCCCGTGACCCTAGCCGACCGGGCGCCGGACGCCGGCCCGCGCCTCCTGCGTCCGCGGATCGGAACGGACCCGGGAGGTGCGGTGCCGGTCAGGCGCGGTCGTCGCCCTCGCCGTCGACCCGCCGGGTGGCGAGGAACTTCTCGAGTTCGGCCGCCAGTGCGTCGGCAGTGGGCACCTGGCCGTCCTGGTCGGTCAACGGCGACGGCAGCGGGTTTCCCTGCATGTAGGTGTCGTGACGTTCCTCGAGCGTGGCGACCAGGCGGGAGAGCTCGTGGTTGCCGGCGACCTGCTCGTCGACCTTGACCATGAAGTCACGACCCTCTTCGCGGAGGCGGTCGGTCGGGAAGATCAGCCCCGTGGCGGCACTGATGCTCGACAGCGCCGCCACGGCGGCGTCGGGGAACTCGGTGTCGGCGAGGTAGTGCGGGACGAGCAGGACGAAGCCCGCCGTGGGGTGACCCGTCTCGCCGAGCCGGTGTTCGACGAGGTGCAGAGCGTTGGCTGGGGCCTGGGTCACGGGCTTCCAGACGGACATCGCCTCGACCAGGTCGGACCGGTTGCCGCTGACCGTCACGCCGATGGGACGGGTGTGGGGCACGGGCATCGGGATCGAGTGCACCCAGGTCGTGGTCGAGACGCGGTAGCGCTCGACGAGCTGCACGACGGCCGCGGTGAAGCGCTGCCACTGGAAGTCGGGTTCGAAGCCCGCCAGGAGGAGGAACCGCTGACCGAGGTCGTCGTGGACGAGGTAGAGGGAGAGGGTCGACGGCTCGATCTCGGAGATGTGGTCCTGGTCGAACGTGAAGGTCGGGCGACGGGCCCGGTAGTCGAGGAGCTCGTCGGCGTCGAACGTCGCCACGAGGGTGTGGTCGAGGGTGTCGAGGACGTACTCCGCGAGCTGGCTCACCGCCGAGCCCGCGTCGGCGAACCCGGTGAGTCCGGCGACGAGCGGGAGGCCCTCGGGCACGCCGTCGGCGTCGGGGGTGAAGTCGTAGAGAGCTGCGGGGTCGTGCATGGTCTCCATGCTAGGCACCGGTCGTCGCCAGGAGGGCCCGCGACCACGTGCCGAGAGCGAACACCACGGTGGATACGATGGATGGATGACCGTCGCCACCCTCTCCGTCCTGTCGTCCGATCCGATCACCGCCGAGGCCGACGTCCTCGTCGTCGGAGTGGTGAAGGGGGCCGACGGTCCCGAGCCGACCCTCGAGGTCCCGGGGCTCGCCGAGTCCTTCGCCGCCCTCGGTGTGACGGGCGCCCGGGACGAACTCGTCAAGGTCCCCGCGTCCGGCGTCACGGCCACCATCGTGGCGCTGGTCGGCCTGGGCGACGCCGTCACGGCCGAGAGCCTGCGCTACGCCGCCGGCTCGGCCGTCCGTCAGCTCACGGCCGTCGACCGGGTCGTCCTGGCCCTGCCCGTGGGCGACGCCGCCGACGCACTGGCCGCCCTCGAGGGCGCCGCGATCGCCTCGTACGAGTTCGACGCGTTCCGGCACTCCTCGGCGTCCGACACCCGTCGACACGCTCGCGACATCGCCCTCGCGACGGCCACGGAGGTCCAAGAGTCCGTCCTCGACCGTGCCGCCGTGGTGGCCGAGGCGGTGCACACCGTCCGTGACCTCGCCACGACTCCCCCGCAGCAGATGTACCCCCAGGCACTCGCCGACTTCGCCGTCGCGCACGCGTCGGACGACGCCCTCTCGGTGACCGTGCTCGACGAGGACGGCCTCCGTGACGGCGGGTACGGGGGCATCCTCGGCGTCGGTCAGGGCTCGAGCCGCGGTCCCCGACTCGTCAAGGTCGAGTACTCCCCCGCCGGAGCCGCCAAGCACCTCGCCCTGGTCGGCAAGGGCATCACGTACGACACGGGCGGGTTGTCCCTCAAGCCCGCCGGGAGCATGCTCGGCATGAAGGACGACATGACGGGGGCCGCCACGGTCCTCGCCGTGACGGTGGCCGTGGCCAAGCTGCGGCTCCCCGTGCGGCTGACCGCCTGGCTCTGCATCGCCGAGAACATGCCGAGCGGCACGGCGATCCGACCCGACGACGTCCTCACCATCAAGGGCGGCACGACCGTCGAGGTGACGAACACCGACGCCGAGGGCCGCCTGGTCATGGCGGACGGGTTGGTCGCGGCGAGCGACGAGCAGCCCGACGCCATCGTCGACGTGGCCACCCTCACGGGTGCCCAGGTCGTCGCCCTGGGCATGCGATACGTCGGCGTCATGGGCAACGACGACCTCGCGTCCGAGATCGTGTCGCTCGCCGACGCGGCCGGAGAGACCTTCTGGCGCATGCCGCTGGCCTCCGAACTCCGCGCGCGCCTGAACTCCGACGTGGCCGACCTCGTGAACGCGACCCCGGGCAACACGGCCGCAGGCATGCTGCTCGCCGGCGTCTTCCTCAACGAGTTCGTCGGCTCGCGGGAGGGCACGACGACGCCGATCCCCTGGGCCCACCTCGACATCGCCGGTCCGTCCAACAACAAGGGCGGCGGATACGGCTACACGGCCAAGGGCTCGACGGGCGTGACCGTCCGTACCCTGATCGAGCTGGCCGACAAGTTTTCTGCTGCGTAGTAGGGTCGAGGGGGCGGGAGAAACCCGCTGAGATCGGTCCCCCGAGAGCATCCTCCGACGCGCGTCACGACGACGCCGCCGGACGATGCGGTCGGTTCGGGGACGGGCGTCGTCGCCACCGCGACGGCCCCGCCTCGGCGTCGGGGCACCGCGGACGCACGAGGGAGTTGCTGGGTGTCGGAACAGAATTTTGACCTGGTGGTGCTCGGTGGCGGGAGCGGCGGATACGCCGCAGCGCTGCGAGCGAGCGAGTTGGGCCTGAGCGTCGCACTCGTCGAGAAGGACAAGGTCGGGGGCACCTGCCTCCACCGAGGCTGCATCCCCACCAAGGCGCTGTTGCACTCGGCCGAGGTGGCCGACGTGTCGCGCGAATCCGCCAAGTACGGCGTCAACACCGATTTCCACGGCATCGACATCGCCGCCGTGACCTCGTACCGCGAGGGCATCGTCGCCAGCAAGTACAAGGGTCTCCAGGGGCTCGTCAAGGCCCGTGGCATCACGACCGTCGAAGGCGAGGGCAAGCTCACGTCGCCCTCGACCGTCCAGGTCGGCGAGACCACGCTCAAGGCCAAGAACGTCGTGCTCGCGACGGGTTCGTACTCGCGGAGCCTCCCCGGTCTCGAGATCGGCGGCAAGGTCATCACCAGCGAGCACGCCCTCGCGCTCGACCACGTGCCGAACAAGGTCGTCATCCTCGGCGGCGGCGTCATCGGCGTCGAGTTCGCCAGCGTCTGGAAGAGCTTCGGCGTCGACGTGACCATCGTCGAGGCCCTGCCGCACCTCGTCCCCAACGAGGAGGAGTCGATCTCGAAGCAGTTCGAGCGCGCGTTCCGCAAGCGCGGCATCGCCTTCTCGCTGGGCGTCCGGTTCCAGGGCGTCGAGCAGAACGAGGACGGCGTCGTCGTCACCCTCGAGGACGGCAAGACGTTCGACGCCGACCTCATGCTCGTCGCCGTCGGCCGTGGCCCCTCGACCGCCGGTCTCGGCTACGAAGAGGTCGGCATCACGATGGACCGCGGTTTCGTCCTGACGAACGAACGTCTCGCGACGAACGTCCCCGGCGTCTACGCCCTGGGCGACATCGTGCCCGGCCTGCAGCTCGCGCACCGCAGCTTCCAGCACGGCATCTTCGTCGCGGAAGAGATCGCCGGCCTCAAGCCGCAGGTGATCTCCGACGTGAACATCCCCAAGGTCACCTACTCCGACCCCGAGGTCGCATCGGTCGGCCTGACCGAGGTCAAGGCCGCCGACCAGTACGGCGCCGACAAGGTCACCAGCTACGACTACAACCTCGCGGGCAACGGCAAGAGCCACATCATCGGGACCAGCGGCTCGGTCAAGGTGGTCCGCGTCGTCGACGGACCCGTCGTGGGCGTGCACATGATCGGCGCCCGTGTCGGCGAACTGATCGGTGAGGCACAGCTCGCCGTCAACTGGGAGGCCTACCCGGAGGACGTCGCTCCCCTGATCCACGCGCACCCCACGCAGAACGAAGCCCTCGGCGAAGCCATGCTGGCCCTCGCGGGCAAGCCGCTGCACGCGATGTAGATCCCTGGCACCATCGCTCCTGCTCAGCAGGGGCCCGCACCACCACCACAGCAACCACAGACACACATGTCGTCAAAGGAGCCCCACAGATGAGCGAATCCGTCAACCTCCCGGCACTCGGAGAGAGTGTCACCGAGGGTACGGTCACCCGCTGGTTGAAGAACGTCGGTGACCGCGTCGAGGTCGACGAGCCGCTGCTCGAGGTCTCGACCGACAAGGTCGACACCGAGATCCCTTCGCCCGTCGCCGGCGTGATCGAGGAGATCCTCGTCGCCGAGGACGAGACCGTCGAGGTGGGCACGGCCCTCGTCCGCATCGGAGACGGCAGCGCCTCCGAGTCGCCGGCGGACGAGCCGGAAGCCGCCGAAGAGCCGGAGCAGGCACCCTCGGCACTCGCCGAGCCGGAGGCCGAGGAGCCCGAGCTCCCGTCGTCCGCGGCCCCTGCCCCGGGCGAGGACTCCGCCGCCAGCGCGCCCGAGCCCGCCCCCGCGGTGGACCCCGCGCCCGCCGCCCAGCAGGACGGCGCACAGCAGGACGCCGCCGGCCAGCAGCCGGCCGCCGCACAGCCCCAGGCCGCCCGGCCCAGCAGCGAGCAGCCGGCCCCGTCGGCACCGACGCCGTCGCCCGCCACGGGCTCGTCCGAGACGTCGGCACCCGCCACGCCGGCCCCGAGCAGCGGTGCGCCGGTCGGTTACGTCACCCCGCTCGTCCGCAAGCTGGCGAACGAGAAGGGTGTCGACATCTCGACCCTGTCCGGCAGTGGCGTCGGCGGTCGCATCCGCAAGGAGGACGTCCTCGCCGCCGCCGAAGCCGCCGCGACCTCGACGACCTCGGCGCCGGCCTCCTCCGGTCCCGCCCCGATCGAGGTGTCGCCGTTGCGCGGCACGACCGTTCCGATGTCGCGCCTCCGCAAGGTCGTCGCCGAGCGTGCGGTCCAGTCGATGCAGGCCATGGCCCAACTCACCAGCGTGGTCGAGGTCGACGTCACCAAGGTCGCGGCCTTCCGCGACGCCAACAAGGGTGCCTTCCTCGAGAAGACCGGCAACAAGCTGTCCTTCCTGCCGTTCTTCACCCTGGCGGCCGCCGAGGCGCTCAAGGCGCACCCGAAGCTGAACGCCACCGTCGACGGTGACTCGATCGTCTACCCCGACCACGAGCACGTTGCCATGGCGGTCGACACGGAGCGCGGCCTGCTGACGCCGGTCATCAAGAACGCCTCGGACCTCGACCTCGCGGGCATCGCCGGCCAGATCGCCGACCTCGCGCAGCGCACGCGTGACAACAAGCTGAAGCCCGACGAGCTGGCCGGTGGCACCTTCACCGTCACCAACACGGGATCGCGCGGCGCCCTGTTCGACACCCCCGTGGTCTTCCTTCCACAGGTGGCCATCCTCGGCACCGGCATCGTCGTCAAGCGCCCCGTGGTCATCAAGGCAGACGGTTCGGAGTCCATCGCCATCCGGTCGATGGTCTACCTGGCCCTGTCGTACGACCACCGCATCGTCGACGGCGCCGACGCGGCGCGCTTCCTGGTCGCCGTCAAGGAGCGCCTCGAGGGCGGGGACTTCACGTCCAAGCTCGGCATCTGACGCCCCTCGCGTGAGGCCCGACCGGCCTCACCGATCGACGATCACGTCGCGAAGCCGCCAACCGGCCTCGGTCCTCATCATGAGGACCGAGGCCGTTTCGCCGTGTGGTCCCGTCGCCTCGAAGAACACCGTCCCCCCGGTTCGTGACATTCGTCCCGTGAGCTCGAGAGGGACCGTCGCCGCCGCGGCGAGCGAGGGGTCGTCGAGCACGTCGGCGTCCCGGAGAGCGATCGGCGAACCGGGTTGATCGACGGCGTCGAGACAACTCGGCGTGACGTCGCGCAGGCACGTCAGCCGTGCCTGCAGGAGCACCTCGGCGGCCGCACCGGCATCGTCACCCCCCACCAGGGCTTCGACCTCGCCGGGCGTCACCGCCCCGCCCGTCCGAGCGGGTGCAGGCGTGCGGGTGTCCGCGGAGTCGCCGGACGGGCTCACCGGCGCCGACGACTCGGACCGGGGCGCGACCGGACCCACCCCGTCGGACGGTCCGTCCTGACGTGGAACGTCATCACGTCCCGAGGCGGCCGGTCCGAGGACGAGAGCCACCCCGGCGACGACGACGCCCGCGGCCGCGAGCAGTCGGTATCGCCGACGGACGGCTCGCAGGGCGTCGACCAGCCGCCGTGGGCGGAGGTCGGCCACGCCCGCGATCACCCGGTCGATCGCCTCCGACTCGGGCAGGAGGGCGAGCCAGCCCGGCATGACCCGTTCGTCCGCTGCGACCGACTCGACGCGTTCGCCCTGGGGGACCTCGTCGCCCTCGACCACGGCGTCGACACTCGAGAGCGGGACAGCCTCGCCGAGGTCGAAGACCGATTCGACGAGGGACTCGAAGCTCGTCGAGTCCAGGACCGGCGGCGAGGATCGCGAGGCCGGTCGCACCGCCCGCTCGACCAGGGCCCGGGCGAACTCCGCCGCCACGGGCAGCGAGGTGCGCTCGGCGTCCGGCCCCGCATCCGACCCCGCGTCCACAGGATGGACGCCGACCAGGACGGGTGCCCCGCGGGCGTCGATCTCGACGTCGTCGACGTCCAGCGCATGCACGGCCGTGCCCCGACGGGCCAGATGCTGGATGGCGCCGAGCACGGGGACGACGAGGGTGATGACCTCCCCGGTCTCGGGTCGACCGCGGGCGGCCAGCCACGAGGCGAGTGGGTCGCCCCCGACGTCCGAGAAGACGAGCACGACCTCGCCGGACGGGTCCGTCACCACGTCGACGAGGGTGGCGACGTGGGCGTGGTCCGCCCGGGAGAAGGCGACCGCCTCGGCGACGGGAGAGCGCCCGGTCGGACGCGACCCGCGCCTCCTGAGCACGACGCGTGAGCCGTCGGGTGCCTCGGCGAGGATGCGCTCCACCCCGCCGTCGAGGCGCCGGGAGAGCACGCGGTAGGGGCCGATCGACTCGTTCGTCATGAGGCGATGGTGTCGTCCGGTGGTCGTCGGCGCCCTCCCGCCGGGGAACCCTGTCGACCGGCGACGGACCGGAGTCCCTGGGGAGGATTCGTCGGGACCGCCGACCCCGTATCCTGGTGCACATGGCTCGACGCACGTCTCCCGAGAACACGTCCCCGAAACCGCCGAAGGAACCCGGCCGTTTCAAGCAGATGTGGCAGGTCTTCCAGATGACCCGCCGCGTCGACAAGACGGCGCTGCCGATGATGCTGCTGGCGTTCTTCGTGCCCGTGCTGCTCGGCGTGGCCGCGGCGCTGCTGCTCACGGGTGGCAACGTGCTCGCGCTGGTGCTCTACATCGTCGTCGGCGTCATGCTCGGGTTCCTGCTGCTGCTGATCGTGCTGGGTCGGAAGGCCGAGCGCGCGGCCTACTCGCAGATCGAGGGGCAGCCGGGTGCCGTCGGTGCCGTCATGAAGAGCGGCCTGCGTCGTGCGTGGCGCGCCGCCGAGATGCCCGTCGCCGTCCAGGGGCGCAGTCAGGCCGCGGTGTACCGCGCGGTCGGCCGGCCGGGCGTGGTGCTCATCGCCGAGGGCGGCGCCGGCCAGACCCGCCGACTCGTCGACGAAGAGCGTCGCAAGGTCACGCGCATCCTGCCGAACGTGCCGGTCCACGTGCTGAACGTCGGCCCCGATGCGGACTCCGTGCCCCTCCACAAGCTCGCCGGACGCATGAACAAGCTCAAGTCGTCCATCAACCGCAACGAGGTGCTGGCCGTCAGCAACCGCCTCCAGTCCCTCGGCCAGAACGGCCTGCCCATCCCCAAGGGTGTCGACCCCTTCAAGGTGCGGTCGGGCCGTCCGCGCTGACCTGGCGACCCCCGCCTCGACCTGACGTGACGACGGCGCCCCTCCGACCAGGAGGGGCGCCGTCGTGCGTGCGGGACGGGTGCCTCAGACGCGGACGAGCAGCGTCCCGGCGACGCGATCGTGCAGCCCGCGCTGGTCGAGGTCCCAGACGACGGCCGGGATGACGAGCACGAGCAGCACCGACCGCAGGACCGGCCGGCCGACGCCGATGCGACCGCCCGCCATCGGCACGAGGCGCATGCCCAGGGCGAGGTGCCCCAGGGTGCCGCCGAAGAGCACCAGGAACAGGATCTGCATCAGCAGGAAGACCCCGGTGATGGCCAGGCCCTCACCGCCGAAGAAGAGTGCGGCGACGGCGTAGGCGATCGCCCAGTCGACGGCGAGCCCCGCCACGCGCCGTCCGAGTCGGGCCACGGAGCGCGGCCCCTTCTCGGGCAGCCCGAGACGCTCGCCCGGCCAGCGTTGCGCGCCGTCGTCGGGGCCGCCCACGGAGGCGGGACGAGAAGGAGGCGCGGTGCGATCGGGCATGCATCGAGCCTACCGAGGGGCCGAGCCGTAACATGCCCGAAACATCAGGGACACCGCAGCGAAACGGCCCCTCCGTAGCCTCGACGGAGGCTGCGTCCCGCATCCGATCCGTTCCAAGCCCATTGGAGAGACATCTAGATGTTCACTGATTCTTCCGAGGTGCTGAAGTTCATCAAGGACACCGACGTCAAGTTCCTTGACATCCGCTTCACCGATCTTCCCGGTGTCCAGCAGCACTTCAACATCCCCGCCTCCACGGTCGACGAGGAGTTCTTCTCCGTCGGACAGCTCTTCGACGGGTCCTCCATCCGGGGCTTCGCCTCGATCCACGAGTCGGACATGCAGCTCATCCCCGACGTCACGACCGGGTACGTCGACCCGTTCCGCGCCGAGCGCACGCTCGTCCTCGTGTTCGACATCTTCAACCCGCGCAACGGCGAGCTGTACAGCCGTGACCCGCGCCAGGTCGCCAAGAAGGCCGAGAAGTACCTCGCGTCGACCGGCATCGCCGACACCGCCTTCTTCGCCCCCGAGGCGGAGTTCTACATCTTCGACGACGTCCGCTACGAGGTGAAGCAGAACGCCAGCTTCTACAGCGTCGACTCCGAAGAGGGCGCCTGGAACACCGGCCGCGTCGAAGAGGGCGGCAACCTCGCCAACAAGACGGCGTACAAGGGCGGCTATTTCCCCGTCAGCCCCGTCGACAAGACGGCCGACCTGCGCGACGACATCAGCCTCAAGCTGATCGACTCGGGTCTGGAGCTCGAGCGTGCGCACCACGAGGTGGGCACCGGCGGCCAGCAGGAGATCAACTACAAGTTCGACACGATGGTCCACGCCGCGGACGACATCCTCAAGTTCAAGTACATCGTCAAGAACACCGCCGAGCAGTGGGGCAAGGTCGCGACCTTCATGCCGAAGCCCCTCTTCGGCGACAACGGCTCGGGCATGCACACCCACCAGTCGCTCTGGAACGACGGCAAGCCGCTGTTCTACGACGAGAACGGCTACGGCGGCCTGTCCGACCTCGCCCGCTGGTACATCGGTGGCCTGCTCAAGCACGCTCCCGCCGTCCTCGCCTTCACGAACCCGTCGATCAACTCGTACCACCGTCTGATCCCGGGCTTCGAGGCCCCCGTGAACCTGGTGTACTCGGCCGGCAACCGTTCGGCGGCCATCCGCATCCCGATCACCGGCACGAACCCGAAGGCCAAGCGCATCGAGTTCCGCGTCCCCGACGCCGCCTCGAACCCGTACCTGGCGTTCGCCGCGCAGCTGATGGCCGGCCTCGACGGCATCCAGAACCGCATCGAGCCGCACGAGCCGGTCGACAAGGACCTCTACGAGCTGCCGCCCGAGGAGGCGAAGAACATCCCGCAGGTGCCCGCGTCGCTCGAGGGTGCGCTCGACGCGCTCGAGGCCGACCACGAGTTCCTGACCAAGGGCAACGTGTTCACCGAGGACCTCATCGAGACCTGGATCGCCTACAAGCGCGAGAAGGAGATCCTGCCCATGGCGCAGCGTCCTCACCCCTTCGAGTTCGAGCTGTACTTCGGCGTCTGACGCCGTCGCACCACGAGAGGCCCGCATCCCCGAGGGGGTGCGGGCCTCTCGCGTCGCTGCCCCAGCGGGCCTCGGGGTGACGACCCGCGCCTCCTCTGGGTCACCCCGGACCAAGAGGCGCGGGGGCGCACGCAGGACGGGCCGCCTCCCGAGGGAGGCGGCCCGTCAGCCCGTGCCCGACGATCCGGTCAGGCGGGTACGGCGGTCGGCGTCAGCACGCGACGCTGGGCCGGCGTGCGACGGCCGCCCAGCGGACGGACCTCCCAGCCGGCGGCCGACCAGACCTCGGCGTCGAGCACGTTGCGCGCGTCGATCACCACGGGGTTGGCGGCGAGCTCGGCGAGCCCGGCCGCGTCCGCCCCGACGAACTCGGGCCACTCGGTGAGGAGCAGCACCGCGTCGGCGTCCGTCACGGCCTCGGCGGCCGAGTCCGCGAACGACAGCGTCGGGAAGCTCCGCTGGGCCGTCTGCGTGGCCTCGGGGTCGACGACGAGCACCTGGGCGCCCCGGAGGTGCAGGGCCGCCGCGACGTTGAGGGCCGGCGAGTCGCGCACGTCGTCGGTGTGCGGCTTGAAGGCCGCCCCGAGCACCGCGATGCGCCGGTTGAGCACGGAGCCGCCGCAGGCGTCGATCGCCTGGTCGATGACCCGCTGGCGCTGGGCCATGTTGATCTCGTCGACCTGTTGCATGAGCCCGACGACGCGGTGGGCGGACAGCTCGTTGGCCCGGAACATCAGGGCACGGATGTCCTTCGGCAGGCACCCGCCGCCGAAGCCGAGCCCCGCGTTCAGGAACTTGCGTCCGATGCGGTCGTCGAAGCCCAGCGCGTCGGCGAGGGTCGAGACGTTGGCACCGGCCGCCTCGCACAACTCGCTGATGGCGTTGATGAACGAGATCTTCGTCGCGAGGAACGCGTTGGCGCTGACCTTGACGAGTTCGGCGGTCGGCAGGTCGCACGAGATGACGGGCGTGCCCGTGGCGATCGGCAGGGCGTAGACCTCACGCATCAGGGCCTCGGTGCGGACGTCGGTGCCGCCGAAGACGATGCGGTCGGGACGCAGCGTGTCCTCGACGGCATGGCCCTCGCGGAGGAACTCGGGGTTCCAGACGAGGTCGGCCGAGACACCGGCGGGGACGACGCCCGCCACGATCTCGCGCAGGTGCGCCGCCGTTCCGACCGGGACGGTCGACTTGCCGACGATGAGGCCGTCGTGGCTCAGGGCGGCGGCGACGTTGCGGGTCGCCTCCTCGACGTACGAGAGGTTCGCGGCGTGACTCCCCCGGCGCTGCGGCGTGCCGACGCAGATGAAGTGCACGTCCGACAGGGCCACGGCCTCGGCGAGGTCGGTGGTGAAGGAGAGTCGACCGGAACCCACGTGCTCGAGGATGAGTTCGGGCAGGCCGGGCTCGAAGAACGGCACGCGCCCCTCGGCCAGGGCGGCGACCTTGGCGGGGTCGGTGTCGACCCCGATGACGTCGAAGCCCATCTCGGCCATGGCCGCCGCGTGCGTGGCGCCGAGGTAGCCGGTGCCGATGACGCTGATTCGGGGCTTCACCGAGGTGGCGTCGGCCCCCGTCGCGGCGACGGCGGACTCGGGGGTGGTGGCGTCTTTCTTCATGATGCGCTCCTGGGGATGGGGAAGAGGCGGGAGAAGGGGAAGGTGGTGGCTGTCGTCACGGCGACGGCTGCAGGTCGTAACCGACGTCGCGTCGGGTGATCCCCGCGGTGAAGGCGGCGAGGCTGTCGGACCGGGACGTGAGGCGCCAGTCGTTGGTCGACCGCACCCCGTCCACGACCGTGGTGGCGACGAGGTCGAAGTACGAGAAGCCGATGATGTCCGCGTTCGCCGGATCGGCCAGCGCGGCGAACAGCGAGTTGAACCACTGCGCCTTCTCGCTCGTGGCCGTCGGATCCGACGAGCCACCCGTCTCGCTGGCGCCGATCTCGGCGAGCAGGATGTTCTTGCCCGGTGCGATCGCCCGGAGCTGCTTCAGGGTGGCCCCGAAGGTGCTGTCGAAGGTCGGCTTGGACTTGTCGTCGTACGGCGGGCGGTAGTAGCCCGACATGCCCACGATGTCGACGTACTCGGGGCCCGGGTAGAGGGTCGCCAGGAAGGCCTCCGTGGTGTGGTTGCTCCCGCCCGTCTTGCCCGTGGCCAGACGGTCGACCCGCGTGGGCGCCCAGATCCAGGCGACCAGGTCGTTCGCACCCTGCCGCTCGAACAGGTCGTGGACGTGCTGCCAGGCCTTCACGTAGTCCGCGGGACCGTTGCCGTTGACGGCGCCCTTGCTGTTGCCGTAGTCGGTGCTCCAGGGGTACCAGGTGCCGTTCATCTCGTGGTCGAACCGCAGGGCCAGCGGCATGCCGTTGGCCACGATGTCGTCGGCGTAGGTGGTCAGGTACGAGTCGAAGCTGCCGTCGATGATCTTCGTCAGGCTGTAGTCGGGCTGTTCGGGCTCGTTGTTGCCGGCCTTGATCGGCTGCGACTCCCACGTCAGGACGGGCAGCTTGCCCCGCGACCAGGACGAGCGGACGGCGTCGGCACGGAACTCCTGGTCGAAACCCTGGAAGTACCCGACCATGTTGGCCTCGGAACCGACCGCCGCCTCCTGCGCGTCGTAGGTCGCCCAGTTGAACGGTGCCTGGTCCGTGAAGAGCCCGAAGTACCGCGAGTCGGGGTCGATGATCGAGGCGAGGGACGGCGTCTCGACCGTGACGGGGCCCGTGGCACCGCCTCCGGTCGATCCGTTCGACCCCGTGCCACCCGACCCGGAGCCGGTCGACGCGCCGGTCCCCCGCCCGCCGGCGGTGCCTGCGGCGCCCGACCCGGTACCGGTGCCCCCCGAGTCCGCGGCGGACTGTGCCTGGGCCAGTGCCGACTCGGCGGAGGCGAGCTTCGCCTGCGCCGCGGTCAGCTGTCCCTCGGACGTCCAGGCCTGCTGCTGCACGTCGGCCAGGGCGGCCTTGCTCTCGGCGAGCTGCTTCTTCGCGGAGACCAGCTGGTCGAGCAACGCGGACCGGTCCGCCTTGAGCGACGAGACGTTGATCGAGGGGTCGACGCCCGTGACCTCGGTGACGGCACTGCGGACGATGTTGTCGGACGGCGAGACCCAGATGAGCCACGAGATCATCGCGAGCAACACCACCACGGCGGTGGCGCCGAGCGCCGTGCGCCGGGCGTTGCCGTGCGAGGTGGCCCACCAGGCGCCGGAATGCATGTGGACGGGGGTGACGAAGTCCTGTGTCGAGTCAGACAATGAAGAAGACCTCCAGGGCGATGATGGCGGCGCCGATCAGGTACGGGAATCCGGCTTTGGGGTTGAGGCGACGACGAGGAGGCGCGGTGGCGGTGACCACGGCGGCCACCGGTGCCGGAGTGGTCGCGCCGTCGGCCTCGGCGGCCAGGGCCGCCTTGCGGCTCCGGACGAGGACCGCACCCTGTTCGTCCGTCTCGTCGGCCGTCGAGCCGAAGTCGAAGAGCGTGTCGACCCCGGGGTCGACGCCGTCGCGGAACTGCCGTTCGAGGGCGTCGATGGGGGCCTCCTCGGCCACCTCGTCGAGCGCACCCTGCATCTCGTCGTTCGCCGCGCCTCCTGCGTAGGCCCCGGCCCGGGTGCCCCAACCGCTGGCGTGACCCATGCGGAAGAACCCGATGACCCGGATGGGCATGAGGAAGAACGTCGACACGATGATGAACACCGGGAGGCGGAAGAAGTCCGAGGGCTTCTCGGCCAGGTGGCGCATCTGACGGATCGACATGCTGAGCACGGACGAGACCACCATGAGGACGACGATGCTGATGAGACCGGTCTGCACGCCGTACTCCTCGAGGATGCCGCGGTACAGGTTCACGCCCTGGCCGGTGATCCCCCGGTAGATCCAGCCGCCGATGACGCCCATGAGCATGAAGGGCAGCACGATGTCCATGGCGAAGAAGAACGCGAGGAGCGGGGCGTGCCCGACCATCCACGGCATCATGCGGAGGGTGTTGTACTGGCTCCCGCGAGCCCAGCGCAGCTGCTGCTTGTAGAGCTTCTTGACCTGGAGCGGGGCGTCCGTGTAGACGAGGCTGGTGTGCTGGTAGACGGTGCGGTAGCCCTCCTTGAGCGTGAGGTTCGTCAGGGTGCGGTCGTCACTGACCTCGAGGAACACGCCCATGAACTTCTCCGTCATGAACTTGTCCATGACCCGGACGAGGATCTCGCGGCGGAAGGCGATGGTGCGGCCCGGCAGGCAGCCGATCTGCCCCAGCACGCTCTGCGCCGGCATCGAGTAGAGGGCACGGGAGTTCTCGAGCCAGTCGGCCCACCGCGTGATCCAGCTGCGCTCGGGCTCGAGGATGCGCTGGCGGGTGGTGACTCCCCCGACGTTCTCCTGGGCGAACGGACGGAGCAGCTCGGAGAGGGTGCCCGGCGTCCAGACCGTGTCGGAGTCGACCAGGACGGTGATGTCTCCCCGGCTGAGCTCGGTGCCGATCATGACGGCGTTGCGCTTGCCCGGGATCGGCGTGTGCACCCACCGGACGAGCGGCCCGAACTCCTCGCAGACGGCGGCGAGCTCGGGGTTGGGCTTGCCGTTGATGACGACGATGATCTCGCCGGGACCCTGTTCGACCATGCGGCCGATGACGTCCCGGAAGAGGTCGAGCGGTTCGTCCACGACGGGGACGACGACGCTGGTCGTGCCGCGGAACTCGCCCGTGAAGGGGCGGTAGCGGCGGGAGAGCAGGACCTTGATGATCCAGAGCACCCAGATGAGGGCGCTGTAGGCGGCGAAGAGGTAGATCTCGGGGTATCCGCCCGCCATGGATCGGATCTGCAGGATGAAGGTCAACACGATGGCCACCTGAGGTGTGAGAAGGGATCGGCTTCCGCAACGCTGGGGAATTGGTCTATCGGGTTGAGGGAATTCTCAGTCACTCACGGGCGGCTCACAACCACCCCCCGACCGCGGGTGGCCGGGCGCGCCGGTCGGGGTACGTCGGGTCGGGCAAGGTGCTGTCGACAGAAGTGCTGACACGTCGGTGAGGGCTCGACGTCCGAACGGAACCGTTCGATCGGTCCGCAGGTGGGACGGGCAGCCGTGATCCGACGCCGAACGAAAAGCCTGGTCACGAGCCCGGAATCAGCGCCCGGCACGGGCGTTGCCCAATGGGCAGCGATGGGCCTCGACGCCGCCGTCGACGACCACCCCCCACCCGTGGGTCATCTGCCCGAAATCCGATGGACACGTGCACAGGGGTACAACACCGCCAAACGGGGTACAGCGAAATGGCCCGACGTCGACCCGAGCGGATCGACCGCCTCCGGCGCAGCCCGGGCGTGTCGCACGTCCCGGACGGGTCAGCCGAGCGGCTCGGGTGCCTCGTCGATGCCGTAGAACTCGCGCTCGAAGACGGCGCGTGACCGACGGGTGGCCGCGAGGTAGTCCTCTTCGAGGGTCGTGGCGGAGCCCGGCGGGTACTCCATCAGGCGCGCCACGCCTTCCAGCTGCCGACGGTCCCGTGGCAGGACGTCCTGTGTCCGGGAGGTCCAGAGGGTGACCGCCGAGCGCGCCCGGGAGGCCATGATCCAGGCGTCGTGCAGCCGCCGGGCGTCCTCGTCGGCCACCAGGCCGGCGTCCACCGCCGCGGCGAGGGCGTCGAGCGTCGACGGGGTCCGGAGGCCGGGCACGTCCACCCCGTGCTGCAGCTGGAGCAGTTGGACGAACCACTCGACGTCGCTCAGCGAGCCCCGACCGAGCTTGAGGTGACGCGAGGGCTCGGCGCCCTTGGGCAGACGCTCGGACTCGACCCTGGCCTTGATGCGCTTGACCTCGCGGATCTGCTGCTCGGTCAGCTCGGCGGGGTACCGCACCGCGTCGGCGACGGCCATGAAGTCGTCGAGGAGCGTCTCGTCACCGGCCACGGGCCGGGCGCGCAACAACGACTGGGCCTCCCAGGTGAGCGACCAGCGAGCGTAGTAGGCCCGGTACGAGGACAGCGATCGGACCACCGGCCCGTTCTTCCCCTCGGGGCGCAGGCCGGTGTCGAGGTCGAACGGCACGAGGGCGTCGGACGTGAGTCGGCTCATCTCGGCGGCCACCGTGAGGGCACGCCGATGGGCCGTCTCGTCGCCCTCGGGAGCGCGGTAGACGTAGAGCACGTCGGCGTCGGAACCGAACCCGAGTTCTTCTCCCCCGTACCGGCCCATGGCGATCACGGCGAACTCGAGGTCGCCGGCGTCCCGGCGGGCGAGGGCCAACGCCCCGGTCACCGAGGCCGTCGTCACCGCGGTCAGGCCCCGGGCCAGGGTGCCGATGTCGAGGATGCCCAGGATGCCGCCCACGGCGAGCCGCAGGATCTCGCGGCGCCGCGCCTGCCGCAGGACCGTCGCCGCCGCGTCGGGCGAACGGTGCCGCGCCAGGGTGGCGGCCGTCTCGTCGAGGAGGCTCGAGAGGGAGCGGGCCTTGAGCTCCGCGTCGTTCTCGAGCCACGCCGCGGCCTCGGGGATGCGCTCCAGCAGGTCGGCGGCGAAGGTCGACGACGACAGGACGGTCGTCAGTCGGTGGGCGGCCCCCGACGAGTCCCGCAGCATGCGGAGGAACCAGTACGACTCGCCGAGGCCGTCGCTCAATCGCCGGAACGCGAGCAGACCGAGGTCGGGGTCGGTGCCGTCGGCGAACCACTGCAGCATGGCCGGCAGCAGGTGGCGCTGGATGCTCGCCCGGCGGGAGACGCCGGCCGTCAGGGCGGCGATGTGACCGAGCGCGCCCTTCGGGTCGGCGAATCCGATGGCCGCGAGCCGCGCCGACGCCTGGTCGGAGCTGAGCGCCAGGTCTTCTTCGGGTCGCGCCGCGACGGCCGACAGGAGCGGGCGGTAGAACAGCCGCACGTGCAACGTACGGACCCGACGCTTCACCCCTTGCCACAGGTCGACGAGTTGGGCGGCACCCGGCGCGAGACCGGTGCCGCGGGCGAGGACCCGGAGGGCGTTCTCGTCCGTCGGCATGAGGTGCGTGCGCCGCAGTCGCGTCAGCTGGATGCGGTGCTCCAGCAGGCGCAGCACGCGGTAGTCGCGGTCGAACTCCGCGGCCTCGGCTCGTCCGACGTAGCCCCGCGCGGCCAGGGCGCCCAACGCGTCGAGCGTCGAGCGCTGGTGCACGCGTTCGTCGGCCTGCCCGTGGACGAGCTGCAGCAGCTGGATGGTGAACTCGATGTCGCGCAGTCCGCCGGGACCGAGTTTGAGCTGCTGGTCGACCTCGCCCGCCGGGATCAGGGCCGTGACCCGTTCGCGCATGGCCTGGACCGACTCGACGAAGTTCTCGCGTGAGGCGGCCGACCAGACGAACGGCGCGACGGCCGCGACGTAGCGCTCGCCGAGGTCGACGTCGCCCGCGAGGGGCCGCGCCTTCAACAGGGCCTGGAACTCCCACCCCTTGGCCCAGCGCTCGTAGTACGCGACGTGCGACTCGAGCGTGCGGACGAGGGCGCCGTCCTTGCCCTCCGGCCGCAGGTTCGCGTCGACCTCCCAGAGGTCGGGTTCGACGGCGAGGTCCGAGATCGCCCGAGCCGCGTGCATCGCGAGACGGCTGCCGATCTCGACGGCCCGACCGTTCTCGAGCCCGTCGACGCCCTCGGCGACGTAGACCACGTCGACGTCGCTGAGGTAGTTCAGCTCGCGGGCCCCGGCCTTGCCCATGCCGATGACGGCGAGCCGGGTGCGCTCGACGTCGGCGGCGGGGAACGGGACCTCGCGTCGGGCCACGTCGACGGCGGCGTCGAGGGCGGCGCCCGCGAGGTCGGCGAGGGCGGCGGCCACGCGGGGCAGGACCTCGACGGGGTCGTCGGCCTCGAGGTCGAACGACGCCAGCTGCAGCAGGTGACGCCGGTACCGGACCCGGAGCGCGACGCGCGCCTCGTCGCCGGTCAGCCCGGTCGCCGCCCGACGGACGTCGTCACGGTACGTCGCGGCCGGCGGTGGTTCGTCCAGCGGTTCGAGCAGGACGCCCGCCTCGGCCGGGCGACGCGCGACGAACTCGGCAAGGCCCTCGGAGGCACCGAGCACCCTCAGGAGGCGCGGGCCGGCCTCGCCGTCGAGCAACTCGACCACGCCGGCACGATCCCGCTCGACCGATCGCTCGAGGTGCGCCAGGGCCGCGTCCGGGTCGGCCACCGTGGCGAACCACGGGACGAGGTCGCGCACCTGGGGCACCTCGGCGACGAGGCGGTCGAGCCGGTCTCGCCCGGCACCGAGGTCGGAGAACCCGAGCCGCGCCAGCTCGGAGAGACCGGTCGCGGATCGGGGCATGAGGGCGGGGTGGCCGGTCGACTAGAGGATCTCGAGGTTCGAGCGCAGCTCGAACGGCGTGACCTGTGCCCGGTACTCTTTCCACTCTTGTCGCTTGTTGAGGAGCACGTAGTTGAAGACCTGCTCGCCCAGCGTCTCGGCGACGAGTTCGCTGTTCTCCATGATCGACAGGGCGTGGTCGAGGCTGGCGGGCAGCTGACGGTAACCCAGGGCACGACGCTCGGCGTCGCTCAGGCCCCAGACGTTGTCCTCGGCCTCGGCGGGCAGCTCGTAGCCCTCTTCGATGCCCTTGAGCCCCGCCGCCAGCATCAGCGAGAAGGCCAGGTACGGGTTCGCCGCGGAGTCGATGGCACGGTACTCGACCCTGCTCGAGTTGCCCTTGTTCGGCTTGTAGAGCGGGACGCGCACGAGCGCCGAGCGGTTGTTGTGGCCCCAGGTCACGAAGCTCGGCGCCTCGTCGCCGCCCCAGAGGCGCTTGTAGCTGTTGACGAACTGGTTCGTCACGGCCGTGATCTCGGGGGCGTGCTTGAGCAGGCCCGCGATGAACTGACGACCGATGGTCGACAGCTGGTACTCGGCGCCGGCCTCGTAGAAGGCGTTGGAGTCGCCCTCGAAGAGCGACATGTGCGTGTGCATGCCCGAACCGGGGTGCTGGCTGAACGGCTTCGGCATGAACGAGGCGAAGACGCCCTGCTCGATGGCGACCTCTTTGATGACCGTCCGGAAGGTCATGATGTTGTCGGCCGTCGTCAGCGCGTCGGCATAGCGCAGGTCGATCTCGTTCTGACCGGGCCCCGCCTCGTGGTGGCTGAACTCGACCGAGATGCCGAGGTCTTCGAGCATGCGGACGGAGCGGCGACGGAAGTCGTGGGCGGTCCCGCCGGGGACGTTGTCGAAGTAGCCGGCCGAGTCGACCGGCTGGGGGCCGTCGGCGCCGAGCTGCGCGCTCTTGAGGAGGTAGAACTCGACCTCGGGGTGCGTGTAGAAGGTGAAGCCGCGCTCGCCCGCCCGGGCCAGGGTTCGCTTCAGGACGTTGCGCGGATCCGCCACGGCGGGCTGGCCGTCGGGCGTCGTGATGTCGCAGAACATGCGGGCGGTCGGATCGATCTCGCCCCGCCAGGGCAGGATCTGGAAGGTCGTCGGGTCGGGTTGCGCGAGGACGTCGGCCTCGTACGAGCGCGTCAGTCCCTCGATGGCCGAACCGTCGAAGCCGATGCCCTCGGCGAACGCCCCCTCGACCTCTGCCGGGGCGATGGCGACGGACTTGAGGGTGCCGATCACGTCGGTGAACCAGAGGCGGATGAACTTGATGCCGCGCTCTTCGATCGTGCGGAGGACGAAGTCCCTCTGTTTGTCCATGCCACGGCCTTTCTGCTCCGCCACTACGGTAGTGGACATGCCCCGACTCCGCTTGGCGCTCGCGCAGACCAACCCCGTCGTCGGCGACCTCGCCGGCAACTCCGCCCAGATCGTCGAGGCGGCCCGCCGGGCCCACGCCGCCGGCGCCGACCTCCTCGCCGCGGGCGAGATGAGCGTCACGGGGTACCCGATCGAGGACCTGGCCAGCCGGCCGAGCTTCCTCCAGGCCAGTCGGCACGCCGTCGAGGTGCTGGCCGAGACCCTCGAGGCCGAGGGCCTGGGCGACCTCCCCGTGGTGGTCGGCCACGCCGACGGACCGTTCGAGCCGCGCCTCCTGGGCACGAGCAACGCCCCGACCGCGATCGCGAAGAACTGCGCCAGCGTCCTGCAGGGCGGTCGCGTCGTGACGACCACCGCCAAGTACCACCTGCCCAACTACTCGGTCTTCGACGAGTACCGCGTGTTCATCCCCGGCGACGAGTTGCTCGTCGTCCGCGTGGCGGGCGTCGACGTCGCCCTCGTGATCTGCGAGGACCTCTGGCGCGACGGTGGCCCCGTCGAGCGCGTGCTGCACGCCGACGCGGGCCTGCTCGTCGTGATCAACGCGAGCCCGTTCGTCCGCGACAAGGACGAGGTGCGCCTCCCCCTCGTCACCCGCCGGGCCGTCGAGAACGACACCCTGGTGGCCTACGTCAACATCGTCGGCGGTCAGGACGACCTCGTCTTCGACGGCGACAGCGTGGTCGTCGACGGCAGCGGCACGATCCTGGCCCGGGCCCCGCAGTTCGACGAGCACCTGCTCGTCGTCGACCTCGACCCCGAGCCGGCCACGGACACCGAGCTGCCCGAGGGCATCCGCCGCGTCGAGCTCGACCCGGCGTCCGACGCGACCGTCGGTTCCGGTGGCTCCGGGCCGGACGCCGGGCGCGCCTCCTCGTCCCCGGTCGAGCGCGACGTCGCCGACCTGCCCGACGACCGCCAGCAGCTCTGGAACGCCCTGGTGCTGGGCACTCGCGACTACGTGCGGAAGAACGGGTTCCGCAGCGTGATCCTCGGACTCTCGGGCGGCATCGACTCGGCCGTGTGCGCGGCGATCGCCGCCGACGCCATCGGGGCCGACGCCGTGTACGGCGTCTCGATGCCCAGCCAGTGGTCGAGCGAGCACAGCCGCAGCGACGCCGACGACGTCGCCGAGCGGATCGGCGTGCGGTACTCGACCGAACCGATCGCCGGCCTCGTCGCACCGTTCGAGGACCAGTTGCACCTCACCGGCCTCGCCGCCGAGAACGTCCAGGCCCGCGCCCGGGCGCTCGTGCTGATGGGGTTGTCGAACCTGCACGGCCACCTCGTGCTGACCACGGGCAACAAGACCGAGCTCGCCGTCGGCTACTCGACGATCTACGGCGACTCGGTCGGTGGGTTCGCCCCGATCAAGGACGTCCCCAAGACGATGGTCTGGGAGCTCGCCCGGTGGCGCAACGCCCACGCCGAGTCGATCGGCGAGACCGCGCCCATCCCCGAGAACTCGATCACGAAGCCGCCGTCGGCCGAGCTGCGGCCGGACCAGAAGGACGAGGACTCGTTGCCGCCCTACGAGGTGCTCGACGGCATCCTCGAGGGGTACATCACGAACGCGCTCGGGGCGGCCGACGTCGTGGCGCTCGGCTACGACGCGGACACGGTGGCCGAGATCACGAAGCTGGTCGACCGCTCCGAGTGGAAGCGCCGCCAGGGGGCGATCGGCCCGAAGATCTCGGGCATGGCCTTCGGCCGGGACCGCCGTCTGCCGATCACCTACCGGCCGACGACGGTCTGACGCCCGATCGGCCCGTCGGCGACCGGTCGTCCCGACGGCGACGCGCCGACCGGACGACCGGACCGGTCAGTCGTTCGCGGCCTCTTCGGCGTCGAGGGCGGCGTTGCGGGCCTTGATCGTCTCGATCGCCCGGGCCGCCTCGTCGCGGGTGGCGTAGGGCCCGGCGCGGTCGACGGCCGGAGAGACCTTGCCCTCCTCGACCTCGTGCGTCTTCGTGTTGAACCAGAACTCGGCCATGGTGTCGTCCTCTCGGTGCGGCTGTCGAGAACGCGAGCCCGTCGCGCTCCCCCTAAGCTTGATCGTATGCCCCGGGACTCCCACGGATTCTTGACCCCGGGCCGGATCTCAGCGCAGCGTCCGGTCCCCCCGTCGATCGCCCGACCCGAGTACGTCGGCAAGGCCGCTCCGGCCGAGTACACCGACGGCGACGTCTACGACGCCGAGACCGTCGAGCTGATCCGCGAGAGCGGCCGCATCGCCTCGCAGGCCATCGACGCCGTCGAGGCCGCCCTCCGCCCCGGCGTGACGACCGAAGAACTCGACCGCATCGCCCACGAGTTCGTCGTCGCCCACGACGCCTACCCGTCGACCCTGGGGTACCGCGGGTACCCCAAGTCGGTCTGCACCTCGGTGAACGAGGTCATCTGCCACGGCATCCCCGACGACACCGTCCTGGTCGACGGCGACCTGATCAACGTCGACATCACGGCGTTCAAGAACGGCGTCCACGGCGACCTGAACCGCACCTTCGTCGTCGGCGAGGCCGCCCCCGAGACCGTCGACCTGGTCGACCGCACCCGTGAGGCGCTGAGGCGCGGCATCAAGGCCGTCGCCCCGGGGCGTCAGGTGAACGTGATCGGTCGGGCGATCGAGTCGTACGCCAAGCGCTTCGGCCTGGGCGTCGTGCGCGAGTACACCGGCCACGGCGTCGGACGCGCCTTCCACTCCGGCCTGATCATCCCCCACTACGACGCGCCGCAGTACGACGACGTCATCGAGGTCGGGATGGTGTTCACCATCGAGCCCATGTTGACCCTCGGTGGCATCGAGGCCGACGTCTGGGACGACGACTGGACCGTCACCACCCGCGACAAGAGCCTCACGGCCCAGTTCGAGCACACCCTGGTCGTCACCGAACGCGGTGCCGACATCCTCACGCTCTCCTGAGAAAGGACCACCCATGGCACGCACCGCAGTGGGAATCGACATCGGCGGCACAGGCATCAAGGGGGCGATCGTCGACCTCGACAGCGGCGAGCTCCTCTCGGACCGCATCAAGAAGAGCACTCCCGAGGGCGGCGAACCCGACGCCATCGTCGCGGTCGTCCGGCAGATCGTCGACGAACTCGGCCTCGACGACGCCTCGGTGCCGGTCGGCGTCTGTTTCCCGGCCGCCATCATGGACGGCAAGACCCTCTCGGCCGCCAACGTGTCGAAGAAGTGGATCGGCTTCGAGGCCGAGAAGCTCTTCGAGACCACACTCGGCCGCGACATCCACTTCGTCAACGACGCCGACGCCGCAGGCTACGCCGAGACCCGTTTCGGGGCCGCGAAGGACGTGAAGGGCCTCGTCGTCATGACGACGCTCGGCACGGGCATCGGCACCGCCCTGATCAACGACGGCGTGCTCATCGTCAACGCCGAGCTCGGGCACCTCGAGATCGGTGGCAAGGACTACGAGACCAAGGCCTCGTTCGCGGCGAAGGAGCGCGACGACCTCAGCTGGAAGCACTGGGCGAAGCGCCTGCAGAAGTACTACTCGCACCTCGAGGCCCTGCTCTACCCGCGCCTGATCATCGTCGGCGGCGGCGTCTCGAAGCACCACGACGAGTTCTTGCCGCTGCTCGACCTGCGGGCCGAGATCGTCCCGGCGAAACTCCGCAACAACGCCGGCATCATGGGTGCCGCCGCCCTGGCCGCCGACTCGAACCCGGCGTTCTGAGGCGAGACGCGACCGACGCGAGACGACCCCGGCCGAGGAGGCGCGCCTCCTGGGCCGGGGTCGTCTCGCATGAGGCGAATGGGCCGACTGCTACGCCGGGTTCTGTCCCGGTGCCGAGGCACCATGGACGGCCATCTCTCTCGGAACTACGTTGCCGCAGCTCTCTAGCGGTCTACCCGGGGACTCGGCGAGCAGCCTCGTCGTCCCCTCTTTGACCTTGCTCCGGGCGAGGTTTACATAGCCGGCCGGTCACCCGAGCCGCTGGTGGTCTCTTACACCGCCGTTTCACCCTTACCCCGTGTCGCACCCGGAGGTGCGACGCGTGGCGGTCTGCTCTCTGTTGCACTTTCTCGCGGGTTGCCCCGGGTGGGTGTTACCCACCGCCCTGCTCTGTGGAGCCCGGACGTTCCTCGGCGACGGGCTCTCGCCCGCCGACGCGACCGTCTTGTCGACCCATTCGCGACCCCGAGCCTAGCGGTGCGACGCCCCTCCGTGTGCCACGGCTCGTGCGGGGGCCCCGCCCCTGGTCAGAGGCCTGATTCGTAGGTGCGGACGAGGACCGCGTTGCTGTCGGGGCAGAGCACGACGTCGTCCTCGGCGGCGGCACGCACGGCCGCGAGGTCGCTGCCCGTCAGGGCCACGCCACTCGCGCTCGACACGCCACCACGCAACAACGAGGCACCCACGCCGTAGCGGTCCCGCTGACGCTCGTAGAGGGCCAGCAGGTCGGCGGGCACCGTGGCGGCGATCGTCTCGCGGTTGGCGACGACCTCGGCCCGGTCGGCCTCGAGCTCGGCGAGCTTCGCGTCGCGCCCGGTCTCGGCGTCGATACGGCGGGTGTCGAGCTGGTCGAGCTCGCCCCGCGTCACCGCCGCGACGGCACCCAGGCTCTCGACGCGTTCCATCACCTCGAGCTGGAGGTCCTCCAGGTCGGAGCGTCGCTTGGCGAGGGCGGCGAGCTCACCCTCGAGGGCGGCCACGTCCTTCGAGGACGACGACGAGGCGATGCGCTGTTCGTCACGGACGACGCGCGCCTCGACGACGGCGACGTCGGACTCGATGCGTTTGAGCTCGCTCTGCGCGTCCTCCCAGGCGCCCTGCTCGGTCGCGAGGCGGCTGCGGAGGCGAGAGCCGTCACCCTCGAGCGACGCGAGGACGGCGATCTCGGGGAGGTTCGCCCCCTTGTGCGCGATCTGGCGGAGTGCGGTGTCGAGTTGCTGCAGGTCGAGCAGCAGGGCCTGGTGCTCGTAGCTGGCTTTCATCAGGGGCATGGGGACTCTTCTCGGGGTCGGGGGGAGGCAGGGACGGGGCGACGAGGAGGCGCGTGCCGCGAGGTCTCGCGGGTCGCGACCCGGCGACGTCGCGACGGGCGGCTCGGCGTGCTCACTGCACGACGGCGAAGTCCCACGGGTCGGTGCGCAGGTCGCTGAGGGTGACCTCGACGTCGTGCAGCTCGCGGCGGAGCTGCGCGGCCGCCGTGTCGAGCCAGAGCCACTCGGCCGCCCAGTGCGACACGTCGACCAGGGCGGGGCCGCGGCCGAGCCTCATGAGTTCGCGCGCGTCGGAGGCGGGGTGGTGGCGCAGGTCGCTGGTGACGTACACGTCGGCCGCGAGCACCGCCGGGTCGGCCAGCAGCGAGTCGCCGGCACCGGCGCAGAGGGCGACGGTCTCGACGACGCGGTCGGCGTCACCTGCCACACGGATGCCGGACGCGGTCGGGGGCAGCACGTCGCCGAGCTGGCGGGCGAGGGCCACGAGCGTCATGGCGTGCGGCAGGCGCCCGACGATGCCGAGTCCCGTGTCGTCGGTGGCGCCCGGGGTGATCGGGCGCTGGTCGACGAGGCCGAGCTGGTGGGCGAGCACGCGGGACGTGCCGGTCTCGACGACGTCGGCGTTGGTGTGGGCGGCGACGAGGCCGCACCCGGCACGGACGAGCCGTGCGACGACCGCACCCTTGGTGGTGTCCTCCGACACCGTCGAGACGCCGTGGAACAGCAGCGGATGGTGGACGAGCAACAGGTCGGCCCCCATGCCGACGGCTTCGTCGACGGTGTCGAGCACGGCGTCGACGGCCAGGTGCACGTGGGTCACGGGCCGGTCGGGGTCACCGACGACGAGACCGGGAGAATCCCACGACGACGCGCCCGCGAGAGGCCAGAGACGTTCGATGACGGAGTTGACCGAGGCGAGGGTGGACACCTCGACAGCCTAGTCGCGAGCCGTCGAGCGGAACCCCGTGATCATGACCGCGACGATGAACGCGACGACCGAGGCGCCGAGCAGGGCGACAACCACCGAGACGGACGTCGACAGGCCGGTGAGGCCCACGGCCCGGACGACGAAACCCTGCCAGGCGAACGAACCGAGGTCGCTCAGGAGCAGACCGAAGCCGACGACGGTGCCGACCACGACGCCGGCGACGACGCCGACCGGCCCGCGGCGGGCGACGCGGGTGGCGTCGTCGGGGCGGGTCGAGACCGAGGCGAGCGCGGTCAGGCCGACGAGGCCGGTCGCGACGGGGACGGCGACGGTGGCGAGGACGGCCGAGGCCACGGCCAGGGCGGGGACGAAGGCCAGCACGACGGCCGCGACGACGATCAGCGCGGCCGTGGCGGCGACCACGAGCGCGAGGGGACGACGCAGCAGGGGCGGGACGGGGGCGGAGGCGACCGTCTGCCCGTCGGAGGCCGACCGGGTCGGCGCGACCAGCGCCTCCTGGTCGGCTGCCGCCCGGGCGTCCGGGGCGTCGGTGGAGTCGGCGGAGTCGAGCGCGAGGGGACGGGGGCCGGTCGACGGGACGACGACGGGAGCCGAGGTCGGGGTGGCGTCGGCCGGGCGCGCGTCGCGGTCGGCGTCCGGCGCGTGGCCCGCCTCGACGACAGGCCTGGCCTGACGGATCGCCCCGGGCGTCACGACGGGCAGGACCCCGGTGAACCGGAGGCGCGTGGCCTCGAGGGCGCGAGCCGCCTCGTCCGTGCCGACGCGGGTGATCTCGTCCTCCCAGGAGGCGAAGCGCGCGGCCTCGACCTCGCGCAGGGCCAGCTGGGCCTGGACGACGGCCATCAGGTCGATGGTCGCGGTGTCCTCGAGGCGCTTCTCGACCAGGCGGGCGAGCACCTCGTCGTCGAGCGTCATGCGCTCCGGTGGCTGGGGCAGATCGTCGGGCACCGACACGGCGAGCACCGGCAGGGTGATCGCCGAGGTGTCGACCGAGTGGCGGGCCACGCTCGCCGGGCGGGCCTCGAAGGCGTCCGTGGGCACGACGTCGTCGAGGACGACGTCGGCGCGGTGCGAGGGGATCGAGACGGGACGGGGCACCACGGGAGTGGCGGAGTCGACGGGGCGGGCCTCGGTGTGGCGCGTCTCGGCCTGACGTGTCTCGGCCTGACGGTCCTCGGTCGTCTCGTCGAGCCGGTCGACGAGGGCCTCGGCGGCCTCGGAGGTCTCGGAGGTCTCGGGGGCGAGGGTCTGGTTCACGGGGTGGTGCTCCTGCTGGTCCGGGCGAGCGGAGGGCTCGGGGACGGTGTCGTCGAGGGGTGCGACGAACGTCACACGGCGCCGGTGGAACGTGACGTCGTCGTCGAGGGGTGCGATGCCCCCGACGCTCGCGGTCTGCACGTTGTCGGCCATGCTCGGATGGTAGGTGACGAACGGCCCCGCGACGGGCGGACTCGCCGGTCCGACCGGCACATTCGTCGTCCGGGGTCCCCTGGCCGACCCCCGGGCGACCCAGGGGCGTCCGCGACGCCCCGGGCGTCAGGAGGCGCGGGTCAGGTGGGCGAGCACCTCGCGGGACACTCCTCGCGAGCCCAGGCCGAGGTGGCCCGACCGGGGGTGCACGGCGAGCGTCGCGTCCGGCAGGCCGGCGACGGTCCGCGCCACCAGGTCGAGGGGGTAGAAACCGTCGGCGCCACCGGCCACGACGAGCGTCGGGGCCGTGACCTCGCCCAGGCGGTCGCCCACGTCGAACGAGTCCTCGGCGTCCAGCGTCACGACCAGGTCGTCGTGTCGGTCGCCGACGACGAAGTGGTGTGCCACCCGTCCGAGGCGCCGCAGGGCGTTCGAGGACGGGACGCCGGTGGTCGTCTGACCGAGCATCGCGGCCGAGGCACCTCTCGCGTCACCGGCCCGGAGGCGCTCGGCCGTGCGCTGCTGGGCCTCGCGCCCGGCCTCGCCCAGCCGGTGGGCGGAGGACACGAGGACCAGTCGACGGACGAGCTCGGGGTGGTCGACGGCCAGTCGGAGCGCAATGCTGCCGCCCGTCGAGGTGCCGACCACGTCGATCGGGCCGTCCGCGATCTCGGCCGCGGCCCGGGCCACGTCGTCGGCGAGGTCCTCCATCGTCGTGCCCTCGGGCAACCCGCGGCGACGACCGAGCGTCCACAGGTCGAGCCGCCGGACGAGCGGCGCCGTCTCGAGCCGCAGCAGGGTCCGGTCCCAGGTCGAGGGGTGGTGGCGACCGGGGCCGACCCCGGGCAGCAGGATCGTCGGGACGCCGCTCCCCCGGCGCACGAAGGGCAGGCCCGCCACGGTGCCCCTGGTCGTCGCGCTCCGGGGGCTCACGGCCGGCCCAGCCGCCGGAACCGCGCGGGGGCGTCGCCGCCCTCGACGAGGTCGACGAGGATCGACCCCACGAGAGGCGTGAACTTGAAGCCGTGCCCGGAGAACCCCGCCCCCACCACGACGGGGCCGACCCGGTCGAGCACGAAGTCCTCGTCGTCGGTGGTCGTGTACGTGCAGCTGATCGGGTCGGCGGTCTCGGCGTCGACGCCGGGCAACCACTCGCGGGCGTACCGCCGCAGCTGCTCGAGCTGCCCGGGGTCGGGTTCGAACGACCGGCGGTCGGGGTGCACGACGGGTCCGGCTCCGTGCCAGCCCGCCTTGACGCCCTCGCCCGGCGTGAGCATGCCGTAGACGACGCCCGGCCACCACGACTCGCCGGGTCGGTCGGGGTCGGGACGGTGGTTGACGCTCGGCCACACGGCCTCGGCGTCGGTCACGGTGAAGTGCGCCGGTTGCTCCTGGGTCACGGTGAGGCGGGGGAGGCGGACGAGGCCCCCGACGACGTCCTCGGTCCAGGCGCCCGCCGTCACCACGACCCGCCGGGCGACGATCTCGTCGTCCGCCGTGACGACCCGGACGCGCTCCGGCCCCTCGACGTGCAGGCCCGTGACCGGCGTCGACCAGCGCAGTCGCGCCCCGTGGGCCTCGGCCGCCCGGGCGAGGACCGTCAGGGCCTCGGCGGCCCGGATGCGTCCGCTGCCCGGCACGTGCAGCACCTCGGTCTCGAAGCGGATGCCCCTCCCCCGCTCCCCCGCCTCGGCGGCGTCGACCAGTTCGCTGGGGACGCCCGCGTCGACGTGCAGGGCCCGCATCCGACGGAGCATCGCCGGGCGACCGTGGTTGACCACCCCGACGAGGTCGAGCAGCGGGGTGCCGGTCTCGTCGGCCAGCGCGTCCCACCGCCGCCGCGCCTCCTGCACGAGGGCGACGTAGTCGGCGTCGTCGTAGGCGACGTTGAGGTTCCGGGTCGCGCCGTGGGAGGCACCCCGGTGGTGCCCCTGCTCGAAGCGCTCGACGAGCACGACCTCGTGTCCGCGCGACGCGGCCTGCCAGGCCGTCGCGAGGCCCATGGCGCCGCCGCCGACCACGACCAGGTCGACGTCGACGCGGGACGGACTCGGCTGACCGGACGACATCCCCCGAGCATAGGAGGCGCGGTGCGGCGGCGCCCCCGGCTCACGCCCCGTGGCACGCCCGTCCCCTGGCCCGCCGACGGGGGCTGCTGTGGCCGGGCCGCGTGCCGGTAACATCCCTCGACGGCCGCCACGGGACGCGGCTCGCGCAGCAGCAGGGGGAACTCGTGGACCGACCAGACGACCGGACGACGACCGAGGGGGCCTCGGACGCGACCCCCGTGTCCGTCGTGGCCGAAGGACTCGTGCAGCGGTTCGGTCCGCTCGAGATGCGCGTCCTGCCGAGCGACTACCCCGCCGGCGCCGTCGGGGTCCCGGGAGCCGGCCACCCCGAGATGCTGCGCGTCCGGCTCGGCGCCACCGAGTTCGTCGACCTGGGGCACGACGGATCGCACTGGTTCGCGGTGCCCCTGCGCATCGACGCCTCGGGGCCCACGCCCCTCGAGCAGCGGCGCCGGGACCCCCTCGTCGTCGGGGTGGGCGAGGAGACGTCCGTGGTGCTCGACGCGGCCTCGGCCATGGTGCGACGGTGGGCCGCCCTGGTCCCGCCCGCGTCCCGTCTGGGCACGGCCTGGCCCGCACCGCAGGCGTTCGCGTCCGGTGCCGTCGCGGGTGCCCCGGCACCGAGGCGACGGCGGGGCGTGCTCCTCGGCGTGCTGGGTGCGGTGGGCGTCCTCGCCTTCGGCGGGATCTGCTTCGCCCTCTACCAGGCGAACGGGGGCGAGGGAGGCGTGATCGAGACCGGTTCCGAGCTCGTGAGCGAGCTCACCACCGGGGACTGCTTCGACATGACGGAGGGGATCGACGACGAGTACCAGACGTTCGTCGACGTGACCGCCTGCGGCGAGGTGCACCACTTCGAGGTGTTCGCCGAACCGGTCCTGGACGACGAGGCGTTCCCCGGCGACGACGAGGTCGGGCAGCTCGGCGACGACGCGTGCTTCGAGGTCTTCGACGACTACGTCGGGTCCGCCTGGGAGGACTCGGCCCTCGACTACGGCTGGTTCACGCCGACCGAGGACACCTGGGCCACCGGCGACCGCGAGGTCACCTGCTACCTCGCGACCGCACCCGAGGGTGAATCGGCCAGCCTGGCGGGCAGCGGGCGCTGACCTGCGCGGCGGGGTCGAACCGGCGACACGAACGGGGCGGCCCCGTCCGCCGTCGACCTGCGATGATCGGCGGATGACCTGGCGCAAGCTCCTCAAGGCGTTCCCCACCGTGATCCTGGTGGTCGACATCCTCATCAGGATCGTGTCGGTGGCGGTCGTGCCGCGCAACCGGCGACCGAGTTCGGCCATGGCGTGGCTGCTGGCGATCTTCGTCGCCCCCATCCCGGGCAGCGTCCTCTACGGTCTCCTCGGCAGCACCAAGCTGCCGAAGGACCGGCGGGACAAACAGCGTGAGATCAACTCGCTCATCCTCGAGAACACGCAGGGTCTCGACAACCGCGTGCCGACCGACACCCAGCCTCCGTGGTTCGGGACGGTCGTCCAGCTGAACCGCACGCTCGGTGCCATGCCCCTCATCCCCGGCAACACGACGCGGCTGCTGCCGGACTACGCCGGATCGATCGCGGCCATGACCGAGGCCGTCGACGCGGCCGAACGATACGTGCACGTCGAGTTCTACATCTTCACGCGCGACGAATCGACCTTCCTCTTCTTCGATGCGCTCAAGCGTGCCCACGACCGTGGCGTGAAGGTGCGGGTGCTCTACGACCACTGGGCCACGATCCGCAACCCCCAGGGCCGGGTGACGCGCACCTGGCTCCGCGACTCCGGCATCCGTTTCGAGGAGATGCTGCCGTTCCACCCCACGAAGGGCATGTGGCGCCGACCCGACCTGCGCAACCACCGCAAGATCGTGGTCGTCGACGGCGACGTGGCGTTCACCGGCTCGCAGAACATGACCGACCCCAGCTACAACAAGCGCGGCAACATCCGACGCGGCCTGCAGTGGAAGGACCTCATGGTGCGGCTCGACGGTCCCGCCGCGATCGGCCTCAACGCGCTCTTCATCACCGACTGGTACAGCGAGACGGACGAGTTGCCCACGGACGCCGGGGCCGAGCCGCCCGTCGAACGACGCGGGGGCGACGACGCCTACGAGTGCCAGGTCGTGCCGAGCGGACCCGGGTTCGACGGGGAGAACAACCTGCGGTTGTTCAACGCCCTGGTCTACGGCGCGCAGGAACGCCTCATCATCGCGAGCCCCTACTTCGTGCCCGACGAGTCGATGCTCTACGCCATCACCACCGCGGCGGAGCGCGGGGTGGACGTGCAACTCTTCGCCTGCGAGGTCGCCGACCAGTTCCTCGTCTACCACGCGCAGCGCTCGTACTACGAGACGCTGCTGCGGGCCGGGGTGCGGATCTTCCTCTACGAGAAGCCGATCGTCCTGCACTCGAAGCACTTCACGGTGGACGACGACGTCGCGGTGATCGGCTCGAGCAACATGGACATGCGGTCGTTCAGCCTCAACTTCGAGGTGTCGCTCATGGTGCGCGGAGCGGGCTTCGTCGACCAGGTCCGCGAGGTCGAGGCGGACTACCGCGCGAAGTCGCACGAGATCACCCTGGCGAGCTGGCTGACGAGGCCCGCTCCCCTGCAGGTGCTCGACAACGTCGCGCGCCTCACGGCGGCGGTGCAGTAGGTCCGCCGTCTCCGGGCTGCCCGGCCAGGGGCGGTCGGCCGGTGGACGGTCGACGCCCTGAGGGGCAGAGTGTCGGCATGGACCAGAAGGAACACCTCAGCCGGTACCTGACCCGTTCGCGCGACGACCTGGTGCGCAAGCTCGACGGACTGTCGGAGTACGACGTCCGTCGCCCGCTGGTGCCGAGCGGCACCAACCTGCTCGGGCTGGTCAAGCACGTCGCCACCGTGCAGCTCGGCTACCTCGGCGACGTCTTCGGGCGACCGAGCGGCATCGAGACGCCGTGGTTGACCGACGAGAGCGAACCC
The DNA here is from genome assembly GCF_026625765.1 of Frigoribacterium sp. SL97. NCBI lineage: Bacteria > Bacillati > Actinomycetota > Actinomycetes > Micrococcales > Microbacteriaceae > Frigoribacterium > Frigoribacterium sp. SL97. Next base: position 2,100,790 of record NZ_CP113062.1, read on the forward strand.
GAGGCCGACCTGTGGGCGACTCCGGACGAGAGCCGCGGCTTCGTCGTCGACCTCCTGCAGCGGTCGAACGCCCACGCCGACGAGACCGTCCGGGCGTTGCCGCTCGACGCGCCCGGCGACGTCCCCTGGTGGGGACCCGACCGCCGTGCCGTCACGCTGCACCAGATCCTCGTGCACCTGACCGTCGAGACCGCCCGGCACGCCGGCCACGCCGACGTCGTCCGCGAGTTGATCGACGGCGGCCTCGGCAACGGCCCCGCCGACCCGAACGTGCCGGACCGCGATGCCGACGGATGGCGACGACACCACGACCGCGTCGAGGCCGCCGCCCGCGCCGCAGGCCACTGACCGCCCCGCGCCACCGTTCACCGCCGGCCCGCGCGCCCCGACCCGTGACGTCGGCAATTCCTGCCTCCCGTCGCGAGACCGGCCTGACCGCCCCGCGGGCGGCACGTGCCGCCGCAGGGACCAGGAGTTGCCGACGCACGGGTCAGGCGAACAGCTTGCCGACCTCGGTCGCGAGCTGCTGCGCACCCAGCACGACGAAGAGCACGGCGCAGATCCCCATGAGCGAGTTGCTCACCCACCGGCTGCGCCACTCGGCCGGCGTGCGTGACGAGTTCAGCAGCCAGAGCAGGGTGATCGCGAGGAACGGCATGAAGAGCGCCCCGAGCACCCCGTAGAGCACGATCAAGCCGATCGGCCGGTCCAGGAAGAGGATCGCCATCGGAGGAACCGTGAGCCAGACGACGAAGACCCGGTAGTAGAGGCCGCCGATGCGGCGTCGGGGGTCGTCCGCGTCGAGACCGCGAAGGGTGCCCACGAAGTCGGCGAACATGAGCGACACGCCGTTCCACACGCCGAGGATCGACGAGAACGAGGTCGCGAAGAACCCGATCAGGAAGAACCAGGTCATGAAGGTGCCGTAGCGCTCGCCGAGGACGGCCGCGAGCTGGACCAGCCCCCCTTCTCCGTCGGCCAACGCGATGCCGCCGGAGTACAGGAGCTCGGCCCCGACCACGAGCATCGCGAGGACGAAGACGCCGCTCACGACGTAGGCGACGCCGTTGTCGAGTCGCATGACCTTCATCCAGCCCGGACTGTGCCAGCCCTTCTCGCGCAACCAGTAGCCGTAGGCGGCGAGCGTGATGGTGCCGCCGACCCCGCCGGTGACGCTGAGCGCGACGACCAGCCCGTTCTCGGGGATGGTCGGCACGAGACCGGCCGCGAGTTCGCCGAGGTTCGGCAGGGTGACGATCGCCGAGCCGACCACCGTGACGAACATGAGGCCGACGAAGAAGGCGATGACCTTCTCGAAGAACGAGTACTTGCCGAACCACACCATGACGCCGCCGAGCACGCCGGCGCCGATCGCGAACACCTTGAGGTCGACCCCCGGGAAGAGCGCCTGCAACGGCAGCGCGGTCGAGCTCATCGCGGCGGCCCCGTAGACGAAGCCCCAGACGACGACGTAGACGCCGAAGTACACGCTCGTCCAGCGCCCGAGCGATCGCCACCCCTCGAAGATCGACCGCCCCGTGGCCAGCGACCAGCGCCCGGCGCCCTCGACGAGGGCGATCTTGACGACGACGCCCACGACCACGGTCCAGGCGAGGGCGTAGCCGAAGCGGGAGCCCGCGACGAGGGTGGCGACGAGGTCTCCCGCCCCGATGCCGGTGGCCGCGACCACCAGCCCGGGGCCGATGACGCGCCATCTCTTCGTCGAGACGGGGGTCGTGAGGTCGGGTGTCCGGAGGGCGTCGTCGTCGGCAGCCATGTCGGCCAGTCAACCGGCTCCGACGAGAGGCGACCACCGTCGCGCGACGGATGTCGTCGAATCGTGACGTCTCGGCAAGCTCGCAGGAGGCGCCCCTCGCCAGGTCCGGGTCGGGAGCGTAGCGTCACCGGGGTGATGCCTCCCTCCGCGAGAACCGTCGGCGAACTCAGGCGCTCGGGGCACGTCCCCAAGCCCCTCCGCACCGAGATCCGAGACAACCTGCTCGACGCCCTGCGCGAGGGACGTGATCCCTGGCCGGGACTCCACGGCTTCCGGTCCACGGTCATCCCGCAGCTGGAACGGGCCTTGATCGCGGGCCACGACATCGTCCTGCTGGGAGAGCGCGGTCAGGGCAAGACCCGCCTGCTCAGGACGCTCGCCGGTCTGCTCGACGAGTGGTCCCCCGTGATCGAGGGGTCCGAGCTGGGCGAGCACCCGTTCGAGCCGATCACGAGCGAGAGTCGCCGTCGCGCCGCCGAGCTCGGCGACGACCTGCCCGTCGCCTGGCGGGGACGCGACGAGCGCTACGTCGAGAAGCTGGCGACGCCCGACACGAGCGTCGCCGACCTGATCGGCGACGTCGATCCGATGCGGGTGGCCGAGGGACGCAGCCTCGGCGATCCCGAGACGATCCACTTCGGGCTCATCCCCCGGGGCCACCGCGGCATCGTCGCGGTCAACGAGTTGCCCGACCTCGCCGAGCGCATCCAGGTGGCGATGCTCAACGTGATGGAGGAGCGCGACATCCAGATCCGCGGTTACGTCCTCCGCCTCCCGCTCGACGTGCTCGTCGTGGCCAGCGCCAACCCCGAGGACTACACCAACCGCGGGAGGATCATCACGCCCCTCAAGGACCGCTTCGGTGCCGAGATCCGGACTCACTACCCGGCCGAGCTCGCCGACGAGGTCGCGGTCGTCCGTCAGGAGGCCGACCTCGTCGCCGAGGTGCCGGACCACCTCGTCGAGATCCTGGCGCGCTTCACGCGCGCGCTCCGCGAGTCCCCCTCGGTGGACCAGCGCAGCGGCGTCAGCGCCCGCTTCGCGATCGCCGGAGCCGAGACCATCGCGGCCGCCGCCCTGCACCGCGCGACCCGACAGGGCGAGGACGAGGCCGTGGCACGACCGATCGACCTCGAGACGGCCGTCGACGTGCTCGGCGGCAAGATCGAGTTCGAGTCCGGAGAAGAGGACCGTGCCGAGGAGGTCCTCGAGCACCTGCTGCGGACGTCCACCGCCGAGACCGTCCGTGCCCACTTCCGCGGGCTCGACTTCGACGGGCTCGTCGACGCCCTCGAGTCGGGCGTCATGGTGACCACCGGTGAGCAGGTCACCGCCCGGGAGTTCCTGGCCGGTCTGCCCTCGCTCGGCGAGGACGACCTCTACGACCGCGTCGCCGAACGGCTCGGCGCGACGACCGACGGCGGTCGGGCCGGCGCCGTCGAGTTGGCGCTCGAGGGCCTCTTCCTGGCCCGACGCGTGAGCAAGGAGAGCGGCGACGGTGAAGCGGCCTACGGGTTCTGAGGTGCGACGTGGCTAGGGCGAACCGTCGCCTGCACCGGGCCGCGCGCTACCAGAGGTACGCCGACGGGCCCGACCCGCTCGCGCCTCCTGCCGATCTCTCCGAAGCACTCGACGCCGTCGGACGGGACGTCATGGCGGGCACGAGCGCCGAGGCGGCGCTCCGTGAGTTCCTCCGGCGCGGTGGTCGCGACCAGACCGGTCTCGACGACCTCGCCCGCCGGGTCGCGGAACGTCGGCGGGCCCTGACCCGCGACCACCACCTCGACGGCACGCTCCACGAGGTCCGTGAGCTCCTCGACCGGGCCCTACGGGCCGAGCGCGCCCAGCTCGCCCGGGACGTCGACCTCGACGACGGCGACCGCGCGCTCGCCGAGCTCCAGCTCGACAGCCTTCCGCCGTCCCCCGCCGGCGCCGTCGCCGAGCTGTCGGAGTACCGGTGGCAGAGCCGGGAGGCCCGGGACGCCTACGACGAGATCAAGGACCTGCTCGGTCGCGAGATGCTCGACCAGCGCTTCGCGGGGATGAAGACCGCCCTCGAGAACGCCTCGGACGCCGACCGCGAGGCCGTGGCCGAGATGCTGCGCGACCTCGACGACCTGCTCGACGCCCACGCCCGTGGTGACGACACCCCTGAGCAATTCGACGACTTCATGGCGAAGCACGGGGCGTCGTTCCCCGAGCAGCCGGGCGACGTCGACGCGTTGATCGACGCCCTGGCCGCTCGTGCGGCCGCCGCCCAGCGCCTCCGCAACTCGATGACGGCCGAGCAACGGGCCGAGCTGGACGCCCTGGCCCAGCAGGCCTTCGGCTCCCCCGACCTGATGCAGTCCCTCGAACGGCTCGACGGCACCCTGCGTGCGCTCCGACCAGGGCAGGACTGGAGCGGCTCCGAGGGCATGGACGGCGAACAGGGCCTCGGGCTCGGCGACGGCACGGGGGTCTTCCAGGACCTCGCCGACCTCGACGCGCTCGCCGAGCAGCTGGCCCAGCAGTCGAGCGGCTCGTCGCTCGACGACGTCGACCTCGACGCCCTGCGCCGCCAACTGGGCGAGCAGGCCGCCGTCGACGCCGCGGCCCTGCGGCGGCTCGAGAAGGCCCTCCGCGACTCGGGTGCCCTCCGCCGCCGGGCCGACGGCACGCTGGCCCTGACGCCCCGGGCCATGAGGCAGCTCGGCAAGGACCTGCTGCGCGACGTCGCGGCGAAGATGTCGGGACGAGCGGGGAGGCGCGAGTTGCGGTCCGCGGGAGGCCTCGGCGACCGCTCCGGCGCGAGTCGTGAATGGGCCTTCGGCGACACCGAGCCGTGGGACGTCACCCGGACGATCACGAACGCGGTCACGCGGACCGCCGCCGGGGGCGGCCGGACCGGCGGCGGGGTGCGGATCGAGATCGGCGACGTCGAGGTGCACGAGACCGACGCCCGGACGCAGGCCTGCGTCGCCCTGCTCGTCGACACGTCGTTCTCGATGGCGATGGAGGACCGCTGGGTGCCGATGAAGCGCACGGCCCTCGCCCTGCACACCCTGATCACGTCGCGCTTCCGCGGCGACGACCTGCAGCTCATCGGGTTCGGCCGGCACGCCGAGGTCATGCCGATCGAGCAGCTCGTCGCCCTCGACGCGAAGTGGGACAAGGGTACGAACCTCCACCACGCCCTTCTGCTGGCGAATCGGCACTTCCGCAAGCACCCGACCGCGCAACCCGTCCTGTTGATCGTCACCGACGGCGAGCCGACCTCCCACCTCGAGCCTGGCGGTGAGGTCTTCTTCGACTACCCGCCGCACCCCGTGACCATCCTGAGGGCCGTGGAGCAACTGGACGTGGCCCGCCGCCTCGGCGCGCACACGACGTTCTTCCGGCTCGGCGACGACCCGGGGCTCGCCCGCTTCGTCGATGGGATGGCGCGGCGCGTCGACGGCACGGTGACCGCCCCCGACCTGGACGACCTCGGAGCGGCCGTCGTCGGGTCGTACGTCAGAACACGGGCCACGGAACCGCCGGCATAGGGCCGTGCGGCTCGGGGAAGACGGAGGACGCGAGCAGGCGGGCGCAGCGGTCGTCGAGCGCCTCGAGTTCGTCCGACGTCACGAGCGGCGCGAGGGCCGTCCCCAGGCCACCGGACAGACCGGCCCGGACGCGCTCGACCCCGGCGAGTTCGTCGGTGGTGAGCGGATCGCCGATCCAGCCCCAGAGCACGGTGCGCAGTTTGTGCTCGGCGTGGAAGGTGAGTCCGTGGTCGACGCCGTGCCGCCGCCCGTCGGGCAGCGCGAGCACGTGGGCGCCCTTGCGGTCGGCGTTGTTGACCACGACGTCGAACACGGCCATGCGTCGGAGCGCCTCGGTGTCCTCGTGGATCAGGGCGACCGGTCCGTCGTCGCCGTCCCCCTCGAGGACGAGACGCCATCCGTCGTCGGGCAGGTCGTGGGCCGGCACGAGGTCCACCGCGTCCTGCTCCGGGTCGACGTCCTGCCAGAGCTGGACCATGCCTTCGCCGAGCGGACCGTCACGGAGCCAGGTGCGCGGCACGACGTCCCAGCCCATGGCCTCGGAGACGAGGTAGGCCGCGACCTCACGGTCGGCGAGCCTCCCGTCCGGGAAGTCCCAGAGCGGCCGTTCACCGGCGACGGGCTTGTAGATGACCGACACGTCACCGAGGCGGGCCAGGAAGGACGCATTGGACGCCGTGCGGATGCGACCGGTGAGCTCGAGCTCGACGTCGTCGGACGGAACCGCGTCGGGCACGTCGGCCGGCGCGTCCTCGGTCGACGCCGAGGACATCAGGCCTCGCCGGACAGGATGCAGACGTGGCCCTCGGGGTCGATCGGTTGGCCACAGAAGGGGCAGAGGGGCCGACCGGCCCCGACGATCTCGAGGGTCCGAGCCGCGAACGCCCTCGCCGTGCCGACGGGGATGCGGACGACCAGGACCTCGTCGGGCTCGAGCTCGGCCTCGTCGACGTCGGCGCCGTCCGCCACCTCGACCAGCGGGAACGCCTCGATGACGACCTGGGCGGTGGACGGGTCCCAGCCGAGGCTGAGCGCTCCGGCCCGGAACTCGGGTTCGACGGGTTGGTCGAGCGGCTCGTTGTCGACGAGCTCGACCGGGATGCCGGTGGGCACGCTGACCGGGTTGCCGTCGGCGGCCATCACCTGGTCGAGGATCTCGTCGATCTTCTCGGCGAGTGCGGCCGATTGCATCTTCTCGAGGCCGACGCTCGTGACCCGCGACCCGTCACGGGCCTGGAGGTAGAACGCGCGGGAGCCGGGACGGCCGATGGTCCCGACGACGACCCGATCCGGCCAGTCGAAGGTGTGGACGATGGAGGGCATGCCGCGAGTCTACGAGCGCCCCGCCGCCGACGCTCAGGTCGCGGGAGGCTCGTCGCCGGCGGCGTCGCCGCCCGCCGGACCCGCGCCTCCCCCGACGGCGGCGTCGGCGGCGGGAGCCGCCTGCCGCAGCCACGAGAGGTCGCCCGAGTCCGTGTTCGTCGCGACGACGTCGGGCCGGTTCGGCCCGTAGCGCACGATCGACACCGAGGCCGGGCCGACGCTGATGCGCTGGAACAGGTCGAGGTGCATGCCGTAGGCGTCGGCGAGGATCGACTTGATGATGTCACCGTGACTGACGGCGACCCACACGGCGCCCGGACCGTGTTCGGCCTCGAACGCGGCGTCGTGCCGGCGGACCGCGGCGACCGCCCGGGACTGCATGGTCTGCAGCGACTCGCCGCCCGGGAAGACCGCGGCGGACGGTTGGTTCTGCACGACGGACCAGAGGGCCTCGCCGGCCAGGTCCTTGAGCGGCCGACCCTGCCAGTCGCCGTAGTCGCATTCGGTGATGCCCCGCTCGACGGGCGTCGCCGGCGTCCCGGTCTGACGGTCGAGGATCGCCCGGGACGTCTGACGGCAGCGTTCGAGAGGACTCGACACGACGCCGACGAGCGGCACGACGGCGAGCCGGTCGGCGGTCCGCCGCGCCTGCTCGCGTCCGACGTCGTCGAGCCGGACGCCGGCCGTCCGTCCGGCGAGCACGCCGCTCGCGTTGGCGGTGGTGCGTCCGTGTCGGACGAGGACGAGGGTGGCCATGCGTCGAGCCTAGACACCGGGACCCGCCGTCGACGCCGGACGCCGGCCGCTCGGCGCCGGGGAGGGGCCGACGAGGAGGCGCGGTGCCCGGACGACCGGAACCGCGCCTCCTGCGGGCTGCCGCCCCGGCGTCTCGGCGGAACTACGCGGTGGCGGCGGTGAGGGCCTCGACGAGCGGGGTCGTCGGACGGCCGATCAGGCGGGCGAGGTCGCCGCTCGTGTCGGCGAGCAGCCCGTCGCGGATGTTCCCGTCGAGCGCGACGACGAAGCCGACCGTGCCCTCGTCCAGGCCGAAGCCGCGCAGGCGCTCGGCGTGCTGCTCGGGCGTGAGCGACTCGTAGCGGACGGGTCGGCCCGTGACGGTCGTGAGCGCCTCGGCGAACTCGTCGAAGTCCCAGGCGTGGTCGCCGGACAGCTCGAAGGTGCGACCGGCGGTCGACTCGTCGAGGGCCGCGACCGCGGCGGCCTCGGCGTAGTCCCGACGGCTGGCGCTGGCGAGACGGCCCGCCCCCACGCTCGCGGCGACCACGCCGGAGTCGCGGGCGGTGGCGATCTCGCCGACGTAGTTCTCGGTGTACCAGCCGTTCCGCAGCAGCGTGACGGGCACGCCGGAGGCGGCGAGGTGCTCCTCGGTCGCCTTGTGCTCGGGCGCGAGGATCAGGGGCGAGGTCGAGGCCGCGAGGACGCTCGTGTAGACCATGCGGGCGGCACCGGCGGCCTTCGCGGCGTCGATCACGGCGGCGTGCTGCGGGACGCGCTGGCCCACGGCGTCGCTCGAGATCAGGACGACGACGTCGCCCGCGTCGATGACGGCCGCGATCGTGTCGGGTCGGGTGTAGTCGAGCTCGGCGGTGCGGACGCCGCGCTCGGCGAGGTCGGCCAGCTTCGAGACGTCGCGCGACGTGGCGATGACACTGTCGGGGGCTGCGCCGCGGGCGAGGAGGGACTCGACGACGAGGCGGCCGAGCTGACCGGAGGCGGCGGTGACGATCGTGGACATGGTGTTCCTTTCGGTTGCGTGCCTGGGACAACGACGACGGTCCACCGGGACTTCCCATCTGCAGGTACGCACCTTTTCGTAAGCTACTGACGTGGACGTCGGAATCGTGAACCCTGCCCGCCCTGCACCCTCGGGTCGTTTCCCGGCGGAGTGCCCGAGCCGCGTGGTGCTGACCCACGTGACGAGTCGGTGGGGAGTGCTGATCCTGCTGGCGCTCGAACGCGGGCCGATGCGGTGGGGCGAGTTGCGACGCGAGATCGAGGGCGTCAGCGAGAAGATGCTCGCCTCGACCCTGAAGACCCTCGAGGCCGACGGCATCGTCCATCGCGCCGCCCAGCCGACGATCCCGCCGCGGGTCGACTACTCGCTGACCGAGCGCGGCACCGACCTGGCCGCCCGCCTCGTGCCGCTCATGGACTGGATCCTCGACAACGCCGACGAGATCGTCGCGGGCCGGTGAGCGATCGATCGACCGATCAGGACGACGCCCCCGCTGCCAGGTACGTGGACGCGAGGTAGGCCGTCGCACCCACGATGAAGACGACGAAGATCGGCATCGCGACCAGCAGGAACGTCCTCTCGCGGGGCGGGACGTAGGCACTCGACGCCCGCAGTGTCGACGCGAGCATCCCGACCCCGAGGCCGGGGAAGAGCAACAGCGCGAAGGTCGGCAAGGAGTGTTCGACGCCGTGTCGCCGGTACGGGGTGGTCGTCCACACCGGGACCTGGGTCCAGACGAACACGACCAGGCCGAGCGAGAGGACGATGCCGACGACGAGGGCCACGCGCATCCACCGGACGAGCACCCGACCCCGAGCGACGTCGTCGTCCGTGAGCGGCACCGTGCGGGGCGTGCCGTCGGGCCGGGTCGTCTTCAGGTCGATGGTCACGTGGTCATGCTAGCGAGTCGGGACGGACCGGTCTGCTCGTCCGCCTCGACTCGCCTGCACGGGCGTCCGCCCATCCGCAGCTGGTTGAGTTCGACCTGACGACCGACTCGACGAAGGGGCAGGCAGCACATGGGCATCTCGGAGAAGGACTACGACGTCGCCGTCATCGGCGCCGGTCCGGCGGGCACCGCGGCGGCCCTGCGCGCAGCCGAACTCGGGGCCCGCGTCGTCGTCCTCGAGGCGGGGCGCGAGGGAGGCACCTGCGTGAACACCGGATGCGTGCCCACCAGGGTGCTGGCCAAGACGGCCCGGCTGATCCGCGAGACCCGGCACGCGGACGTCTACGGCGTCGGCGTCGCTCCCCCGACGATCGACTGGGCGACGACCGTCGCGCGCGTCCGGGAGCGCGTCGACGCGGTGCGGTCGATCAAGCGGGAGGCCGAGCGGTTCGAGGCCGCGGGCGTCGAGCTGGTCCACGAGGGCAGGGCCCGGTTCGTCGACGACTCGACCCTCGTCCTCGACAGCGGGCGGACGATCTCGGCGGCGTCGATCCTGATCTGCGTCGGCGGTCACTCGCGCCGACTGCCGATCCCGGGCAACGAGTTGGCGACGGTCCCCGAGCACGTCCTCGACCTGCCGTCCCTCCCCCACCGGGTGGCCGTGATCGGCGCGGGCAACACGGGCGTACAACTCGTGACGGTGTTCGACGCGTTCGGCAGCGACGTGACGCTCCTCGACGTCGCCCCGCGGGTGCTGACGACGTCGGACGCGTCGATCTCGGAGGCGGTCTCCGTCGCGTTCACCGAGCAGGGCATCGACGTGCGCACCGGGATCGACGGCGTCGAGAGCCTCGCCCGAGCCGACGACGGCTCGATCACCCTGACCTGGCGGCAGGACGACGCGCACGCCCGGGCCGACTTCGACGTGGTCGTCATGGCCACGGGGTGGCCGGCGGACGTCGAGGACCTCGGCCTGGAGAACGCCGGGATCGAGGTGGAGCGCTCGTCCGTCCCCGTCGACCGGTACTTCCGGACCGTCGTCCCGCACGTCTTCGCCGTGGGCGACGCCAACGGCCGCGACATGCTCGTCCAGGCCGCCCAGTTCGAGGGGGAGGCCGCCGCCGAGAACGCCGTCCTCGGCGCCAACCGCCGCACGCCGCACCACCTCCTGCCCGCCGGTGGGTTCACCGACCCGGACTACGCCGGCGTCGGCCTCACCGAGGACGAGGCCCGCGAAGCGGACGAGTCGTGCGTGGTCGTCACGATCCCGTACTCGACCGTGGACCGGGCCGTGATGGACGACCGCGAGACGGGGTTCCTCAAGCTGATCGCCGACCGCCGTCGTGAGCTCGTGCTCGGTGCCCATGCCGTCGGTGAGAACGCCGTCGAGGTGGTCCAGGCGGTCACCACCGCCATGGCCGGCGGTGTCGACGTCGCCACCCTGGCGGAGGTGCGGTTCGCCTACCCCACCTACAGCGCGGTGATCGGGATGGCGGCCCGGGCCGTGCTGGCGGATCGCACCGCGCGCTAGGAGTCGGCGGGCGCCGTGACACGATGGACGCTCCGCCCCGACCGAAAGCCACGATGCGCCTCCTCCTGATCCGCCACGGCGAGACCGCCGACAACGTCGCCCGCACCATCGGCTCGCGCCCCCCGGGCCCGCCGCTGTCCCCGCTCGGCCGCGAACAGGCCGCCGACCTCGGGACGGCTCTGGCGGGCGAAGCGATCGTCGCCGTGCACTCCTCGCGCCTGCGCCGGGCCGGTGAGACCGCCGCGATCGTCGCCGAGGGTCGCGGCCTCCCCCACCACGAGGTCGATGGTGCCCACGAGATCGACGCCGGCGACCTGGAGGGTCTGCCCTACGCCGAGGCCCTGCCCCGGTACGCCGGCACCATGCAGCAGTGGTGGACCGACCCGGAGGCGCGCATCCCCGGTGGTGAGAGCGGCAGCGAGTTCACGGCCCGGTTCCGCGGGGCGGTCGATCGGGTCGTGGCGTCGACACCGGCCGACTCGACCGCGGTGCTCGTCTCGCACGAAGCCGCGATCTGCGTCTGGGCGGCCGACACCGCCCGCAACCTCGACGCCGCGTTCAGTCGCACCCACGGACTCCGCAACACGGGGTCGGTCGTCCTCGAGGGCTCGACCGAGGCCGGCTGGGTCGCCGTCTCGTGGGACGGCGAACCCCTGGCGCACTGACGCGCGCGTCCGTCGACGGCGCCGCAGCGCCTCCTAGGGGCCGCCGAGCCAGTGGTCGATCCGGTGGTGGTCCGGCCGGAAGCCGTTCTGGACGCCCCACAGCACCGCCTGCGTCCGACTCGTCGCGCCGATGCGCCGGTAGACCGACCGGATGTACGACTTGACCGTGTTCGGACTGAGGTAGGTCAGTGCCGCGACCTCGGCGTTGCTCTTCCCCTGGGTGATGAGGGCCAGGATCTCGGACTCGCGGTCGGTGATGCCCTCGCGGCGGCCGGGCCAGTCGAGGCCCGGTGCACTCGGCGCCCGCCCCCGCACCTCGCTGACGACGCGCTCGCCCCGGTGGACCGCCTCGAGCGCCTCGACCAGCTCGCGGGCACCGAGGGTCTTCGACAGGTACCCGTGCACGCCCTGCGCCAGAGCCGACTCGACGAGCTCGGGGTGGAAGTTCCAGGTGTAGACGACGACCTTGCCGGCCGCCGGGTTGGCGACCAGCTCGGCGAGCTCGTGGTGGTCGGACTCGGGCTGGGCGAACGAGTCGTACAGGACGACGTCGACCCGGTCGGACAGGGACGTCGTGGCGTCGATCTCGGCGACGACGACCCGGTCGCGGTAGCGGTCGAACATGTGGGCGAGACCGGCGAGCACGACGTCGTAGTCGTCGACGAGTGCGACGGTGATCGACCGGGTCGGAGCAAGGGGCATGAGGACACCATCCCACCCCGAGGGGTGTGCCGCCACACCTCCAGGGGTGGTCTGCTGGGTCCTGCGACACCACGGCACCGACGGTGCCGGTCGCCCATCTCTCCCGGAAGGAGAACACCATGATCGGTCTCATCATCAGCTTGCTCGTCGTCGGCCTCATCGCAGGGTTCATCGCCCGCGCGGTCGTCCCGGGTCGCCAGGGCCTCTCGATCGCCATGACGATCCTGCTGGGCGTCATCGGTTCGTTCGTCGGAGGGTTCCTCGGCTTCCTGCTGTTCCAGCACGACCCCACGGACGGGTTCTTCCAGCCCGCCGGCATCATCGGCTCGATCATCGGCGCGATCGTCGTGCTGGTCGTCTGGGTCGCCGTCTCGGGCCGCCGCGGCGCCGCTCGCCGCTGACCCCGGTCCCGGTCGGGGCGGCCGCGGACGGCCGCCCCGGGGGCATCCTCCTGCCGGCGGCATCCACTGCCCGCAGGACGGAACGACGACCTCGTGCTCAGGCGGGCTCCTCCGCGCTCGTGGTGTGCGGTGCCCCGACGGGCTTGGACTCACTCGAGCCACGCTGGCGGAGGAAGATCGAGAACACGATCATCGCTCCGACCGCCAGGAACTCCGACTGCCAGTTCTGCAGGGTCCTGTTCCAGAAATCCGGGGACGTGACGTACTGGAGCCAGGTCTCGGGTGGTGCGCCGTGTTCCGCGTTCTCCTCGTTCGCGACCACGGTCCCGCCGAGGGACTGTGCGAGCCAGGACGACACGAAGAGGGCGCCCATCACCATTAGGAGCGAGTTCGAGTACACGCTGGATGCCCATCCGCCCCGGCGCGCCCACGCGGGCGACCCCGGCCGCGCGTGGTCTCCGACCGATTGTGCCTCGTCGCTGCCGACGCTCTCGTCCCCCGGTCGCTTCGACTCGGGCGACCCGCGTTGCACCAGCCAGATCGTCGCGGCGACGAACAGGAAGAACTGCAAGAACTCGGACTGCCAGTTCTCGGCCACGTCCACCAGGAAACTCGACGACGACACGAAGTCCCAGTAGGCCACGGGCGGAAGACCGTGCCCCGCGAGTTCCTCGTTGGTGGCGGCGAACCCGGCGAACGACTGGCCCACGAGGGCGGCGACGAAGATCACGAGGAAGGCCGTGCTGAGCCCCTGGTCTCGGATGGCTCGACGCATCCTCGTCACCGAGCCGTCAACGGGACGGCGATCATCACGACGAGTCCCGCGACGATCACGCTCATCCACAGCCAGAAGACGGCGCGCATCCCCCGCGTCGATCCGGCGTCGTCGTCCTGCTGATCGCTCACCTGGTCACCCTCCTCGACGGGAATCGCCACGAGGCAGTCCTACGTCACCGACTGCGCGGCGACAAGGGGCTTGCTTTCTCCTCCGGGTGCTGCTGTCGGACCGTCGCCAGCCACGCGCCGACGACGACGCCCGCAGGCGCGGCCCGACACGGAGTCCGTGCCCCGACGGGCCGTGCGACCGAGGAGAACCGTGGTCGCCCGACCACCGTTCGTGAGGTGGGCCCTACCGGGCTCGAACCGATGACATCCACGGTGTAAACGTGATTAGGGGCTTACATTCTTGCTGCTAGTTGCGCGAAACTGCCGGTTTTCCGGGATTTAGAGTGCAGTTCGGCGCAAGTAAAAGCAGCGCCGCGCAGCCCTTCACCAACACCACACCAACACGACTCAAGACTTGCATCCAGGCCCAGCGGGCCATAGTCAGGAACGCCGAGGGGCTCTCAACTCAGGCATCGCGGATGTGTTAGTCAGATGAGGTCGAGGTGTGCCCGAGTGTGCGCCGTGACGACATCAAACCCGGCCTCGAGGGCTGCATTGATGCCCGGCATTTTGCCGGATGTCAGCTCAAGTGCAGGCTTCGCATTGGCCGGGGCGTCGAACAGGGCGATGAGCGTGACGCGTTCGTGGTCAACGAAGGATGACGCGTAGGAGACGCCGTCGAAGCCTGCGGCGTCGAGCCGAGCTGCCAGCGTTCTCGTGACGGCGAAGGCAGGGAGACCCTTGTGCTCAGGAAGGTCTAGGCCAGCCTTCCGAGCCTTGGCGTGGTCCACGCTCGCGAGCTTGAAGGGCCGGCGGATGACCATGCTGGTCACGACAAAGCGCCTGGCCTGCTCCTCGGTCACAGCGCGGGCCCGGCCGGCTATGGGGCCGAGAAGCTCCGTGATGGCGGCTTCGGCTTCTGTTGCGAGGTAGGTCGTGATCCTCGGCGCGGCGAGGTCGAACGGGCCGCGCTGGTGCTGCGCGGTTGTGAGGGGCGAGGCCGAGACGCTGTGCGATCGGTAGACCGTGGTGCCCTTCCGCAGGTAGCGGACCGGCAGGGATGCGAGGTCGATGCTGTTCAAGCCGACGCCGCAACCGTCGGGTCGTCACCGTCGACCTTCGACACGTACTTGCGCGCGGACGCGATGACGGCCTTGCTGGGGCGGCCGTGGCGCAGCCACTTCGCGGGAGTCTCGCCCCCGAGGTCACCGTTGGGGGTGACGAGCCACATGGCCTGCGTCGCTGGCTCGAGCTGGTTCTCGAAGATGGCGACGAGCTCGGGCATGTGCGGTAGGACTGCTCCCTTGCCGCCGAACTGGAACGACGGGTAGACCTTGTGTCGGTCGGCCGTCGTGAGAGACAGGATTCGACGCTGCCGGACGAGCTCGTGAACGTACTGCCGGGTCACGCCGAGCCACCTCGTCAGCGATGCGGTCGTGTAGAACGGACCCAGCTCGAGGTTGATGGGTGACGACCTCGGGATGCCAGCCACGACGCGGTCTGCAAGGACGGCAATGTCCCCGAGGTTGCGCGGTTCGCGGCCGCTCTCTTCGAGGTTGTCGAAGACGGAATCGAGTCGCTCAGCGATCGCGTCGATGAGCTCTTTCTTGTAGTCGCTGATCTGGTTCATGGTCGGCCCTCCTCGCCCTGGGAGCTGGTTGCGCTCCCCTGCACCACGGCTCATTCCGAGGGGCGCCACCCAGCGCTCAGAACTCCCCGGTTCGGGGCTGCCGTACTCCCATTCTGGTCGAAGGGACCGTCATTTTCGACCAGATCCACGAACCGGTCCGCCCCATTTCGGGGGCACGTCGGCGGGGCGGCAGGTGTTGCGCAACCCACTCCGTGTAGCTACGCCTTCCGCGGCCTGTCTCAGGCGGGGAAGTTCTCCGGGTCGAAGCTCGTGAACAGCCGGCGGAGGAAAGCGTCGACGTCGTCCTGCTTCGCGCCGAGGGGCTGGTTGTGCCACGCTGCGGTCTGCTCCAGCTGAGCTGGCAGCGTCTCGGCGAGGGCCACCCGCTCCGCCTCGGCCGCTTCGAAGTCGACGACGGTCTTGGTGTTGAACTCCGACACCGCGGCGCACTCGTTGGCGACCCAGGCGCTGATGAGGGCCTTGGCGTGCAGGTCCCAGTCGTGTCCGGCGGCGGCCATCTTCGTGGCGCTGATCGCGCGAGCGACGACGTCGCGAGAGGGCTTGGGGGCGAGCATGGCCTCGGCAAGGGCGATCGTGTGGGCGACGGCCGGGCGCAGCTCGAGGAGGTCGTCGGCTTGTTCGAGGGTGAAGTCGTCCCAGAGTCCGAGAAGACGGTCGTCGATGTCGGCGCGGGGGTTGCCTCGGCCTGACACGACCGCGACCCAGGCGTTGAGGGAGGCGTAGGTCTCCATGATGTGCGTGAAGCGGGCCTCGCCGGCGGCGTCAGTCTCTGCTCCGAGGTAGCTGATGAGCCATGAACGGTCCGCGGGCGCTTCGGGGATGACGAGAGGAGCGGTGATGGCGTAGGCCTCGCGCAGGGTGCGCGCGTTCCGCTTCGTCTGACCGGTCCGGCGCAATGTCCGCGACTCCGGTGCCATGCTGTTGAACTGCTCGGTGAAGTGGCCGTCTTCGATGGCGATGTCGGCGCCGCTGACTGACGCCTGGGCGTAGGCCATGCCCGAGAAGGATGTCGTCTCGGCAGACGCTGCGTTCGTCGGGTCGACGAGGGCTTCGTGGCTGTCGACGAGCCGGATGTCGCGCATCTTGGACGGGACGGCCGAGCGGAGAAGCTGCCGTGCCCAGGCGTTGATGTCGGCGCCTTCGCGGATGCGCTCGAGGTCGAGGCTCTGGCTGAACCCGCCTGTGCCTGTGACGCGGCCGAGCATCATCTCGCTCAGCAATGAGGCCAGGTCACGGCGGTGGCGGTCGGTGATGCCCTGCACTTCTCGGGCCACGGCCACTGGTACGTTCGAGGCTTCGATGACGCCGGCGAGCTTCAGGCGGGCCTCGCGCTCGTCCAGATCGCCGTCGTTGAGACGGTCGAGGATGTCGCGAGCGGCAGTGGCGGGATCGAAGGCTTTTTGGAGGTTCACCCCAAGGTCATGCGCGGGGATCCCCGGAAAATCAGGCCTCTAGGACCGCGCAAAAGGGGCCGTTTGTGGGTTCACACAAACGACCCCTGCCTCCCACGGAATTGACGGTGAGAAGTGCTCGACTTGGCCTACTCGGCGGCCAAAGTCTGGAGGTTCCATGCATCGAGGTCGAGGCGGTTCGTCGAAGCCCGCTTGAGGAAGCCCGGCGAGAGCTTCACCTCGACCGGCACAGCGCGGCCGGCAAGGTCCGAGGTGATGAAGACGGTGCCTCGGAGGTTGTTGCGAGTGCCTGGCTCGTAGAGGGGGCGGAGAGAGTTCCAGTTCGGGGCCACGTCCTCGCCGGTCGAGCCCATCGACTTGCGAGCGGTGATGCGTCCGAGGCGCTCGGGCGTTGCCTCGAGCTTCGCGATGGTCAGCGCGGCGCGCGCCTGCACCTCGTCGTCCAGCGGCCCGATCGCGACGCGGGAGACGTGGTTGACGAGCTTCGAGTCGATGGCGCCCGTGAGGTCCTGCGAGTAGAAGATCGGCAGGAAGCGCTGGCTTCGTGCCAGTCGTCCGGCGCGCTCTGCCTCTTCGGGCGTGGTGCCGGTGACGACCCAGGCCTCGTCCTGGTGGATGACGCCGTCGCGGCCGGTCAGCGCCAGCCCAGCGCCGGTGAACATCATCTTCACCGTGGCCACGGCCATGCGCTGCGGGAACGACATCGCCTCACGCGGGGTGTCGGGGCTGGGCAGCTCGAGGCGGTAGTCGCCGACCTTGATGAGCGTCGTGCCATCGGCGACGCGAAGGCCGCGGCTCTGCGGGTTGATGCCGAAGAACGAGCGGAAGAGCGCTGACGTCCCCGCGATGCGGAACAGCGGGTCGATCATCTCCTTGAGCTGGGCCTTGTACTTCTCGTTCGTCTCGTCCTCGTAGGCGAGCTGCAGCGCCTGGCCGGTGCAGGTCGCCCCCAGCTCGACACCGCGCCCGATGGCCGTGTAGAGGGGCACCTCGTACTTGTGCACGTCAGGGCCCCACGGGTTCACCGTGATGATGGCCGAGGCTGCCATGTCGACGCCGACCGCCGGCGAAGCGGCGAACCGGAGGGCGTCCAGGGCGCCGTCCGAAGAAGTGAGGTCGTCGAGGCTGATGACCTGCCCGCCGGAGGCGAGCACTGACGGCGAGTGGTCGCTGCCGACCTTCGGGTCGATGATGACGTTCGGGATGCCCACGCGAGCCTGCTGGTCGGCGAGGTTCAGCAGCAGCATCGTCTTGCCCGAGCCCGATCCGGCAGCGACGAGGAAGACGGGAGGGGTGTCCTCGTCGGCGACCGCGACGGGGCTCAGCCAGACCGGCTGACGGTCGCGCTCTGTGAGGCCGAACAGAGCGCCTGTGCGGTCTCCGACGTTGGACAGGCTGGGCAGGCCGGAGTAGGCGATCGTCGAGGACGGGAGGTCCTCGAGGTACGGGTTGGCTCGGATGGAAGACGCGACCATCATCTCGGCCCAGGCGCCCGGCTGACGGTTCTGCATGGCGCTCATCTGCAGCTGGTATGCACCGGTGTCGTTGACGTCTTCGACGATGCCGCGGAGAGCGACGATCGTTGAGGTCTCGATGAGCGTGGCCGGGGCGTTGCCGTTCGAGCCGGCGTAGGCGCGCTCGACGTTGTCGAGCTCACCGAGCTTCTCGTCGAGCTCGGCACGGTCGAGCTTGTTCTTCTCCTGCCGCTCGGTGAGCTCAGCTCGGTAGTTGACGATCTGCTTGCGCATGACCTCGCGCGTGACGACGGGCGGCTCGACCAGGCCGCGAATGCTGATGGCGAGGGCGTCCGACTCGACGAGGCGGGATGCCCACCGGCCAGCGTCCTCGGTGGCCGAGACGTAGGGCAGCTCGAAGCTCTCCACGGCCGAGAACGTGATGGCGTGTGTGCCGTCCATGTCGCGCCAGCCGGAGCAGTCGTTGATGTCGATCTCTTCGGCGATGCGCGCGGTGGCGCTGCTCGAGAAGTAGTGGACGTGCTCGTCGTGGTACGTGTAGGGCACGTCGGCGTTGGCACCGTAGTTCCACCAGGCGTTGGCGTAGCGGAAGTCGGTGCTCGACGGCTTTGTGAGGCCGGCGCGCGTCAGGATGGTGTCGACGGCCTTGAAGTCGGCGTCGAAGTCCGACATCGGCGTGCCGCCGGAGGCCAGCGACTCCACCGCGGACTCCCATGCGCTCCGCAGCGTTCCGTCGCCCAGCTGTGGGGTGAGGCGGACGCCGAAGAGGAGGACGCGGTTGTAGGTCGTGAGACCCACGTGCTCGCTGTCGAGGTAGTCGCGGATGGGGTTGTCGATGGGCGTCTTGAAGTACGTCGGGACGTTCGACAGCAGCAGGTGCACCTGGCGATAGCTCTTCTGGTTCAGGGCGCGCTGCTTGTTGCGGAGCTTCGTCATCCGGGAGAGCTCGTTGATGGCTCCCTGGATGGCACCGCCGGCAGCGACGGCGTCCTGTGCTGTCCGGGCCTCGCTGACGGGGCTGAGAGGCACCGAGCGGTACAGCCAGACGCTGTTGTCGATTCCGACGATGCGGCCGTCGGTGTAGCGCTTCTTCACCATGGTGGGGAAGTCGGGGGTGGCGCCGGCGGCAGTGTTGCCGACGCGAGGGGGCTTCGCCATGGTCAGTCCTTCGTGAGTTCGCGGTCGGTGATGGCCTGGTCGTAGGCCTTGAGGGACGTGCCGGAGCCCGCGCCGCCCCACGAGACGACGACGGGGGTGGCGGTGTCGGCCTTGTCGATGAGGAGGTCGTAGGTGATGGACGAGTCGCCGTTCTGGTCTCCCGGAACGGCGGGGCCGGTGGCTGCCCATTCGAGCTGGACACGCACCTGGACGATCAGCTGCTTGGCGGCCTTCTTCGACACGACCCCGTCCTCGATGACGGGCACGGAGGCCGCGGCGAGGATGGTCGGGGTGGCGCCGGAGACACCCGTGAGGGGCATGTAGCTGTGCGCTGGGTCACCATCTCCGACGGTGCTGCGGAGCACGGCGGGGTCGCCCGAGGTGAAGGCCTTGGCCCACTGGTTGACGGCGACGTTCACGTCTTCGGACGCCTGCTCGGTCTTGAGGCCGAACCACGTACCCGAGCTGTCCCAGCCAGTGGCAGCCGGGGCGACAGGCGACAGCGACGGTGTGGAGAGCGCGGAGGTGCCGTTCACCTGGTCGACGGCGACTGCGACCTCGGAGGTGTAGCTGAAACCGGATCCGTCGACGAGCGTGAAGTGGTGGACCTCGATGGTGTACTCGGGGCTGACGATGTCGCGCTCGAGGGCCTTGTCGATCTTCGGCTTCGGCTTGGTGTCGAAGCCGTTCCAAGCGACGACTCGGCCGTTGACGAGCGGTGCGGGCTTCGCGTCGAGCCACTCGTTCATGGCGAGGATGGCCGCCGTCTTGCCGGCCGAGTCCACCTGGTTGGCCACCTTCTGCGTGTCGACAGGGACGGGCGCGTTGACGTCGGACCAGAGGCTGAGCACGACGATGGCGAAGATGGGGAACGAGAAGACGGACACCTTCGTGTAGGTGCGAACGACGCGCTGCCACTTGTCGGACAGGCGGACGGCCGTCGACTTCGGCGACGGTGCTTCGGCGAGGTGCTCGTCAGCCCAGATGTCGGGCTGCGCGCTGCGCTTCGTGCGGGTCTTGGGCATGGCGGCGCTCCTAGCGGTTGGCCCACGGGAGGGGCGCCTGAGTGCCTGGGGTCCCGTCGAATCGGATGAGTGGTCGTGGCGTGATGCGCGCTGCTTCGCGGTGGTCGCGGCGCTCGGTCACGAGGTTCTGGGCCGTGAGGGCTACGGAGTAGTCCGGGTCCTGGCTGAGGATGCGCAGCGTCTCGTCGAGGGCGCCTTCCTCGAGAGCGAGGGCGCGGCGGATCTCAGGCGAGGGGTTGGTGAGCAGCCCCTGGTAGCAGTCGCTGCAGCGCTTGGCGTCGAAGGGGACGATCTTGTTGCAGGCGCGCCAGCAGCGTCGGCACGTGCCTGGACGGCCGGGGATGGGGTGCTTGCGGTGCGGGACGTAGCGCCACGCTTGGCAGCGCGCGACTTCGGTGGTCACTTCTTCGCCAGCGCGAGAACGGCGGTGATCTCGTCGAGGTTGTCCTGGCTGATGTTGCCCGCGGCCTTGGCGATGGCGCCTCCGGCGGCGATGTCGGAAGCGGGCAGATTCCCCTGCACGGCGCCGAACTCGTTGAGCACAGACCAGACACCGCGGATGCGGGCGCGACCGAGTGCGGTCGCGCTGATGATGCCGTCGTAGGGGTCCATCGGCTGGCTGAGGGCGACGGTGTCGTTCAGCGCCGCCAGGGCCGTCCGGTTGCCCGCCATGACTGCGACGGTGAGCTCGACGGGCGTGTTCGCCACGCCCAGGGCGGTGCTCAGGAGTTCGAGGTGGGCGGGCTCAGCGACCCGGAGCTGCTCGAGCTTCGCAGCGACGCGGCGGATGGCTGCACGCTCGGGGTTGCGCTTGCCGCTGCGCGAACGGGTCGCCTTCTCCTCGGTGTCGGCCGGCTCGTCGACCTTGGCGGCAACCGGAGCGAGTGCCGTCACCGAAGTCTCGGGCGCGGGGGCGGCCACCGGAGCCGCGGTCGGGGCCGGGATGCTGGCGAACGCCGCCTCGGGCGCCGGGATGGCAGCGGCCTGCGGCGGCGCAGCGAAAGTGGCCGGCAGAGGAGCTGCCGTGGGCGCGGAAGTCGGCGCGGGCATGTCGAAGGCCGGGATGGCGTCGAAATGGGGGTGCGGTGCGTCGCTCACGGTGGTGCCTTCGTCTCTTCGGGATCGATGGGGATCGTCACGAAAGAGACATGCGGCGGAATCAGTGGGTCGCCCACACCGTCGCGATGACTGAGCCGAGGTCGACGCCCACGAGCGCGAGCGCTGCGTGGATCACGCCGTACGCGGCGTAGAGGCTGATCGGGATGAGCAGCAGCCACTCGCGGAAGGAGCCGGCGTTGCCGAGGATGGGCATGGCCATGTAGCCGTTCTTCTGCCACACGTTTTTGAGCACGGGGATCTTTGCCCAGGCCCTTGGCGGCTTCGGCACCCACGGCCAGAGCAGAGGAAGGCCGCCTGTCGTGAGGAAGTCGCCAGCGAGGTGGACGGCGTAGCCGAGGGTGAAGCAGACGACGAACCACGACTGCTGCTCAGGGGCGAACAGGGTGATGAAGGCTGCGATGGCCGTTCCCATGAGCCAGGCCAGACCCCACGACCCGCGGGAGAGCTTGAGCGCCTTGAGGGCGAAGGTCATGATCGCGGCGCTCATCACCGCGGTGCCGATGCTGATCGGCGCTCCCCACCAGTCGGGCTGGATGACAACGAAGCCGAGCCCCGTGGCGAGAAGCCATGCGCACAGGACTGCGAGCAGGCAGTGGAGGCCGTGTCGGTGGCCGCCACTGGCCTGCTCGATACCCCGAGTGACGACCTTCCCGAGCACAGGGACGGAGTGCGCGATCGTGGCGGAACTGTGGTCGGCGTCGGCGGCAAGAGCAGCGCCGGCGCAGAGGAGAGCTCCGGCGATGGTCCCTACCGGGGTCACCGGGTAGAGGCCCATGCCGTGGCCAGCGGTCGCGGTGACCGCGATCCATGCTGCGGCGCCCGTGGCCGCGTGGTGCCCACCCATCATGCGTGGTCCTGCCTTTCAAAGTCAGGCAGGAGACATGCGGCGGGGCTGGCCTACGTGGGGCTGTGCGGGACCAGGAAGTAGCGACCGGTGTCGCCGACGACGGTTCCGGTTGCTTCCTCGCCCATGACCCTTAGGGCTCCTCGAGCGTCGGTCTCGGCGATGACGAGAACCGTGGAGGAGTCCCGAGCGTTGACCATGGAGGAGCGGTTCGCGGCGACGATGACGGTCGCATCCGACTCGCCGCTGACGGTGACGTCGAACGGGTGGCCTGCGTCAACGCGGATGACCGCTCGGCCCTGCATGACCTTGAGGTGGCCGTTGTCGACGCTGGGGCTGACCTCGATGAGGATCGGCGTGCCGTCGTACGGGCCGTACACCTCGAGGTCGTCGAAGCTCATGAGCCCCCTCGCCAGGCGAACCCGTCGGACGCGACCGTGCTTCTCGGGCTCCTCGTTGTCGAGAGCTTCGAACAGGTCGTCCTGCGTGATGGGCGTCACGCTCCTGACTTCGGCGGCCGCGACGAAGTCTCGAACGTCGGTGCTGCCGAGGCCTCCCATCGGACTGAGTTCAACTTCCGGGCCGTGCTGCATCTTGGTGGTGAAGAGGCCGGCAGTGGTGCGTGGGTGATCCATTTCCTGGAACGCCATGGTGCTCTCTCTGTGCGTGGGGCCTGGCGCGGGAACACCGTCAGCCCCGAGGTTTGGTTAGAGCGCT
The DNA here is from genome assembly GCF_026625765.1 of Frigoribacterium sp. SL97. Taxonomy (NCBI): domain Bacteria; kingdom Bacillati; phylum Actinomycetota; class Actinomycetes; order Micrococcales; family Microbacteriaceae; genus Frigoribacterium; species Frigoribacterium sp. SL97. The sequence goes on from NZ_CP113062.1 coordinate 2,123,647, forward strand.
CGGGTCACACCTCCTCCGCTGCCGGGCCCGCGCTGGAACCGGCTGCGCTGTTGAGTTCTCGGTGGTCAGAAGTTGGGTCGACGAAGCGGCCGAGCGTGGGTGCTCGGCCGCGGGCATCTCGTCGAGGTGGCATGGCTGCTACGTGTGCGGCGTGAGCCGAACTGCTGTCTCCTCGTCGTCGTCGTCGTGCTTGGTGTGGAGCCGGTGAGGTGCGCTTACCGGGTCACGAGGAAGTCGACGACGCCGTCCATCACAGCGTCGAGGACGTCACGGACGCGCTCGCGCCCGGTTCGCTTGCCGTCTCGGATTCCCTCATCGACGTCCGTGCTGTCCTTCGAGAACCGGGGGTCTTCGACGAGGACGAACTCGTTCGTGGACGGGTCCATCCGGAACTCGGGCTTCTGCAGGTCGGAGTGGGCGGGCGCGGCGTTGCTCATGGAGGTCCCATGCGCGGCATCAGCGGTCATTGCGGCCGCTCCGCTGGCTCCTCAGGGTGCGCAGACGCCGGTCGGTCGTGGCGAGCTCGCCTTCTTCGTCCGGGGTCAGGTGGCTCTTCGAGGCGAGCTCTTCCCACCGCTCTGCGACGGCCGTGCGCTCCTTCTTGACCTCGTCGACGACGCGGAAGATGCGCTCCTCTTGGGCCCGGAGTCGATCGAGTCCCCCGTCGCGCTTGCCCTTGGCGATGAGCTTCTTCCGCCAGGTGGCTCGGAGGTCGTCGACGGTGATGCCCCGCTTGTGGGAGATGGCGTCCTCCACGTTTGCGGCCTGGATTGCCCAGGACTCCTCGTCGGGGTGGTTCCCGTACCAGGCCATGTCGAAGAGGCCGCCGACGGCTGCGACTTCTGCTGCGCGCTCGGTCTTGAACACGGAGCCCCAGGTGCCGCCGAGGTCTTCCCCCTCGGCGCTTGTGATGCCGGCCGCTGCCTTCTTGGCGGCGCGTTCGGCCGCAGCCTGCTCACGCTCGACGCGCGCCTCGCGCGCTGCGGGAGTCTCGAGGCGGCTGGCGCGCGGGGCGCGCTTGTCGACGACTGGTGCGGAGGGCATGCAGACGGTGCAGGCCTCGTCGCCGGCGAGCTCCACGAGCTCGTCTTCGCTCATGCCTGACTGGTCTGTGAGCCAACCGAACTCGGTCGTCGGCCTGCAGGTGCTGCACGATCGCGTGTTGTGGACGTGCGGGTCGCTGCCCGTGGTGACGAAGTACCTCGTCCAGCCCCCGCGGCTGTTGAACTCGGCGGTGATCGGCGCGATGAGCGCGCGGGCCGCCTCGATGGGGGCCTGTGCGTCGTCGATGCGCTTCTGCGCGCTGGCGATCTGCTGCTCGGGTGTGACCGCCCAGCGGTGCTTGCGGACGCCTGTGCGCGCGAACTCGTCCTCCTCGGCGGTCACCTTCTCGATGAGCTGCTCTGCGTTGTGGACCTGCGATGTCCACCGGTGGAGTTCCTGGTAGTGGCCGACGAGCTCGCCGTCGATGTCGGAGGGCTCCATGTCGGCGTAGGTCGACCTGGCGAGGCTCAGCTCGGGCTTGCCCTGCTGCTTGTCGGTGAAGGTTCCGGCGGCTGCCCGAGGGTGCTCGTGTTCCTTGAATCCAGACATCAGTTGCTCCCCTGCAGTTCACGCTCGGCATCGTCGATGCCGGCTGAGATGTGCTCCTCGTACAGAGCGGTGATGTCGTCGGCCGTCAGAGCGCCGAAGGTAGAGTCGGACACCGTCTCTCGGTCTCGCAGCACCGACAGCACCTCGCCCATCACCTCGAGACCTGCCTCGCGTGCGACGCGAGTCAGGTGGGCGCGGACGTCCGATGCTTCGGCTGTGGCCGTCCGGTTGCTGAGGTCGAACTCGGCCGCGTCGATCGCTGGCGCGATGTGGTCGTCGTAGAGCGCGGTGATGTCGCCGGCCTCGAGATCCATGAGGTCCTCCTGCGAGACGTTCTCGCGGTCGTGGACGACGTCGAGGATCTGCGGCATGACTCCCCCGAGCCCAGCCTCGGTGGACGTCGTTCGAAGCCTCTGCTCGAAGACCTCACGAGAGGTCAGTGACACCTGCGGTTCGGACTGGCGTTTCTCGGTGAAGGCACCGTCCGCTGCACGTGGATGCTCGGACTCGTTGAAGTTGGTCATGGCTCGTACGTGTGCGGCGCCGGCCGGCTAGCTGTCGGTGGTGATCTTGGCTCGGGTGAGGACCGTCTGGAACGTGTCGCGGTACATCTGGTGGGCCTTGACCGTGCCTGTGGTGACGGTCACCTTGTCGCCGGGGCTGACGTCCTGCTGGCTGCTCGACTGCCACTTGAGGACGTGGCCGTCGTTCGTCCTGAGGACGAGGAGCGTGGTGTTCTTCGGCCGAGGTCCGAAGTACGAGGTGTCGTGGTAGGCGACTTCGACCGTGGCGACGAGGTCCTTGACCTTCTCCCCCACCGGCGCGAGGTACTCGCGCTTCTCGGCGGCCTTCGTTTCCTCCCTCGCCTTCTTGACCGCCGCCTTCTCCTGGTCACGCCGGTAGGCGGAGATGGCGCTGACTGCGAGGCCGACGTGCTTGCGGCGGACGATCTGGGTGTCCTTCGATCCGGCCAGCACAGCCTTGAGGTTCGAGACGTAGTCGCTTCCGGAGTCGTCGACCGACTTGGCCCAGCGGATGATTTTCCGAGCGAGGGCGCGGCGCGCTCGGGTCTCGCCGTCGGCGAGCAGCCTGTCGAACTCGGCGATCGTCGTCGCGGCGGTCGGCGGCTGCTGCCAGTCTCCTTCGCTGGCCGTGACGAAGTTCTTCCCGTCGTCCGATGCGGCCAGCGCTGCGATGAGCAGCTCCTCGGTGGCGTAGGCCTGATTGGCGCTGCCGTACGTCTCGTAGCCGCCCCGTGCGAGGTCGTCGAGCTCGAGCTCGGAGGTCAGGGCCCAGAGGTTGCCCGGGGTGATGCCGAGGAAGGCCTTGAGGCAGCTCTGGCCGACCTGCATGGTGCCCTTCTCGGGGTGCTCGACGGTGTAGACCCTGGTTCGTGCCCGGTTGGCGCCGCAGTGGTCGCAGCGGTTGTCCACCACGTCCGGTGCGCTGCTCTTCGCCCAGAAGTTCAGGACCTTGCCTGCTGGGGTGAAGTCGTGCGCGCCGGCGAAGGCCCATCCGCCGAAGCTGATGCTGGGCCTGTTGAGCTTGAGCTCAGAGAAGAGGTACTGGCGCCCGTTGCGCATCTCGATCACCTCGGTGAGGTCGTACGTGAAGCGCTCGTCGATGCCGACCTTGGCGAGCCGCTCGTTGGCGCGGTCGATCTTCTTGACGGCGAGCTCGACGAGGTTGTCGGGCAGGCGGTAGGTCGGGTTGTACTCGTACCCGTCGTCGGAGTCGTCTTCGGTGGACGCCGCCAGTTCGAGCTCGGGAGCCCCCTGCAGCTTGTCGGTGAAGGTGCCGTCACCGATCCGTGGGTGGTGAAGCTCGTTCCAGGTGGCGGGCGCTGCCGTGATCGTCATGTGCCCTACGTGTGCGGCTAGACGCCGTGCAGCCAGCCGGCTGGGGTGGTGACTTCGACCGACGGCGCTGTTGGCTCGGCAGCGTCGAGGTCGAGCACAGCTGCGTACTCGTCGGCCAGTTCGAGGTAGGCCTCGTGCTTCATGTCCCGCTTGGCGCGCAGCGCGTTGAGCGTGGCGCCATCCGTCCGTCCGCGGCGCCGTTGGAACTCGTCCTCCGCCTTCTGCCAAGCGACGCTTGCTCGGTCGCGGCGGTGCTTGATGGCGATGCCTGGCTCGCTGAGGTCGGGGACGGACACCGCTCGGGCGACGAAGGGCGGCACGGTCGTCGTCTGGCCATGGCTGTCGTGCAGCTGCCACAGGAGGCGCGGCGGGGCGCCGCGGCGCTCGAAGACGATGTCCTGCTGCACGTGGATGGCCGAGAGCGCCTCGTAGGTCTCGGCGTAGGTCCGACCCGTCGCCGGGTCCACATCCTGCAGGTGGTCGTCGAGCTTCTGCGCCACTGCCGGGCTAAGAGCGCTCCGATCCAGTTGCAGCGGCGCGGCATCGGTCAGGCTGACGGCGGGCGCTGACTGCTGCTTCGTGGTGAACTCGCCGCTGGGGGCGCGTGGGTGGTCCAGCTCGGTGAAGGTCATGCGCCGTGAGTGTGCGGCTCAGGCCGCGAGGCCGAGGTCGCGTCGCTTCTGCCGGTCCCGCATGAACGCCGTCACAGCTGACAGCTCCGACGTCTTCTGTCCGTAGACATCGACGGTCTTCATCATGTCGCGGCGCGCGGTCTCCTCGTAGGTGAAGACGTGGTTCTTGAGCATCCGCGGCTCGAGGACGGCAAAGACACCGCGGTCGTTCTCGCCGCGAATGAGACGCCCGCGAGCCTGACCCATCAACTCGATCGAGTCCGCGACGTAAACGAGGCGTCGGGCGGTCCATTCGGCCGCCTTGCCGCCGCCGAGGCGCTCGACGATCAGCTCGACGCGAGCGTCATCGACAGCGTTCGCGGCTGCCCGCGGGGGTCGGTCGAGGATGACGAGGGAGCAGGTCTCGCCAGGTGCGTCGACACCGGTCATGAGGCCTTGGGTGCCCACCAGGACGCCCGTCGTGTCAGCCTTCCACTTCGCGAGAGTGAGGCGAGGTGCGCCGGCGTCCCACTGCGAGTACACGTTCCAGCGACCGGCCGCGTGGGCTCTGAGAGCCTGGGCGTACTTCTTGCCCGTGTCGCCCTTGGCGGCGAGCACGAGAGCGTGCCCGCCGTTCGCGTCGACGAGCTCGTACATCTGCTTGAGCGCCCAGTCGGCGTGCTTGTCGGTGCTGAATCGGCGCCGTCCACCGAAGCCTTCGACGGTCAGGTCGAGGACGTCGTCCGTCCCTTTCGCGCTGGGGATGTAGAGCATGGACTGGGCGTAGGCGGCCTGGAAAGGCAGCTCGTACTCGACGTTCTGGCGGACGTTCAGGCCGGCGTCCATGGCGAAGCCCGGGGGCAGCGTGCCGCTCATGCAGGTGACCGACGGGCTGATGTCGACGACGTCGCCCGTCTCTTCGTCTTCGACCGTCTGCGTCCACAGGTTGCCGCGGAGCAGCCCGCCCACCTCGACTGGCGCGGCCTGGACCGCGTACCAGGGCTTGATCGGTCGCCGGCGTCCGATGACAGGGGTGGCCTTGGGCGGTGCTTGCAGCCACCGGGCCTGCCCGTTCTTGTGCTTGCGCACAGCGGTCACGTCAGCGATCAGGCTGTCGATGCCACCGGTGGCTCGGCGTCCCGCCATCACGAGGTTGTTGCGGCCGCTCTTCTGGGCGTCGAGGACGGGCTTCTTGATGAGGCGTGACGCGACCCGGGCCCAGGCGATGACACCCTCACCGGTGCGTGCGAGCGGGTCGTCGGTGTCGGTGAGGCGACCGACCTCGCCGGAGGAGCGCTCCGTGAAGATGCCGTGCAGCTCGTTCTCCACGAGCTCGGCGATCTGGTGGCCCTGCTCGATCCACGTGGAGACCCGGCTGTCGCTGTCGTTCGCCACGGCGCGGACGAGCCGGATCAGGCCCGACATGCGTCGTCCGGACACCGAGCACTCACCCTGGCTGCGGACGGTCTTGGGCAGCTCGTGTGCCTCGTCGACGATGATGTGATCGAAGCGGCCGAGGGTCGCGTTCCCGAGGATGACGGGGACGCCGATGGAGGCCTGCACGGCGAGGATGGAGTGGTTCGTCACCACGACGTCGGCTTCTGCCGCCCGGGTGCGGGCCCGGTCGCTCTTGCAGAACTCCGCGAACGGGCACTCATCGAGCCCGACGCACTCCTCCGGCGAGACGGAGACGGCCTTCCATGCGTCATCGCTGGCTTCGCCGTCGTAGGTGTCCTTGTCACCGCTGGTGCCGTCGTTGAGCATCTGCTGCAGAGACCAGAGAACGAGTGGCTTCACCTCGGCGAGGTCGACTGTGCCGCCCTCGATTTTGATGGTGCCGTCGTCGGGGAGCTTCCGAACGCGGGCCATGAGCGGCTTGATGGTCGACTGGCCGGGGAAGCCGAAGACGTCCTCGCCGATGAGCGCCGAGGCGAGCTCGTAGGCCCGGTTGCCGCAGACGTAGTTGCCCCAACCCTTGAGGACGGCGGCGGTGAAGCCCTTGCCCGTCTCGTCGGCGACCGCCTGTGACACCACCGGGGCGTCCTTGTCGACGATTTGCGCCTGCAGGGGAAGCGACTTCGTGGAGAACAGCGTCCTCTCGCCATACAGCGACGCGCGAAGGCCCGCGTTGGTGAGTCCGACGTAGCTCTTGCCGATGCCGACTCCGGCCTGTCCGGCGAGGTGCCCGCGGCCGCTGGGGCCGTCTCCGATCTTCGTCTGGATGGTCGCGACGTCACGGGTGGCAGCCAGTTGGCCGGGTCGAGGGCGTGCGTCGGGCGACCCGACTCCGAGGATGACTGCTCGCTCGAGCACCTTCTCGGCGCGGTCTTCGATCGGCATGGAGGAGGTCATGACGAGGCCATGCGCGGCAGGGTCAGATGGTCAGGGCCACGAGCCCGACGAACGCGGCGGCCAGGATGAGCAGCCCGATCAGGGGCAGGAGCTGCGCGTAGGACAAAGCGAGCCCGACGATGCCGAGCCCTCGGCCTCGAAGCTGCGGCTCCCGCGCGGCGGCGCGGAGGCTCAGGTGACCGGCGACGACGCCCAGGAGGACGAACAGGACCGAGAGGAAGACGAACCCAGGCACTCCGCTGAGCAGCACGGTGAGGGGCGACGCGAAGGCGGCGACGAACGAGGTGAGAGCCCACTCGTTCCAGCCGGCCTTCGTCGCCGGCTGCGGCTGATCCACTCCGAGGGGTGCTGCGAGAGCGTCAGCTGACGTGGAGACCGGCTCGTCGGCCGGGACGGGAGCCGAACCGGTCTCCGCACCCTTCGCTTCGTCGACCGGTACCTCATCGGAGTCGAGCGGCTCGGCGGGGTGGTGCTCGGTGAGTGACGACATGGGGCTCCTGATGCTCCGCTAGGCCACGCGCGCCGCGGCCGTTGCGGAGAAGACATGCGGCGGGGCGCAGCCGCCCACAGCCGTCGTTCGCGTAGCGGCACAGAGCCTGCATGGACTCCCCCGCCGCCAGGCCCGTCGTCGACACCCGCATCTGGGGCAAGCTCGGTGCCGCACCACACGCCCCGTACCCGCTGATCAACCACCTCCTGGACAGCGCAGCGGCGGCGCAGGTCGTGTGGAGCAGGTGGCTGCGTCCGGGCCTCCGCGACCTGCTCACGGAAGCTCTCGCCCCCGGCGACCCGGACGCGGCGTGCGCCCTCGTCTCTGCGCTGACCGGGCTGCACGACATCGGCAAGGCCAACGTCGTCTTCCAGACGCAGGCGTGGGCGAAGGACCACGACGGGTATCGCGGCGACTTCCACCCGGGGCACCAGGCCGCGCTCGAGCAGGACGGCTACAACGTCACGCTGCCGACGACGGGCCGGCTTGGCGGCGAGCTCTCCCCTGACGGGACGGCCGGCAAGGTCGTCGGCCGCCATGAGGGCATCAGCATGCTGGTCGTCGCCGGTCGCTGGCCGGGCAGCTTCGACCCGGTAGCTGATGCCTGGGCACCCGCCGTCCTCGGCGCTCACCACGGCCAGTACCACCCTCACGACGATGCGCTGGCACAGACGCTCAGCGCTGAACACCGCTCGACCGAGCGGATACTCCGGCAGTTCATGGACGGGCGGTGGGGCGAGCAGCAGCGTGCGCACTTCGACGCCGTCCTCGAGGCAACCGGGACGACAGCCGCGCAGCTCCAGCACCGTCTCGCAGCTCACCACTCCGTCGCCGTCATCCTGCTCAGCGGCATCGTCACCCTGGCCGACTGGCTTGCATCCACGTCCAAGGCGATCGCGACAGGGCGTCGCGCTGGTTCTGCAGTGGACGACTCCAAGGTGTGGCTCGAGACTCGCCGTGCCTGGTTCGACAGCTACATCGAGGACACCCTCGGTGTCTACCAGCCCATCGTCGACCCCGTGACCGACGTCATGGGGAAGCACGCGCACAGCATGTCGGACCTGCAGAAGCAGGCCCTCGACGTCGGCGCCGGCCTGTGGGTCGTGGCTGTCCCGGCTGGCGACGGCAAGACGGAAGCTGCCCTTCTCCGACACGCGACACTGCCTGAACAGGAAGGGCTGCTCCTCGCCCTGCCCACTCGAGCGATGACCGATGCGATGTGGGCGCGCGTCCGCCGTTTCTTCCACCGGACGAAGAACTACGCAGCGCTCCTCCATGGCCACGCCCGGCTGAACAGCTTCTACTCTGGCGCCGACACTGACGCAGCGGTCGAGCACATCGACAACTGCGGTCACGACGCGGGCCTCACGCCCAACGACTGGCTTTCGGGCACTTCGCGCTCGCTCCTCGCACCCCTCAGCGTGTCCACGTGCGACCAGGTCCTCGCCGCAAGCCTCCGTCAGCGGCGCTCGTTCCTACGCCTGCTCGCTGTGGCCAATCGCCACCTCGTGCTCGATGAGGTGCACACCTACGACACCTACCAGGCAACGCTCCTCGCCGAGCTGCTCACCTTCCTCAGCGCCACACGGACGAACGTCACCCTGCTGTCGGCCTCCCTCCCCACCCACAGGCTGCAGCAGTTCACGACGGCCTACGCGCAGGCCGCACCCGACGGGGCCATCTACCCCGGCACCACCACCGCACGGGCAGGCCACGTCGAGCAGACCTCGGTGACCTCGCGCCGCTCCTTCGACCTCAGCTACCGCATCCACGAGACGCGAGCTGAGAACCTCGAGAACGCCCACACCAACCTCGCCCGCCGCTACCGGTCCGCGTCGGAGAACGCGCGGATCGGCGTTGTGGTCAACCAGGTCGACCGCTGCATCAACGTTGGCCGGCAGCTCAGCAACCTCGGCGAGGACGTCACCGTCTTCCACTCCCGCATGACCGCCGGCCACCGAGCTGAGATCTCCGGCCGTCTCACAGAGCTGCTCGGCCCGGAGAGCGCTACGGGAGGCGTGACGGTCGTCGGAACGCAGGTCATCGAGGCCTCGCTGGACATCGACTTCGACTGCATGGTCTCCGACCTCGCCCCCGCGGCGTCCCTCGTGCAGCGCAGCGGACGTCTGTGGCGACACTCGCAGCCCACGAACGGCACCTGGGAGCACGTCAGGCCCCGCCGCGGCGCCTCCCCGGTCGTCGACGTCGTCGCTGCCCTCGACGACCACGCCGCCAGCGGGCTGTCCCCCATCGCCCGCTACCCGTACCTGATGGCGGAGCTCAAGCGGACACTGGCAGCCCTGCGAGCTCGAGGAGGCACCCTCAGCATCCCCGGCGACGTCCAAGCGCTGGTCGACGCCGCGGCCATCACTGCCGAGGACCTCGACGACGAGATGAACCTCGCCGAGGCTGACATCGACGATGAGTACCGCGAAGACTTCCGCCGCCTCCGCAAGGCCGCCAGCGTCGTCATCCACTTCCGCGGCCACGGCTTCCACGAACCCATCCTCGACGAGGAGATGAGCTTCGAGACCCTGTCCGCCATCACCACCAGAGCCGAAGCGGACGACGCCAGCACCCGGTTCATCGACCAGGACCAGCAGACATTCCTCCTGCTCAGTGCCGATGGCCAGACCCCCTACGCATGGCACGGGACGGCCGACGATGCCGCCGAAGTCCGCGGCGGAGCCGACGCCAACGCCCTCCTCAGCGCCACCTTCACGATGAGCCTGTCCCGACGTCGCCAGATGCCGGGCCTCATCGACGCCATCGCCATGGACGACTGGAAGCCAGCGAACGCCATGTTCAAGCAGGTGCAGCCCGTCTTCCTCCTCGACCCCACCGACTACGACCCGCTGCTGGGGCTCGTCGCCGGCATGCGCTGACTGGTGCCGCGCATGGCCACGGCGTGACCCCCACGCCCCACCACTCCCTGCGCACCATGCGCTGGCTCCCCGTCATCACGGCGGCCGGCCTCGAACACGTCACGCTCGACGAGGCGCTCGAACGAGCCGCCAGCATCAGGGGTATCGGAGTGCGGGACCCCATCGTGCGCGCCGCCCTGAACCGCTTCCTCATCGCGGTCGGCACCCTCGTTGCGAGGGAGGCAGGAGTCACCCCGCGCAACGTTGCCGGGCATGCCCGCACAGGCTTCACAGCCGCCGCCGTGGCCAGCGCACTTGACCTCATCGACGAGCACCTCTGGCTCGTCCACGAGACGACCCCGTTCATGCAGCTGCCCGACCTCGCACGACTCGCGGACGAAGGAGGAGCGCCCGTCCGGCCGGCGGCCGAGCTCTTCCCCCGCACCCCGGGCGCTACCGGCAAGGCCTGGTTCGACGTGGCCGGTGACATCTACAACCCTGCCAACCTCACGCCGGAGCAGGCAGCCATCGGCCTCATCACGCACTGGCACTACTCCCCCAAGTCCAACGTCGCCGCACTCGAAATGGCTACCGTCATCGGGCCTGACGGCACCGTGGCAGAGAAGACCTTGCGCTGGGCGCACCTGGGCAGTGTCGGCATGGAGGGCCTCCACCTCGAGCGGTCCTTGACGTTCTGGCACCGCGGCACCACCCTCGCTGAGTTCCTGCTCCTCAACCTCTCAGCAGCGTGGCTCGCCGACGACACTCTGCCAGCGTGGGCATCTCCGTACTCGACCGAGCTCCCCGTCCACAGCCTGGCCAGCAGCACCTACACGGCCAACGCAGCCCTCCTCGTCAGCGAGGACGAGCACACCTTCGCCGGAGTCCTCCGAGGAGGCTTCCCGCACAGCTCCGACGTCGAAGCGGCCAAGAAGGCCGCCAACGAGCAGCTAGTCGCCAGCAATGCCGAGGACCCCAGCCGGGTCTGGCAGGACGTCACCGGGAAGACAGGGCCGACCCAACGGAAGCTCTTCACCGGCTTCGACCTCGGCCACTCGACCGCCCAGAACCTCCGAGCCTGGATTCTCGACGCCGGCATCCCCGACATCAAGCACGGAGTCCTCCCCAGCGGTACCGGCGCCATCGACGTCCTCTACCTCAGCGCAAGCATCAACTTCCGCATGCCCAACCTCACCGCGGCCGCCTGGCTCACCTTCAACGGTGCACACCTCGAGCCTGACGACATCGCGCGTGAACTGGTCATCGAGCTGGCGAACACCGTCGCCCGCGAACCGGAACGCGCCCTCGACGAAGCCATCCGGAAGGTCTTCCCCAACCCTGCCTCAGCCCGCGTTCGCACCCCAGCCCACAAGAGCGCCCTGCGGTCCGCGGTTCGCTCCTTCCACAACAGCCTCGAGCCCCTCTTCGGTCAAGCGATCGCTGATGCGGCCGTCGGCGTGACACCGGCGAACCTCATCGACGACATCCAGGCCGCCAAGGCCCACGCCTTCGACGAAGCAATGAAGCCGTACGTCAACGCCAAACTCACACCCCTCATCAGCCGTGCACGAGCCGACCTCGCAGACCAGGTGCGCCGAAGCCACGCGCAGGCTGACACCACCACCGCCTTCGTCGGACGGTTCATCTCGCAGCGACAGACCGACACGCGCTTCCGAGTAGCCCTCGCCGGCGGCAGCCACCCCTCCACCGTCAAGCGAGCCGAGCAGCACCTCAGCCATCTCGAGCTCGCCGGTACAGAGCTCATCGGCGTGACACGCGCGCTCGGCCTCCTGGCCCGGCACCGGCACCTCCACCACGGCGACAACAGTCTCGGCCGAGCCCTCGGACGACTCGCCACCACCGGCGGCCGTTCCACCGCAGAGCTCACCGGCATCCGCCGCAAGGTCGAACTGCTCACCGCCCTCGACCTCGAGCAAGCAGTCATCGTCCTCGACAGCCTCCTCGGACGGCTCACCCAAGCCGGCATTCCCGTCGACTTCTACGACGTCGTGCGAACCCTCCGCCACTGGGACAGCATCGCCGACCCCCGCCACCGCATGACCCTCACCGACGCATTCCACCTCACCCCTCAGAAAGCTGCAGCCTGATGTCGTTCAACTTCCTCACGGTCCACTCCCTCACCGCCCTCCCCGTGCACAACGCCAACCGTGACGACGCCGGCCAGCCCAAGCAGCTCCGCCAGGGCGGAACCTCGCGCGGAGTGCTGTCCTCGCAGTCCATCAAGCGCGCAGCCCGCATCGGCTTCGAGAGAACAGCAGCTGACCTCGCCCCCAACCTCGGCAGCATCCGCTCGCGCAGCATCCCCCAGGCCGCAGTCGACCGCGCCACCACGCTGGCCAGCAACGCCGGGATCCCCTTCGACGCCGAGGAGGCCTACCTCCGCGCGACCAAGACCGTGACGCAGCTCGTCAGCAACACGGCTGCCAAGGAGGTCAAGGCGATCGAGAAGGCGAACACCGACCGGGCCCGCCACCTCAAGAAGGCCCCCGCCGGCACCGACGCCGACAGCTACATGGCCGACTACGACGCCAAGGTCGCCGAGAAGGCAGCCGCAGCTGGCGACTCGACCACCACCGACACCGTCATCTACGTCTCCGCCGAAGAGGTCGAATCGCTCGCCGTCGCGCTCGTCGAGTCGACCGACGACATCGCCACCGACTCCATCTTCCGACGCCGCACCGGCAGCCTCGCCCTCGCCGGCTTCGGACGCATGACCGCCAACGCTCCCCACCTCCGCGTCGAAGCCGGGATCGCCGTCAGCCCCGCCGTCACCACGCACGCCATCACCGTCGACATCGACTACTTCACCGCCACCGACGACCGCAGCAGCGCCGGTGCCGCCCACCTCGACCACGCCTTCCAGACCAGCGGCGTCTACTACCGGAACCACACCTACGACCGCCGCCAGATCCGCAACAACTGGACCGGCTGGGACTCAGCCGACGTCGACGAGCTGCTCCGCCACTTCGTCCTCGAGAACGTCCTCGCTCTCCCCCAGGGTCGGAAGAACTCCTCCGGCGCGCAGCCGTTCCCCGACGTCATCATCGCCGAACAGCAGATCGCCCGCCGCGGTTACAGCTTCGACCAGGCCGTCCAGCCCGCGCCCGGCGGTGGGTACCTCACCCCGTCCGTCGACGAGCTCTACCGCATGAGCGCAGCCGCTCGGAGCTTCTACGGCGACGCCTTCGGAGACACCGTCATCTCTGGCCTCGCAGCCGTCGGTCAGGCCAGCAAGCTCCCCGGAGCCGGCGTCGTCACCATGACCGGTGTCACCGACTTCATCACCAGCTGGCTCCGAGCGTGACGAAGACACTCCTTCTCCGGTTCGCCGGCGACGCTCAGTCCTGGTCGTCATCGTCGGGGCGCAACAAGCACACCGAAGGCGTCCCCACGCGTAATGGAGTCCTCGGTCTCCTCGGCGCCTCCCTCGGCGCCGAACGCGGCGAGATGCCCGCATGGCTGCACGCGACCGACATCGTCGCTCGCGTCGACCGGCCTGGCACCGTCGTCGTCGACTTTCACACGGTGAGCAACCCACCTGAGGACGTCGGCCGCACCAGGACCCGACAGCGCATCGCGAGTGGCACAAGCAAGGCCCTCGCTGCCGCCAACTACACCGTCCCGAACGGGCAGGGTCGACGGTGGGGCGACGCGTCCATGCTCACCGAACGGGCCTACCTGTCCGGCGCCGAGTTCCTCGTCGCCATCAGCCACCCCGACGACGACCGGCTCGATCAGCTCGCTGCTGCTGCCTGGGAGCCGGTCTTCATGACCTACCTCGGCCGGAAAGCCTTCGCCCCGTCGTTCCCCTTCTACCTCGGCGTCCACCACCGTGCCGCGCATGACCTTCTCGCCACGATCCCGACGTCCACCGCCGGCGGCCGGCGCTTGCCCATCCACGCGATCGAGCAGGACCGGAACTACGCCAACAGCTACGTCACCCCCACGGTCGCGGTCACCCAAGACGACCTCTGGAAAGGATGGCGCCCCGAATGACCTTCCTCACCCGCCTGCCCACCGCGACCTTCGACGGGAGCACGCGCAGCCGCCACGAAGACGTCATGTCGCTGTTCCCCGCAGTCCTCCCCGGCAGCGAAGACCGCCGCCGATCCGCGAACGGCATCCTGTTCGGAGTCCACGGCGAGACCGTCGTCGTTCGTTCATCCGTCCGACCGACCCGCGACGTCCCCGGCCTCGTGACCACAGCCGAGGGAAGAACCCCCGGCGCCGGACGTCGCGTCCACTTCACCGTCACCCTCAACGCGGTGCGACGGCGCAAGAGCGGCGGCGTCACCCCCGTGGACGACGTCGGAAGCTGGTTCGCCGAGAAGGCGGCCGGTGCACTCGACAGTGTCGACATCGCCCGCCACACGCTCGAGCAGACCCACAGCGGCCGCTCGAACCTTAAGATCGACACCCTCACAGGCACCGCCACAGTCACCGACCCGGAAGCACTCAGCCACCTCCTCCGACACGGCATCGGCCGAGCCAAGTCCTACGGCGCAGGCCTCCTGCTCGTGAAGGCCGCCTGATGCGCGCAGCACCAGTGACCTGGTCCAAACACGACCCGATCACCTACGCCCACACCGACTACGCACGCATCGTCCGCGCCCGCGGAACAGCCGTTCTCGTCGGTGAGGAAGACGACGGAGAGACCGCGCGACAGCTCATCACCCAGCCCGGTGACCTCGCCGTCGTCGGCCTCGGCCCAGAGTCATCCGCCACCCGAGCTTCGGCTGACCTCCTCGCGGCCGCCGGTGTCCGCCTGGTCTCGACGGTGGGCGACAGCCTCCCCTTCGAGCCGCTTCCTATCACCGCCCTCGCTCACGCACAGGCAGGGGCCTTCTTCGACGACGTCCTCCGTGACGCAGCTATCCGCCGCCTCTACGCCGGCCGCTTCGTCGACTCCACGCTGCTCGGAACGGCGCCCGTGAAGCGCCTCAGATTCCTCGACGAGGAACTGCGGGAAGAGACGTACGCGAAGTACGTCAAGCGCTTCCGCCCCGCCCGCTTCACGCGGAAGCCCGCCGGCACCGACAAGACGAACGTGGCCCTCACCTGGACTGAGGGCGCTGTCACTCGAGTGGCGACCGACGTCGTCAAGCTGCTCGGTCTCAGCCCGGCACTCGGCCTCATCCGCACCGACAGCCACCTCGCTTTCGCGCAGGACCTCGCCGACGCCTTCCGGCTCGACGTGACCATCCCCGTCGGCTTC
Organism: Frigoribacterium sp. SL97; assembly: GCF_026625765.1. Lineage (NCBI taxonomy): Bacteria > Bacillati > Actinomycetota > Actinomycetes > Micrococcales > Microbacteriaceae > Frigoribacterium > Frigoribacterium sp. SL97. The sequence continues at coordinate 2,138,652 of NZ_CP113062.1, forward strand.
CTCACCGGCGGCCAGAAGCTCCCCGAGGACGAAGCTCAGGCGTTCGCCGCCGAACAGCTGCACCGACACCGACTCATCCCGAAGATGGTGACTCTCGCCACCGCAGTCGTCGCGGCCGCGGACTGACATGCCCGGACTCCCCACCACCGAGAAGCAAGTCGCCGTCGCCGGCGACTGGCACGGCAACACCCTCTGGGCGCTCAAGCAGCTTGAGACGATGGCGCGCCACGGGATTACCACCTGCCTGCACGTCGGCGACTTTGGGCTCTACCGGACGCCCTTCTGGCGCCGGTACCTCGACACCGTCGATGCCGCCGCAGCAGCTCACGGCATCACCATCGCCGTCACCGACGGCAACCACGAGGACCACGCCTGGCGGCTCGAGCTCGCCAGGAAGCACGGCGATTCCCCCGCGCCCGTCCGCGACAACATCTGGCTCCTCCCCCGCGGCCACCGATGGACAGCCGGCGGACGGAGCTTCCTCAGCCTCGGTGGGGCACCGTCGATCAACTTCGAAGGCCTCACCCCCCGGTGTCTCCTGGTGGCCCGAGGAGATGCTCAGCGACAACGACATCCTCTGGGCCACCCTCAATGGCCACGCCGACATCATGCTCAGCCATGACGCCCCAGCACCCGCAGGCCGACGCGTCGAGCACCTACGAGCCACCAACCAGGCAGGCTGGTCCGCTACCGCGCTCGGGTACGCCGCTGCCGGCGCCGAGCGCATCACGCGCGCCTACGACGCCGTCGCACCGGACATCCTCTTCCACGGCCACTTCCACCTCGCCGAGGCCAGCCGCAGACCCAGCGGGCAGCGCATCATCAGCCTCAACCGAGACGGCGAGCTCGGGAACGTCGCCCTGCTCAACCTCGAGGACCTCAGCGTGACCGCCCTGTTCCGACAGCCGGACGACCCCCGGGCCGTCAGCCTCTTCGCCTGACGACCCGGGGGTCGTCCGGCTGTCAGCCTCTTCGCCTGACGACCCGGCCGCCGCGCATGAGACAACCATGACGCAGAGCACTCTCCCGTTCGACGGCCCGCTGGCCAACCTCTACCTGCAGGCCTTCTCCTACTCGCCGAAGCACTTCACGCTCGACGAGACCCGGGACCTGTTCGACCTGAACCCGCCGTACCAGCGCGCGAGCGTCTGGGATGACGACCGCCGCCGACTTTTGGTCCGGAGCCTCTTGCTCGGGATCCCGGTCGGCGCCATCATCCTCAACAAGGCCTCCGACACCGTCGCCATGGACGTCCGCCCGTACACGGTCATCGACGGCAAGCAGCGCATCGAAGCGCTCCGCGCCTTCGTCGACGACGAGCTCGCCATCCCCCTCAGCTGGGTCGACGACGAGCACATCCTCCGCAGCGCCCCCGTCGACGGTTGGCCCGTGCCGGGCGTCCGCTGGTCCGACCTCAACATCGTCTTCCAGCGCCGCTTCTACATGCGCTCCTTCGCCGTCGTCGAAGCGACCGGCAAGACCCTCCAGGAGCAGGCCGAGATCTTCCGCCTCATCAACGCCGGCGGTGTCGACCAGACGGCCGTAGACCTCGCTCGCGCCGCCGCCATCGAGCAGCGCTGACACCTGCCGCGCATGAACCACTGGGCTCGCCCACACCACCAGCACCCAGGAGCAGCATGACCGACCGCAGCACCCCCGGCACCGTCCCCGACCTGGCCGCCGCGGCACGCCAGAACACCGACGTGTTCGCCTCCCTCGCCGACACCCTCGGAGACGACAACGCCACCGCCGACGAGAAGAAGGCTGCCGGCGACGTGCTCGCCAAGGCCTTCCCCACCAATGACGCCGGGCCCGGCCACTGGTCGAACGCGCCGGTCGACTAGGCGGTGAGCGGGCGGGTTCGCCCCATGTCTTCACCGTGCGCCCACGAGGCGCCCACCGCACCCGCGCCACCCGCGCATGAACAGGGAGCAGACCATGCCCCACCCGACCGCGACGACCGAGCCCATCACCCCGGCCATCGCTGACGCCCTCACCGACCTCGCCGACGACACCGAGATCATCGAGGCCGTCACCCTGACCCTCCACCCCGACTGGGAGCCGTCGCCGGCCGGCGTCGACGACAAGCAGCTCGCTCACGGCCGCGCCCACTGGCGCGGCGTCGTCGACCTGCTCACGCGAGACGGCGGGGTCGCCGCAGAGGCTTTCCCCGCCGCGGCCGCCGACTTCCGGTAGCCGCCCTCCCCGCAACGCGGGGGTGTTCCGAACGAGCAGTCAGGGCGCTACGTCCTTCCCCGCCACCGCGGGGGTTCCTACCGAAAGCGAGAAGCGATGCGAGCTGTCCTCCGGGCACTTCGTGCTGACGCGACCGCACGACTCGGCTCCGTCGGCACGCGCACCGTCGCAGTCTCGATCGTCGTCGTCTGCGCGGTCGCAGGAATTCTCGTCGCACCTCTCCGGAACACCGTCACCCTCATCGTGCTCGTCATCGCGGGCTGCGCCCTTCTGTACGCCCACCGCCTGAACCGAATCGCCGACCTCAAGGTCGACCTAGAAGAGAGATCCCCCTCATGACCGACACCACCTTCCGCAGCGACGTCACCGTCAAGCTCGTCCGAGCAGCCGCCACCGACTCGGACGTCCTCTTCGCTGCCCGCGTCTCCACGGTCGGCGAGGAGACCCTCGAGCGTGCTCTCGCCACCGACGACACCGAGCTCACCAAGGCTGACGCCGGCCTCATCAACTACCTCATGCGGGACCGCCACGGCTCGCCCTTCGAGCACAACAGCTTCACCTTCTACGTCGAGGCGCCGATCTTCGTCTTCCGCGAGTTCATGAGGCACCGCATGGCCTCCTACAACGAGCAGAGTGGCAGGTACGGCGTCATGGCCCCAACCGCCTACACGCCCGGCCCCGACCGCGCCCTGCAGCAGATCGGCAAGCCCGGCGCCTACGAGTTCATCGCCGGCACGCCCGAGCAGCACGACATCGTCCAGAAGGAGATCCTCGAGGCCACCACGCAGGCCTTCGAGGCCTACCACCGCATGCTCGACGCCGGCATCGCCAAGGAGGTCGCCCGCATCGTGCTGCCGGTCAACACCTTCTCGGCGATGTACGTCACGGTCAACGCCCGATCGATGATGAACTTCCTCAGCCTGCGCACCAAGCGCGAGGGCTCCCACTTCCCGTCGTTCCCGCAGCGCGAGATCGAGATGTGCGCCGAGGAGATGGAGAAGGCCTTCCAGGAGGCCATGCCCGTCACGCACGCCGCCTTCCAGCGGAACGGCCGCGTCGCCCCGTAGGGCCCGCACACGTACCCGTCATGAGCACCTTCAACGAGACCGAGCACCCGCGCGCCACCACCGGCGTCTTCACCGACAAGACCCAGAGCGCTCCGGAGACGACCCTCTCCCGGGCGCACCTCGAGTTCGGCCCCGGTGACGAGCTGCCGAACCTCGGCCCGAACAGCGTCGTGCGCATCGACGGCGAGACCGCCTACCGCGTCGGCTACCCGTTCAGCCGCAGCGACTGGATCACCGGGGACGGCCGTGAGGTCACGACCGAAGGCGCACACGTCACCGTCGGACCGGAGGACGTCTTCGAGGGCGAGAGGTCGGTCATGTACCAGCCGGCCGCCGCCCTCGTCGCCGGTGACCTCCTCTACGACACGGAGGACGACCCGGAGCCGAGCGGCACCGTCGTCAGCGTCTACCGCTGCCGTACGAGCATCGAAGAGGTCACCGTGACGTTCACCGACCCGGACGGCGAGAAGCGCACCCTCGTCGTGCCGCCCAGCGGGGAGCTCATGGCTCGACGAACGGCGAACCCGTACCGGTACGACGCGGAGCACGGCTCCTACTGGGACAACGTCCGCGGCGTCTCCAGCGAGGAGACCACGGCGGCCGACCTGGACGTCATCGTCTCGAAGGAGTCCGAGGACGACTTCATGCTCGCCGTCATCGGCAACCCGAACGCGACGGCCGAGCACATCGAGAAGGCGTCGCAGCACAGCAGCTTCACCGTCCGTCGCGCGGCCGTCTTCGACCCGCGCACGTCGGCCGAGACGCTCCGCCGCATCGAAGCTGAGGCCATGGCGGCGTCCACCGCGGAAGCACACCTCCGGAAGGAGGAGGGCATCAGCCCGAACACCAGCTACCGCGACGCCGCCATCCGCTCGAGCGACAGCCTCGCCCGCGCCGCCCGGCAGCAGCTGAGCCGGCGGTGACTGCCGCGGACCCGATGGCGAGGAAGCTCACGCTCCTCGACAAGGTCGACCTCAGCGTGTTCTTCGTCGTGACCATCACGCACATGGTGACGGTCCTTGCTGCGGTCGCCGTCGGCGGGCTCGTCGTCCTCGGCCTGGTCAGCAACGTCATGCCGCTCTTGACACTTGCCTCGGTCGCTGTGGCGTCGAAGGTCTACCTCCTCGTGGCCATGCGGCTCGCGCGACGGCGCCGGCCAAGACCTGCTGCATCTCGCGCACCAAAAGCCCTCTAGCCATCGACTACCGGCTTCGAACAAGCCTTGAGCTCAGGCGGTCGATGCCGGTCCTCATCCACCCTGACGGGCCTGAGAGAGCTGCGGTGGCTAGCAGTCCGAGAACGAACAGGAGTAGCCATACCCACGCCCGGCCAAGGAAGCCGAAGGGGCGCCAATCAGTAGTCAGCGTAAGTTCCTGGTCCTTGGTCATGTCGCCGACCGTGATGAACTTGTCTGGGCTTGTTTCCTCGATCTCCCCGTAGGCCGAGACGATTGAGCATGAGGGGCAGACCGAAACCTGAACGGGAGGGATGTAGGTCGTCACGCCGTCTTCGGGCGTGTAGTTCTTCATGTCCTTGCTGTCGACCGTCACCCAGCGGGGCGCTTCGACTCCCTCGGATGACCAACCCACCGTCCAGACCTGCTGCCAGTCTCCGTCATGGCGAATCTGCGAGGTCACTGGAGCATCAATGTCTAGCTCCAGGTAGAACGAGACGTAGACGCGATCGCTGCCGGGCGTCTCTTGGACGAATGGCGTGATGTCGAAGGGAGCGACGGGCCCGTCACTCCTATCCGTGGGTTGAAATGTCCACTCGGCAAGCTCCTTGCGACCGTCGGCGTCTAGGCCTACCTGGTAGCGCAGGCCTAGAAAACGCTTGCTCACATTCACTTGCCATGACAGATACTCCTCGGAGACATCGCGTCCGGCCGGCAACGAGAACTCGGCCTCGATAATGATGCGCGGGGTCCGTTTCGCGCCCAGCTGTTGAGCAAACGATCGGCGCTCCTCCACCGTCATGAAGACCTGCGTCCCCACAGCCCCCGCTGAGTAGCCAGTCGGGTTCTTCGGTGTCACCGAGACTGAGAAGGGCTCTGACCGTGGAGCATCCGTGGTACTGAGCAGCTGAGGAATCACCGCTCCCCCGAGTGCGATCAGGACGCTGACCGCGAGAGCCGTGACGAACGCAGCGCGCCGGACGAGCCGTGTCAGTCGCGCGGAGAGCGCAGCCACGGCAGCGTCGTGGGTCTCCTGGGCTGCGCGCTCCTGGGCGACGCGAGCTGCCTCTGCTCGCGCCAGTCGGTCACGGCGCGCAACTTCAGCCTCGACGGCCGCACGTTCGGCCGCCTGCTTCTTCGCTTCGCGGGCAACTCGTTGCGCTTCCATACGGACGAGTTGTCGAGCTCTGTGGTTCATGTGCCCCCGTCGCTACGCCTAGGCATGACAATGCAGCACTGGGACGCTCTGCGCTAGCCCATGGTGGCAGCTGGCCCCGCCTCTACAAGGAGACGCCGCTTTCGAGTTGGGCGATCTTCGCGAGTGCCTGGGCGAGCTTGAGCTGGGCGATGTCCCGCTCGAGCTCTGCGATCTCGCGAGCGACCAGCACCTGCGGGAGAACCTTCTCGGCGACGATGCGGGCGACGTCCGCGGGATGGAACTGAGGGGTGATCTCGTGGCACTCAGGGCCCCACACCTTCTCGGCGTACGCGGCTGCCGCGGCAGTCAGGCGGGCGGTCGCAGCGGTGTGGGTCTCGGGCATCGTCGTCAGTTCCGTAGTCGTCTTCACGGGTGATCCATGCGCGGCGTCATGCGGATTCGCGGCGGTTCATCGCGCCACGCAGAAGCCCCGCCGTGCACCGAAGCGCAGGCGGGGCCCGACGGATGCTAGCTAGCTAACTAGCTAGCATCCGTCCTAGCTGCTGACCGCCTCGTCGGCCGGAGCGACAACCGGCACGCTGTCGTAGCCGAGCGGGGCGGCCGGCAGGAACCGGTCGTCCTTCTCCGGCGACGCGATGCTCAGCTCGAGCAGGAGCAGGCCGTACGTCGCAGCCAGGGCCAGCTGCGGCAGGTCCGTCTCGGAGTCGACGTTCTCACCCGACCAGTACTTGGTCGCGTGGTCCTGCATCTGCCCGTAGAGGTGGCCGAACGTCAGCTCGTCGTCCTCGAGGAGGTGGGCCAGGTACGTCTTCGCTCCGAAGACTTCGGCGACCTGCGCGTACGGGTACAGCGGCAGCAGGTCGTGGCGGAAGTCGGTCGAGATGACCTGCGGCGCCGGTGCGATGGACAGCTGTCCGCCGTCGGGGTGCAGCGGCCCGCTGGCGGCGAAGTTGGCGGCGCCGTACGGTCGGTCGTCGAACTCCGGGTGGGTGAGGTTCGACTCGAGGATCGTGAAGCAGTGCCACACGAACGACGCCAGGTGGTGGCAGTCCGTCTCCGAGTCGTAGTTCTCCCCCGACCAGAACAGGATGGCGTGACGCTGGCCGGCGCCGTACGACTTCGACGTCTCGTAGCCGAGGCGGAAGTTGTTCGGGGCATACTTCTTCGCCCCGCGCCCGTAGAGCTTCGTGAGCTCAGCGATCGCGCGCGGCGGGATCAGCTCGAAGCGCTGCTTCTTCACGCCCTTCTTCGCGCCGGTGCTGCTGACGGTGGTGACTTCGGCGCTCATCGAGCGTCCTCCTTGCGGTCGGCGGGCGTGCCCGCAGTGATGGGGTTGGTGACGTGCATCAGCGGGGAGCGCGGACCGGCCAGGATCCGTCGATGACGATGTCCGGGTCCTTCGTGCGCCGGAAGTAGTCCTGCAAGCCGGCGGCCTGCATCTGCGCCCAGGTGACCTGCTGCTGCGTGAGTTGGGCGCCGGTGGTCTCCGGAGGCATCCGGTCGAGGAGGGCCCATGCGACGCGTCCGGTCGCGACGGCGTCCGCCTCGGCGTCGTGGGCGCTCTCCTCGCTGAGGACGACACCGAGGTGCTTCGCGGTGTCGACGAGCTTCCGGCTGCCCTTCCGGTACCGGTCCACGCCCTTGTCGATGACGAGCGGGTCGATGACGACGACGCCCGAGAAGTCGATGGGCTCATGGCCGTACCGGCGGGCCTCCGCGTTCAGCATCGACAAGTCGAAGGCGGCGTTGTAGGCGGTGATGGGGCGTCCGGCGGCGATGGACCGGCGGAGCACCGTGAGGATCTCGAGTGCGGCGGTGGCCGGGTCCTGGCCCTCCGCCTGGGCGCGCTCGTTCGTGATGCCGTGGATGGCGGCGGCACCGTCGGGGATGTGGACCCCGGGGTTCACCAGCCAGGAGTACGCGCCCTTGACGGTGCCGTTGCGAAGGACACGACCGACGAAGGCGGTCACAATCCTGTCCTCGTGAACGTCAACACCAGACGTCTCCAAGTCGAAGACGCAGAGGCTCGGGTACTCCCTCAGGGAGCTGTCCGGAGACAGCTGGGGTGTGGGGGTGATGGTCATGCACTGGCCATGCGCGGCAGCACCTGCACGTGCCGCGCATGAGCGGTGAAGCGATGCCCGGTCCGGCCAGCGACCCGTTCAACGAGCCGGACGTCAGCCACCTGCCGCATGTCTCACCGCTGTTCACGGCCAGCTAGAGGAGACACCCCATGACCGAACTCGACCTCACCGAGCACGAGTACCCGACCAGCAGCTTCCGCGTGAACGCCGCGGTGTTCCTGCTCCTGTCGGTGACCTTCGTCATCGGCGTCGTCCTGTCAGTGTGCAAGCTCGCTGGCTGGCTCGACTGGCCGGTCATGCTCGCCACCGCCGGGCTCTGGCTCCCCGCCGTCGGCATCGGCATCGCCGCCCTCATCCGACGACTCACGAAGCGACGCTGATGTTCCTGCCCCCGAAGCACCCCCGACCGAAGCCCCGCCCCGCCGAAGACAACCCGCGCAGCGCGCACCGCACCGGCATCGACCGTGTCGCCAACTGGGCCGTCTGGTCCTTCACTGCTGCCGCAGCGCTACTCGTGGTCCTCACCGGCGTCGGCGGCACCCTCGCCACAGGCCTGCTCGCGAGCGGCATCAGCTCCGCCGCCATGCTCGCGTGGCTCCTCACCGGCGTCACCGCCCTCTACATCCTCGTGACCGGTCGGCCGTCCTGGTTCCGCGTCCGCCGCGGCCGCCGCTCCGCCCTCACCGTCGCCGGCATCAGCGCCGGATGCTTCGTCGTCGCCAGCATCCTCATCGCCGCCCTCGAGCAGGCGTAACAGCCGCCCCCGACGAGCGCGCACAGAGAGGGAGAAGCCACCTCGGCTCCGACCCCGAGAACAGGACCCCTCCGTGACCCAGCTCCACCGCCACGAGGCCAGCCGATGAGCCGCCGCAAACCGACGCTCGTCAGCCTCGACGAGCTCTTCAACGACGCCACCATCGACGTCGTCGAAAAGCCCAGCCGCCCCGTTCTCGCGCTGCTCGGCTTCGTCGCCACAGCGGCAGCCCTCGGCTTGTTCGCCGGCGCCTTGACCAGCCCCGCCATCGTCGCGGCCGACGCCGCCACCGGCAGCACTGTCGACGCCTGGAACTCGCTGCCGAGCGACCTGCCCATCGAACAGACCCTCCCCCAGCACACCGTCCTGCTGGACAAGGACGGCAACGAGTTCGCCCGCTTCTTCTCAGAGAACCGCATCGACGTCGGCGGCGACCAGATCAGCGACAACTTCAAGCACGCACTCGTGGCCACCGAGGACTCCCGCTTCTACGAGCACGGCGGCGCCGACGTCCGCGGCATCGCCCGCGCCATGGTGAAGAACGTCGTCGGCGGTGCCCAGGAGGGTGCCTCCACCATCACGCAGCAGCTCGTGCAGAACGTGCTCATCTCCAACGCCACCACCGACGAGGAGCGTGAGGTCGCCGCGGGGACCAGCTACCGCTCGAAGATCCTCGAGATCCGCTTCGCCTCCGAGCTCGAGAAGCAGTACACCAAGGACGAGATCCTGACGATGTACGCCAACGCCGTCTTCCTCGGCAACCGCGCCTACGGCGTCCAGGCCGCCGCCCGCGTGTACTTCAACACCGACGCAGCCAGCCTCACCGTGCCCCAGGCCGCACTCCTCGTCGCGCTCCTCAAGAGCCCCATCAAGTACGACCCCTACGTCAACCCCGACGACGCCAAGCTTCGCCGCGACACCGTCATCAACCGAATGGTGTCCGAGTCGTACCTGACCGCCGACGAAGCGGCAGCGGCGAAGGCCACCCCCATCGAGCTGAGCCGGGGCACCATCGCATCCGGATGCGACGCCTCCGCCTACCCGTACTACTGCGCCCTCGTCCGAGACGAAGTCCTCGAGAACCAGGCTTTCGGCAAGACCGCCGAGGAGCGACAGGAGACCCTCCGCCGCGGCGGGCTCACCCTCACCACCGGACTCGACCGGCACGCGATGGACGTCAGCCAGACCGCCGTCAACCACGCCCTCGGCACCGACAACCGCGTCGCCGCCGGCACCGCCGTCATCGTGCCCGGCACCGGCGTCATCGCTGCCGTCGCCCAGAACCGCACCTGGGACCAGACGCAGATCGTCTACGCCAAGAGCCAGTTCCAGCCCGGCTCCATCATGAAGCCGGTAACCCTCGCAGCAGCGCTCGAGCAGGGCTACCCCCTGACCACCACCTTCTCGTCGAACGGCCCGTACTTCTCCCCGTCCCTCGACGAGCCGAACGGCGGCTTCCGAAACGCCGGCAACGAACAGCCCGGCACCATCGACGCCCGAGACGCCGTCCGGAAGTCCATCAACGTCTACTTCGTCAAGCTCATCGAGAAGACCGGCGTCCAGCCCGTCGCCGACATGGCGAAGCGGCTCGGCATCACCACCCTCCCCGAGATGCACGGCCGTGAAGCCTCCCTCGCGCTCGGCACCTTCGAGGTGACACCGCTCGAGATGGCGAACGTCTACTCCGTCTTCGCCTCAGGCGGCATCAAGTGCAACCCCGTCGCCATCGTGTCCGGCGTCCGCACCAGCAGCGGCGCCCAGGTCCCCGTATCCGACGCTGACTGCCACCAGGAGCTCGACCCGAACATCGCCGCCCTGATGGACGACGCGCTCCAGGGCCCCTTCCAGGCCGGAGGCACCCTCTCCACCGTCGGCGGCCCTGCCGGACGGCCGGCCGGCGGCAAGACCGGAACGACCGACAACTCCGGTGCGAACTGGACCGCCGGGATGACGCCGCAGTACGCCACCGTCGTCTGGGTCGGTGACCCTCGCGGTGGCCAGCGCTACCCGCTGACGCAGGTCCGCGCGTACGGACGGACCCTCTACAACACCTTCGGCGCCTCGATCGCAGGCCCCGTCTGGAAGGAAGTCATGACCGGCATCCACACCGGTCTCCCGGCAGCTGCGTTCCCGGCCGCTGACCCGTCACCGCTTCGGTCCATCACCACCAAGCGCGTCCCGGACGTTCGCGGGATGACGACCAGCGCCGCCGTCAGCGCCCTCCGCACGGCAGGTCTCAAGGTCACCATCAGCGACACCACAGCCCCCGACGACGGGCTCAGCGATCGGGACATCGTCGCCGGGCAGAGCCCCGCCGGCGGCAGCAACGCCGGCGCCGAGAACACCATCACCCTGACCCTCAGCCACGGAAGTGACACCCATGTCCAGCTCCCCGCAGACCAGTAAGGTCCCCGCCCAGGGGCGACCCGTCCTCTGGCTCATCGCGTCTCTCACCGCCTGCGCCGTCGTCGCCGGTGTCTCGCTCGCCGGGCTCCACGCACTCGGCCTCACCAGGACGGAGCCACCCGCCGCGGCCGCAGCTCCCGAGAAGGCTGCGGTCACCGTTTTCAGCCTCGAGGACAGCCCCGCCGCCAACGTCCTGAACCAGGTCCTCGCCGCAGCGCCCGCGGAGTGGAACCGCTCCGGCAGCCAGCAGGCATCTGTCGCCGCACCGTTCCCGTTCAACTGCGCCACACCCGGCACCGCCCCCGCGCTCTCCCAGGGGCAGGACTTCACCGTCGACGGGCAGCCCGTCCAGGTCGTCCTCACCGCGCACACCGCCGGTCTCGCCGCCGAAGCGGTGACCCTGCAGAACGCCGGCATCCGCGGCTGCAAGCTCGACACCGACTCCGTCTCCCAGGCCGTCATCGCAGGGCTCGGTTCCGAGGCCTACACCGCGACCGCGCGCCGCGGCGGCGCCACGGCCACCATCACCACGGTCCGCCGCGGCGACGTCATCAGCTACGTCACTAGCTCGAGCAGGGCCGCCGCCGACACCACCGCACGCACCCTCGATGGCCTCCTCGCCGGCCAGCTGGCGAGCGTCTGCGTTGCCGAGCAGTCGAGTGCGGCGGACGCCACCCGATCCCTCTGGGCCCAGGCGACCTACCAGCCCTTCCAGGCGGACAAGACCGTCGACGTCAAGGACCCAGGCCTGCCGAAGGTCCCCGCCGGCGCGACCTACGAAGCCCGTGACCTCAGCGCCCCAGCTCCCGCGCCTGTCGCAGCTGTCACCCCAGCTACCAAGCCCGAGTACCCCGTCTGGCCCGCCATGCCCGCAGCTGTCCCGCGCCCCGGCACGCTCACCGTTCCGGCCGCCGACTCGCCCCACACCACCAGCATCAAGATCCCCGCCGATGACGTCGACGGTCCTGGGTGCGGGTGGGCGTTCACCGGCATGGCTGCCCCTGCGTTCGACGAGGCAGCAGCGAAGGCCACGACGAAGAAGTCCGTCGAGGACACAAAGGTGAGTCTCACCAGCGGTGTCAAGACATGGTCGAAGAGCGTCCTCGACTACTGGGCTGCCTACGACAAGCAGGCAGCCGCCGTCGCCGCGTACGACAGCTACGCCGCCACCGTCACGCAGGTCAACGCCGCGTGGGACGCCATCTCCCGCCAGTGGGCCACCTACCGCGCGAACCTCGCCGCCTGGCAGAAGCAGGTCGACACCCGAGCGAAGTTCGTCACCGACCAGGCCGCCGCTCAGACGAGCTTCGATGACGCTGTAGCTGCCTGCGAGACGATGACCGGTGCGGGGAGCGAGCCGGGCACCACCGCCGCGCCGACCCCGTCACCGTCGGGTACCGCGACCCCTCAGCCGACGTCGGCACCGAAGCCGAAGGCGCTGTCCGAGACCGACAAGAAGCGAGCGATCGCGGAGTGCGTCGTCAGCGTGGAACGTCCGGACATCCTCGACCAGGCGCCTCCCTTCGTCGGACCTGAGCCGGTCAAGCCCGCAGACCCGCGACCGGAGGGCCAGCGGGGGTAGGGCGGGTACAAGAAGGGGCGGGTGGCCTACCACCCGCCCCTTCCGGCTGTTCTACGCGGAGCGTCGCCGCCGTCGAACAATGAGGACGATGAGGCCAGCCAGGATGAGCCCGCTACCCGCGTAGAGCCAGGGCGCGGCGGCAGAGCCGGTCCAGGCGAGGTCGTCATCGCCGTCAGCTCGAGGGCGGATCACGGAAGCAGCAGGCGTCGCCCCGGGAGTGGGGTTGCTTGCCGTAGGCGCTGTCGGTGCGGGCTGACCGGCACCGGAACTGGGCTCAGGCTCAGGCGACTCGTCACCTGGGGTCGTTACCGGAGGCACCGGCACTGCTGCGGCGGCGTTGATGGTCACGGTCGCTAGCTCGCCGACGACTCCTGTGGATGTGACCGCAGCCACGCCGATGATCACCGGTGCCGAGCGGTCTACATCTGTGACTGTGAAGCCTTCGGAGGTGTTCAGGTCTGAGGTCCCGAGTGGCACATCGTTGACGCTGATGCGCCATCGGTCGGCCAGCTGGTCGCCGGGGCTCCACCGGAGTGCAACGGAACTCGTTCCATCGACAGGGTCTGTGGCTGCACCGGTCAGGTCGAGAGGCGCCTGCGGGACAGTCTCCCTCGCAATGGGCCCGTCAGCGATCGTCACGAACGCGGAGGCGCTGGCGACACCACCTTCGGTGTCAGTGACGCGAACCTGCATGGTTCCGTCGAATGGTGCGTCATAGACATGGCTGGCTGTCAGGTCGGTGCCCACTTGCTCGAAGATGCCGTCGCCGTCGAAGTCGAAGGACACCTCCTGGATAGCCCCTGACTCCGCATAGGACGCCGAGGCGTCGAACGTGAAGGTCTCGCCGGGCTGGCCGGCGTACGAGACCAGGGGCAGGAGCACGGTCGGCCGGTTCTGGATGGCGGTCAGAGCGTCAGTTAGTGCGCCTGCCGTGTCGCCGTCGTCGACGATGACCTGGCCGCTCGTCCCCTCGGCGAGTGGAGCGTAGTAGTCCGCGAGGTAGCTAGGGACGACGGGGTAGACGTTCACGGGGTCGATTTCCAGCGACCGAAGGAACACGTCGGCGCTGGTCCAGCCCCCGGCGACGTCGGGGTCATGGAAGTCTGCGTCGGTCAGTACGACGGAAGCCTTGGTGGCACCGTCTCGCCACTCGAGCCCGTTGAACGCGGTCATGAGGGCGGACAGCAAGGCCTCGGGGGTGTCACCGCCACCGTCCACCGTCAACGCATCGAGCGCGGAGGTGAAAGCAGCAAGATCGGTGGTGAGAGGGGTCCTGATGACGCTGACGAAGTCATCTCCAGCGTCCCTGTACTCGACCAGAGCGACGCGGCCGCGAAGTCCCGTGATCGTCTCGCTCATTGTTCGTGCGTAGGCGCGGGCCGACTCGATCTGGGAGCTCATCGAGCCCGTGGTGTCGATGACGAAGACAACGTCGAGCCCTGTCGTGCCTTTGCCGTAGCCAGTCCACGTGATGTCGAGATTGGACCGATCGCCAAGGGTCATTCCGAGGTGCTCGACCGCCTCGAGCATGCCATTGTCAATGTCGCCACCCTCGAGCGGGTACTTACCGTGCCCTGGGTTTGGCCAAGGGATGACCGTTGACCCGCAGACGAAGTCGTTCAGCTGGCAGTAGAGGCCTGTCTTGTCCTCGAAACCGGCCGGGAGGTAAGGGTCACGGGCCAAGAGGCGGCCTGCGTCCGTCGTGCATTCCGGAACGGCGCGGCGCCACTCAGAAAGGTCTTCGCCGCGGCAGGCGGCCGGGTTGTAGCCCTTGCCCTCGGGAAGGCTGAGCTTCGGGTCGCCGACCAGGATGTTCCACACGATGCGTTCACGCAGGGCTACCGGCATGTCGGCATACGCCTGCCCGACCACCTGAGCGCCCTGCGAGTAACCGCCCAAGATGAAGAGCATGTCAGGGCATTCGGCAGCGCGTGCACCCATGTAGGTGACGAGCTCAAGCGCCCCTTCATCGACGCTCCTGCCGTAGGTGAAGGATTCCCCCGCGCTCACGGCAGCTCCGGCGATGTTGACCTGGCCTACCCCCAAATCCGTGATGGTCACTGCGGGGTAGCTTGCGCCCCCATGTGATTCTGAGCCGAGCTCGTAGAAGGATTGCGTGAGCGGTGCTTTCACCCGCTTCTCAAGCTGTGTCCGGAAGCGTTCTGCTTCGTCTCGCCTGAGAGGCTGTCCCGAACCGCGAGCGAAGACGCCCTCCACCGTTGCGCATCCCTTGTTCGGCGGGTTTTGGGCTGCCGTCGCCGCCGTCCCGGCAAAGACGCCACCCGACAGAAACACGACGACCGCAGCAGCGACGGCAAGACCTTTGAAACGCTTCCCCATGAAGCTCCCCCTAGCTGTATTGAGCAGCAGTCAGCTTAGGGCGAGGGGCGCACCTCGAGGTCGACATAGCCAACGTCCTGCCCCGTTGTGGGGGTGCTGTAGCTGATCCGCACGTGGAGCCCGTCGACGACACCTCTGGCTGAGCAGCCGACCTGCGAGCCCAGGCCATTGGGTGGGTTCCGACACGTTCCCTCGACATCGAGGTCGTAGCCCGCGTCATCGACGAGTTCTTGGAACGACTTCGGGTCAGGCGGCTGCGGCGCCTCCCAGGAAGTGAAGTACGAAGGGCATGCTCCGCCGTCGAGGCAGAGCAGGGTGTTGCCCTGCGTCTCCTCGAGGGTTCTGGTCCAAGTGGGGGCACCGACGAAGGCTTGGCCCACACGCTCGACCTCACTGGCCCCGTGTGCCGACCAGGCAAAAATCCCTGCGGCAGCTGAGGCGATGACCACCACAACTGCACCCATGACGATCAGGCTTGTCTTCACGTTCCCCCTCTGTCTCACCCAACCATGCGCGGACAGCTCGCGATTCCCCAGCCCCAATCCGGGAGTGGGGCCAAACCCAGCCGTCACGGCCCAGCGCGCACAGAGGCGGTGTGGAAGCGATCCTTCAAGGCACCTACCGACACCCGCAGATCCTCGTGCAGTTCGGGTGGGGCGAGACCCTGCCCTCCGGCCGCCCCGTGCAGGACTGGGTGAAGGGACTCCCCGGCCGGGTCTTCGACCGCGGCAACAAGACGTGGACCATCACCGGCCTCGGCCCCGACCCGCAAGCCGTCCTCGACCGTGCCGGCGTCACCCTCGACTACGGCCACATTGGACCTGACTCCGACCTCGACGGCAGGACACTCCCCGAGCTTGTCGACCCCATCTGCATGCTCAAGAAGGGCGGGCGCCGCGTTCTCGTCCGCCACCGCCTCCTCGGCTACGACCTCGCCGTCGAGCGCCTCGGCCAAGGCGCCACCTGGGACAAGGTCAGCGGCCGGTTCGAGCTGCCCGTGACCGACGTCCTACTCGGCGGCAGCCCGCGACCAGGCATCATCCACGACCAGCGAGCCATCGACCGCGCCTACGAAGTCAGGGCGCTCCCCCTCACCCGACCTGAGGACGCCGCGGTCGTCGCCGCCGCTGGCAGCGCCGCCTCGATGGACGACCTCACCGCCGAGCAGATCGCGCACCTCCGCAGTATCAACGGCGTCGTCCCCGCCTGGTTCGGGCTGCCGATGTACCCGTTCCAAGAGGTCGGCGCCCTCGCAGTCGCCGCCGGGCACACAGGCCTCTTCGACGAGCCCCGAGTCGGCAAGACGCGCACATCCCTCGCCGCAGCGACCCTGCTCCGCAGCCACCGCACCCTCATCATCTCCCCGCCGCTGGTCGTCACCAACTGGGCCCGGAACGCCGAGGAGTCGCAGCTCGCGACGCGAGGCGGCAAGACCGACGGCAAGGTCGCCGTCTTCCGCTCTGGCCGCAAGGAGCCCGAGCTGCCCACGACCGGCATCGTCATCGTCAGCGACTCCCTCATCGCCGCGCGCCCCGACCTCCGCCAGCGGCTCATGGACTGGTCTCCGCAGGTGACCATCCTCGATGAGGCACACCGCGAGAGCACCTACGGCGCCAAGCGCACTGAGGCGGTGCTCGAGCTCGGGCACGCCACCGAGAAGCGTGCGATCGCGCTCACCGGCACACCCCTGTTCAGCTCCCCCGCCGAACTCGTTCCGCTGCTCGAGCTGACAGGCCACCTCGGCCCCGTGTTCGGCAGCGTCGACGAGTACCTGACGACGTACACCAAGCAGGACCGCTTCGGCAGGAACCTCCCCAAGAAGAGGGACCTCCCCCAGCTGCAGGCGCTGCTTCGCGAGCACGTCTGGGTCCGCCGCAGCAAGAAGCAGGTGGGCATCGGCATGCCGTTCACCCACGACCCCGAGGTTGTGGACGTCGACCTCAAGCCGTTCCGGGAAGCCCACCAGGATGTCCTCGACCGCGTCGAAGACTGGCTGGACCAGTTCGTCGCCGACCACGACCGGAAGCCGAACGACGAGGAGATGGCCGAGTTCTCCTCGGAGAGCATCGGCTTCATCAGCATCCTGAGGAAGGCCGCCGGCATGGCCAAGCTGCCCGCCGCAGTCCAGATGGTCAAGGACCACGTCCAGTCGACAACCACCTACGTCGACGGCAAGCCCATCTACAACCGGCCCCTCATCGTCTGGACCCATCACCGTGAGGTGTCCGAAGCGATGGCCGGAGCGCTCGGCGACGAGGTGGCCGAGTCGGCCATGATCATCGGCGGCATGTCGATGACCGCGAAGGACGAGGTCGTTGACCGATTCCAGCGTGGTGAGATCCCCGTCATCGCCTGCTCCATCATCGCGGCCGGCGTCGGGATCGACCTCACACGGTCCTCCGACGTCATGTTCGTCGAGACCGATTGGACGCCCGCCAACGTGCAGCAGGCCCTCGACCGGGTCCAGGGCGTGAACCAGAAGGCGAACGTCACCGCCTACACGCTCATCGCACCCGGCACCCTCGACGAACGCCTGCAGAAGGTTCAGCACACGAAGGGGCAGACGCTGAGCGCTGTCCTCGGAGGAGACCACGACGTGTCCGTCGCCGAGAACATCGACGAGATGCGGGCCCTGTCCGACATCCTCTTCGACCTCGTGGCCGGGGTCGTGAAGAAGAAGCGTCTGCCGAGGAAGGTGTGACTGCCGCGCATGAGCCCTCCGTGACCGACACCAACGACCAGCCCGCCGCTGCCACCGAACCCGAGACCGTCCGGGCAGCGGGTCTCGCTCGAGGTGCCGTCTTCCGCGACAAGAAGGGCGTCCTGTGGCGGGCGGGCGTGCGCTTCTCGGCGCACCGCATCGACCAGAACGGCAACCGCCTCGACGGGCACCCCTGGCAGCGCCAGGCTGTCTCGGAGGTGTTCGGACCCCTGACGATCGACGAGCAGACCAAGCGGCTCACCGAGACGACAAAGTCGTGAACGCCGCACGCGGACGAGGCATGACCAGCCGCTCCTCGGCCCTCGCCACGGGCATCATGGCTGCATACGACGCCTGCCCTTCCTGCCGAGGAAGCAAGATCCGCGAGTGCTCGAACGCCGAGATGCACAGCCGCATCAGCGGCCTTGACGCCAGCACGCATGCGGTCCTGCCCACCCCGCTGCCGACCCAGCCCGGCATCTACTCATCTCAGCCGTTCGACGTCGACGGCTACGTCTACCGCCTCTACAGCGACGGGGTCTGGATGAGCGAGGAGACCAAGGAGCGGCTCTCCCCCGACGCCCTGCCCCGTGACCTCGTGCGTCTCGTCCCCGTCCGTCCGGGGCTCACCCGCGGCGCCGTCGAAGCCGAGCTGCGCGCAGCCGGTGCGTTCACCGGCACCGGCATGCGAGAGCTGACGGACAAGCTCTGGGCGCTCCTGACGATGGAGGAGACCCATGACTTTGTCTTCTGACCAGCTGTCCGTCATCGACAAGACTGTCGACGCGCTCGAGCGGCCCGTCGAGACCGGCCGCTACGCCGAGTCGGGGCCGAACGACAGCTTCAACGACGGCCTCACCACGGCCAGGGACGCCATCACCGACGCCCTCGAGGCCCAGCCCGACCCCATCGACGCGTTCCTAGTCTCCATCCCGCCCCGCATCACCACCCTCGCCGGCCGCGGCGGCCTCCGCGAGTGGGCGAAGACCTACCGGCAAGCGGAGGTCGCCGCCAAGCGCTGACCAGCGTCTCAAGGACCTGCCGCGCATGAGGTCTGCATGACGCAGAGCACCCTGACCGCCCCCGCACCCCTCACCGCCACCGCCCGCGGCCTCATCGTCGGCTCGACCCTCCTCGCCATGGGCATCGCCCTCGGCATCTACCGCTTCGTCACCCTCTCCGCCACCACGGACAGCGCCTTCATTGGCAGCCTCCTCACCACCGCCATCGGCGCCAGCATCCTCGCCCGACTCCTGTACCGCGCCACACGAAAGGACCCCCGTGGTCACTAGCCCGCCACCGGCGTTCCGCGCCGCCGAGATCGCTTACGCCTGCCTCAAGAAGAACCGCGAGACCACGTGGGCGGGCCTGATGAAGTCCGGCAAAGACACCAGGCTCACCCCGGAGCAGCTCGCACTCGTCCAGCAGGAGATGCACGTCGTCGGCCAGATGTCGCTCGCGACCGGCCGCAGCGTCACCGTCACCTACTGCACCGAGTGCGCGCGCATCGCGTTCCTCGGCTCGTCGGCAACGAAGCCCGCAAAGTGCTCGCTCACCGACGGCTGCACCGGCACCCCGGTGAAGGTCGCCACTACCCCGCCGAAGGGCCCCGCCGAGCTCGCCACCGCCGAACGTGCCGCCGTCCGGAAGGCCGAGAAAGAGGCCGCCGAAGCCGCCGAAGCGGAGCCCGGATCGTCCACCGACCCGGCGACCGACCCGGCCACCGACACCGCCCACACCGACGAAGGCGAGGCCACCGAGTGACCACCCCAGCCAGCACGCCCGCACCCGACTTCGTCCCGGTGGTCGGCGACCGCGTCATCTACGCCCGCGGCGGCGCCACCGCCTACCTCGGACGGATGGGCACCGTCGTTGAGCCGAAGCGTCAGAGCCTGCCGTCTGGTCTCCGCGAGGTCTACTTCCCCGAGAAGGGCTTGAACGCCGTAGTCGCCGCCGACGGCCTCGACCCGGCCCCCGAGAGCGCGGGCAGCTGAGATGGCGACCTACTACCGCCCGACTCAGAAGATGATCACGGCCCTGCTGCTCAGCGCTGGGTTCACGGAGCAGGTCATCGCACCGGCCGACCGCATCGGCGGCGCAGTCTTCCACCGCGAGCACGCCGACGGCCGCCAGCAGATGGCCTACGTCTTCGCGTGGAGCAACTTCAGCATCGCCGAGAAGGAGGGCATCCTCCCCTGCCGGCTCTGCATCCGCATCACCACCGACGTCCCCGCGCCGGGCCCCGAAGCGTGGAAGTCCGCACCTCTCGGCAGCCACGTCTACATCGCCTTCGAGAAGGACGGCTGGGACCACGTCGAGAAGACGTTCACCAGCCACATCCTCCCCGTCTACGACGCAGCCGCGGACGACGCCGACGACATGCTCATCACTCTGCAGAACGAACTCGACATCGCACCCCGAGCAGCGAAGGTCAGCGCATGATCGCGCTCACCCGGCGCGAGCGTCTCAAGCGCCTCCGACTCCGACACAAGCGGGCCAAGAAGGCCATCAAGCTCGAGACGAGCACCAGCTCATCGGAGCGGGCCTGGGCAGCCAAATACTGGCGGTTCGTCAGGCAGCTCGACAGGGAGATCCGAGACGGAGGACCCACGCATGACTGACGCAGCCGCCACCACGGCGCACACCGCAGAACGTGCCACCTGGCCCGCCACAGCAGAGGACGTCGAGACGCTTCGCGAGGCGGCAGAGCTCATCGGGGAGCGAGCCGGCCAAGGCCGAGTCCACGAGCTTGGATTCGCCGATGTCGACCTCGCCGCCGCCACCAAGGACTGGCTGCTCGGCGAGTACACCGGCCTCAAGTCACTTCCCGGCTGGGTCGCGCTCACGCAGAAGGTCATCGGGGAGGCCATGGAACGTAGCGGCCGCGAGTACGTGCGCCTCATCATGGCTCGTGACGAGCAAGGTCGGCTGCAGTACCGGTCGGACACACTCGTCGCAGCCCTCCGCGTTGCACGCCGACTGCTCGATCTGGCGGGGACGCCGCACACGTAGGAGGGCATGAGCACCTTCACCGAGTCCGAGCACCCGCGCGTCGCCAACGGCACCTTCACCGACAAGGAGCAGACGGCCCCGGAACTCAGCCTCACCTCCGAGCCCGAGAAGAGCCACCTCGAGGCCATCTACGACATCTACATCGCCGACGGCGGCTACGGGCCGCAGGTCGCTCGGCAGCTCGCCGAGCAGCACCTCAACGACGCCGACGAAGCCGGCGTGCCCCGGCAGTACCTCGTCGACTACCTCGACACGTTCGGCAACAACCGCGCCTGGTCCGTCCCCAACGCCCGCGACCTCCACGCCGCCGGCTGGACGCCCGCCGAGGCGAAGGCCCTCATCGACTACGACGGCAACTCCAACCTCGCCCGCAGCTGGCACAGCGGCCACTTCGAGCGCCTCATCGAAGCGAACCTCCACCCGGAGCGCATCGACGCGCTGGTCACCGCCGGCGTGCCGAAGCGCTACGACGCCCTCGTCGCCCTCGGGCACCTCGAGCCCGACGAAGCAGCTGCATGGGTGGTCGCCGCCCGTGCCAACAAGGATCTCGTACGCCTCGCAGGCGGCAACTGGGAAGGACTCGGTCAGCTCGTCCGCTCCGGCATCAGCCGCGAGGACGCCGCCCGCTACGCCGGCACCGGCATCGACCTCGAGACCGTCATCAGCCACCGAGACAGGATCACCCCCGAGGAGGCCGCAGCCTTCTCCGCCGCCTCCGGCCACAAGCCCGACGTCGTCAGCCGGTACCTCCGCCACAACGCCGACACCCCGCGCGAGGACAACCTCGACGCAGCCACCGCCAAGGCCTACGGAACCCGCCTCCACCCGAGCGAAGTCCTCGAACTCGTCAACGCCGGCGTCTCCGGCAAGGTCGCTCGGAGCATCATCGCCGCCGACCAGGACCTCGGCCCGAAGACGATCATCCGCCTCACGAAGGCCGGCGTCACCTCCGGCAAGGAGTTCAAGCAGTGGCGCGAGCTGACCAAGCCCCGCATGGGTAGCGCCGTCGGCAGCGGACGAGCCTCCGACATCAACCCCTACAGCCAGCGCAACAGCAGCTACGTCGAGCGGGTCATCGGCGGCAAGGAGTCCGGCGTCGCCCTCGAGACAGCCGAGCACTACGTCGCCGCGAAGCTCTACGACCCGGAGCACTGGAAGGCGCTGAACACCGCCGGCATCACCGACATCACCGACTGGGCCGAAGTCACCCGGGAGAACCACCGGACGAACGACGCCGATCTGTACGGTCACCCCGGAGGCCGCGAAGACCTCGTCGTGCACGGGTTCGCCGCGTTCAAGAACGCAGGCGGCACCCCCGATGAACTGCGCCGCATCCAGCGCGTCGGCGTGCCGATCGGCATCGCCCACACCTTCATCGGAGTCGACAACCTCTGGGACGCCGCGGAGAAGCACCGCACGGCCGTCCTCGCCGCCGAGAGCGACCGCGTTACCCGCTGGGGTGGCACCCCGTCGCCGTGGCACTGGACCGCCGCCGACGTCGCGTAGAAGTCGCCGCACACATAGGTCGACATGAAGAAGTTCGACGAGGCCAACCACCCGCGCGCTGCGGCTGGCACCTTCACCGACAAGGCACAGACCACCCCCGACATCTCCCTCCACGCCGCGTCCGCGCGGATGCCCAACTACGACTCCGTGGAGGAGACGGCCGGGGCCACCTGGCACTACGACGCTGAGGGACAGCCGCACCGCACGGACGGGCCCGCACTCCTCCTCACCGACGGCGACGACCACGCGTACTACCTCCACGGTCAGCACATCGTCCCGCCCGGCGACGACATCGACCTCGGACACGTCACGGAGGACGGCACGCAGCACTGGACCTCCGGCGGCGGCAACACCACCGTCACCGTCGAACCCGACGGCAAGGTCAGCTGGCGCCGCGACGGCGACCTTCACCGCACCGGCGGGCCCGCCGTCATCGACAGCGACGGCACCCAGCACTGGTACCTCAACGACAAGCCCGTCCCCGCACCGCTGCCTGCCGAGCCCACCGTAGAGAAGAAGCCTTTCGGCCCCGACGGTGAGCTGATCACCATCACCGGCGCCAAGCACGTCGCCCTCGCGCCCGGCGAACGGAACGCAGCCGCGGTCCGCACAGCCGCGAACATCCGCACCGACCTCGCCGCTGCCGTTGCCGCCGGTGTCCTGAACGACGGCACCATCACCGGCGCCAAGTACACCGTCCGGACGAAGACCCACCCCGGCTTCGAGACACCGACCATCACCATCACCGTCGACGGCCTGCAGGAGAGCTTCATCACCCCGCAGCGCGGACCACTCGCCCACCCAGGAGGGCTCACCCACGAGGCGCTCCACCTGCGCCAGACCATCCGGGACATCGCCGGCGCCTACAACAAGGTCACCCACGACACCGGAACCGACTACCTCGCCGAGGACTTCGACCTCGTCGTCCACCTCCGACCCACCACCACCAAGTAGGAGCACACCATGACCACGACCTTCCTCGAGACGGAACACCCTCGCGCCGCCACCGGCGTCTTCGTCGAGAAGAGCCAGTCGGCCCCCGAGCTGGCAGGTCTCGCCGCCGCTCCCGCCACCCGCTCCGAGCAGGCCCGCGCCGCTCTCCGCACCTACACCGACAACACCCGACGCCCCTTCGAGGACCTGCCCGCAAGCAGCGACCGCGGCTTCGCCGGCAAGCCCGACGCTGCCCGCGTCGCCGCACTCGCCACCGCCGAAGGCATGCAGGGCATCGTCTCCGAAGACGGCAACGACGGCGTCGAAGACCACCACCTCGTCGTCCTCGCCCGCGTCGACGACGACGGCATCAGCCACACCGTCGAGGTGCCGTTCCGCACCCCCGCCGGCCAGGCACCGGACGCGACCACCGTCCTCGACGCGCTCCTGTCCGACTCCGCCGGCCTGAACGACGTCGACGACGTCGAAGAGTGGGCCGACCAGTACGGCTACGACATGGAAGGCGAGGCCGCGCAGGTCACCGCCTCCTACGAGGCCGTCCTCGAGCAGGACGCCAAGCTCCGCGCGTTCCTCGGCGAGAAGCACGACGAGTACCTCTGGGGCGACCAGTGATACTCAAACCTGACCCGTCGTTCGAGGCGTGGGAGCACGGCGTCATCAAGCTGCCGACCGCCGAGCTCCCCCGCCTCCGGCAAGCCCTCGCCGACGCTCAGACGGCGCACCAGGAGGGCCTGTTCGCGCGCGCCCAGGAGTTCTGGCTCAGCCTCAGTCGCAAGCAGCGTGGTTCCCTGTCGCTGTACCTCGCCGCCTACGCGTCGTTCCGCAGC
Organism: Frigoribacterium sp. SL97; assembly: GCF_026625765.1. Lineage (NCBI taxonomy): Bacteria > Bacillati > Actinomycetota > Actinomycetes > Micrococcales > Microbacteriaceae > Frigoribacterium > Frigoribacterium sp. SL97. Next base: position 2,162,414 of record NZ_CP113062.1, read on the forward strand.
GACCAGGAGGCGGCCGGAGCTCCCGTCCCCTTCGAGCTCGACGACCTCGTCGGCGCCGGAGTCCAGCCGACGCGCATCCCGCGACGTGTCCGCCGCGACGACCTCGACCTGCCCACCAACCGGACCACCCGCTTCGACGACGAAGACGTGCACATCGTCTTCGACCGAGACAAGGCCACCGTCACCTGGGACGTCGACCCGAGCGGCGACGCCGTCGCCCGAGCTCGCGACTCTCACCTGGCCAAGGCGTTCTTCCCCCTCCTCGCCACGGTGAAGTGGACCCGCCAGACCGGCGGCGCCCTCTACGGCAACGACTCCGAACTCGTCGCCGCGGCCGCCGACGGCTACGGCACGGGGAACGACTTCCCCACCGCCGGATTCGGGCCGCTCGGAGCGAAGATGGCACCAGCCGAGACGTCGCCGTACACGCTCGCCGACGGCACGACGGTGGAGTGCGACGACTTCCGAGCCAACGTCGTCGAAGCGGAGCGCCAGGCACGATTCCAGCGCCGCCACGCGGAGAGGCAGCACCGCCGCGCGGCGCAGCACAGCTCCGGTGGCGCGCAGGGACGCGTCCCCGCGGGGGCCGGCATCACCGGTGGGCAGTTCGCCGACAAGGCCCAGAGCCTCCCCGAGGTCAGCTTCCTCGCCCTCGCCTCCTGAGGCCGAGCCGCACACGTACGGGTGCATGACGTTCTTCACCGAGCTGCAGCACCCCCGCGCAGTGACCACCGCGTTCGACTTCAAGGCCCACTCCCACCCCGAGGCCCGGTCCGAGACAGATGACCGGACCTCGGAGTGGGAGGCGACCTACGACCAGCTCACCGGGGCAGCCGGGCACGCCAGCCCCATCAGCGCCGCCCTCCTCCGCCACCTGACCCGCGACGAAAGCCTCCCCATCGCCGCCGCAGCACAAGCTGACGCCCGCACCACCGCTGGGGAGCTGCAGACCCTCATCGACGACCGCCTGCACGTCAACATCGGGCTGCTCCTCAACCCGAACTTCGGCCAGCTCCCCATCGACACCCAGCTCGCCATCCTCGACGAAGCGTTCCCGGAAGAGCGCCTCCTCGCCGCCCGGAACGCCTCCCTGCCCGCCTACCTCCTCGACCACCTCGCCGAGGACGATGACGACAACGTCCGCTTCGCCGCAGCCGACACCCTCGCCGCCGCAGCCGACGACGTGCCGCGCATGGGACAGGCATGAACGAACCGAGCGCACCCACGAACCTCTACGACGTCGACGGCTTCACGCCGGTGGGCGCGACGCCGCCCTTCTAGGGAGACGTACCGTTGGACCTGAACGACGCAAGGGCACTCCTCGAGGCACCTCGACGGGACCTCGACAGCTTCATCGCGCTCCGGGACACCCTCGACCGCCTGCGCGATCGCGATGACCAGGAGGGTCGCCACCTCCTTCGCCACTCAGCAGAGAGCGCGACCCTCGACCGGATGATCGGTCGGAAGCGGACGGAGCTGAGCTCACTCACAGCCCTCGTCGAAGAGCTCGTGACCCGTCAGGAGGCGCGCCCGTGACCAACACCATCTCGCCGTTCCGCATCTCCGAACACGCGGCCCGCATCGCCCGCATCTACGACCTCGGCAGCGACACCGCCGTCGATGTCGCCGAGCTGGTGCGCACCCTCGGCGGCACCATCGACGTCGTCGCCGGCGCCCTCGAAGGGGAGCACGCGACCGGTGGTCGGCACGCCCTGACCGTCCGCGGCAAGGGCGACTTCACCGTCTCTCTCCAACCGCTCACGTCGTCCGCCCACGACCGGTTCGAGATGGCCGCCAGCGTCGGCCGGTACCTCCTCCACTGGCGCCGCCTCGGCCTCGAGGCCGAGGCTGCCACCGAGCGCCGCCGCGACTACCCGTACAGCTCCGGCGAGGGCTGGACCGAGGGGTACCACTTCGCCATGGCGCTCCTCATGCCCGAGGACACGTTCCGCTGCGTGCACCTCGAGCACGGCGGGGATACCGCAGCGATCGCCGGAGCGTTCGACGTCCCGGCAGGGAAGGTCACCGCCCGGGCGAGCGCGCTCAGGCTGCCGCTTCTGCGTCGGTAGCAGCAGCAGCAGCAGCAGCAGCAGCACGCCGTCGGTGTCGGTCGGCCGTGCTTGGATTGGTCCATGGACCTGACGCCCCACCACTTCAACCCCGCGGGGCGGCTCTTCGAGTTCCTGCGGCACAGCAAGCAGCAGTCCCGCGTCGGCGTCGCAGCGACGTGGTCTGGCTACCTTGGCGTCGACGAGTACAGCGTCGACTTCTTCGCGGGCGTGAGTGAAGTTCTGGCCCTTCCCGACCACGCACGTGACGCCTTCGCTTCACTCCCTTCGAGGGTCAAGCAGTACCTCGACGAGGATGACCTCGAGGGAGCCCTGACCCAGGCCTCGACTGCCCTGGACCAGGGAACGCGCATGCTGCATGGCGCTGTCGACGAGTTCACACGTCTGTACGGCGACGACGCCGTGACCGAGATCAAGGGCCTCAGCAACTTCCTGCGAGGGGAGTTCCAGGGACGAGATGGAGACGCCGCAGCCATCGAAGCCGCCACCGACACCTTCACAACTGTCAGGGATCTGGCTGACGAGCTGGTCAAAGCGCTCGATGACGACGATGACCTAGCCCCCGATCTTCGGCTACTTCTCCTGAACCAGGCTCTTGCCTTCCGTCAGGCCGTTTCACTCAGTCGTGCCGGTGGTATCGAAGCAGTCGGGCTCGAGCGCGACCGTGCCGTCGGGCTCATCGTTGCGCACCCCACGGTTGCCGCCGAGCTCCGCCGGAAGCCGAAGCTGCGTATCAAGCTGCTCGCGCTCATTGCGGCCGCTGGCGTCGTGGCGAGTGCGTTCAACTCCGTCATCGAGTCCGCTGAGAAGGTCGATCACCTCGTCGGAATCGTCATGGCTGAGCCTGACGACCCGAAGGCCGTGACCGACCTCCCGCCCAGCTCCGAGGAGGGTGCGGCCCCGTCAGCTCCCGCCGCCCCGACCCCCTAGCTCAGCCCGTCCTACCAGCGCCCGCCGGCCCCCGCCGGCGGGCGCTTCGTCGTCCCCGGGGCACCACCCACTGACCCTCTGACAGACCCACCGCAACACCTCGAAATCGTCGCCGCACACATACGTCGGCATGACGAACTTCGAGACCCTGCACCCGCGCATCACCGACGGCACGTTCACCGACAAGCCG